>JBBKWI010000174.1:0-9283 GCA_037968875.1 Candidatus Sericytochromatia bacterium | reverse complement strand
ATTCTGGCGATGCTGATGTCAGCTCCCAACAAAGTTTTTTCTCGCGAAGAATTGCTTGAGCAAGTCTGGGGTCTCGACTTCTACGGAGACACCAAAACAGTGGACGTACATATCCGCTGGTTGCGTGAAAAAATCGAAAAAGATCCCAGCAATCCGCTCTATGTCCAAACCGTTCGCGGCTTTGGCTACCGGCTTGGGGGCTAGTTGATGTCCCTGTTTCAAGACGGGGTCCTGATTTTAAATGCCGAAGGTCAGCTGTTGACTGCCAGCCTGGAAGCCCAGGAGATCCTGGATCTGTCAACGCCTGATACTGAACTCTTTGATCAGGTTAATCAGAAGTACATCCAACCCTTACGAGAAGCGGCTCATAGCCAGCAAGCTCCGCAGGAAAGAGAACTTGTGGTTAAGCAGCCCAATCGTACCCGTTCACTTTCCGTTCGCGTCGAATCGATCAAAGAAGGGGAGCAGCAACGCTGGCTGGTTCTCTTACGCGATTTAACGGCGGTCAAGCGACTGGAATCTGTCGAGCGTGAATTTATCACCAATGTCTCTCATGAATTGCGCACCCCTTTGACCTCGATCAAAATGGCGGCGGAATCCTTACAAATGGGCGCCATGACCAACGAGAAATTCAAAGAACGCTTTTTATCCAATATTCAACGCGAAGCCGATCGCCTGACGCGACTGGTCAATGAATTACTGGTCTTGTCAAATGTGCAGGACGCCAAAACCGCCTTGCACCCCAGCAGTTTTGGCTTAGAAGACTTGCTTCAGGACGTGATGTCCACAATGGAGCCCCATGCACGTGTCAATGATATTGAGCTGGTGCAAGAAGGCCAGACGACCGGTGTCAGTCTTTACGCTGATCGCGATCGGATCTTGCAGGTCTTGATCAATCTGGTCGACAATGCCATCAAATGCAATCGCCCCAATGGTTCTGTGACCTTAAAATCTGACTTCGATAACCAACGCATCCAATTCTCGATTCGAGATACGGGCATCGGCATTCCCCCTATCGATCTGCCACATATTTTCGACCGCTTTTTTAGAGTCGACAAGTCCCGTTCACGGGTGACTGGCGGCACGGGCTTAGGGCTATCGATTGTCAAAGATATTATCGAGGCCCATGGCGGCGAAATCCGCGTCGAGAGCGAAGTCAATCTCGGCACGACTTTTATTATTGACTTGCCTTTGCGGGCCGACCTACCTGAGCCCAGCACGGATTGAAATGGCTGATGAAGACGTCTGAATAAGACCTTCAATGAATGAATACTTACAAAACAAGGGAGTTTTAGATCAATGGCTAGTTTTGCTGCAATGTTCCCGATTCTGCCCGGTAAAACCGAACGTATCAAAGAAGTGGGTGCTGCCCTCGGTGGTGAGCACGCTGCCAGTTTTGATGCCTCACAAAAACAACTCAATGTGCCTGTCGAAAGCTGGCATGTGCAACAAACCCCCAATGGCGACTTTTTGCTGGTCTATCTCGAAGCCGATGACCCACTGAAAATGTTTCAAACCTTTGCCGCAGGCCAGGGGCCTTCAGACCGCATCTTAAAAGATGGCGTTAAAGAATGCACCGGTGTCGATCTCGATCAACCGCTGCCTGGCTTGCCGACCTATCCAATTCTGGATTACCGCGCTTAAACCCATCATTTGTTATCTTAAAAAGCCGCCCTATATTAGATTATAGGGCGGCTTTTTCGTTTCCTAAATTTAAGCCTTAACGGTATTTGTGTTGGATGATTTCCAGGCCAGCGGCAAAGATCTCGTTAAAGAGTTCGTTCTGGCCGACGCCACTGCTTTTAGACAAATTGCGTAGATCTTGACGCAGTTCTTTTTCGAGCTTGAGACTCGGGGACATTAACAACTTACGCTTTGTGGACTCAACTGTGATTTCTTCACCACTGAGATGGGCTTTAATGGCTTCAAAGACCGTGTGATAGCCTTTGGCTTCCATATGCTCCAGAATAGCCAGCTGCATGTCTTCTTCGTACTTGCACAGGGCCATTAACTGGGGGGTTGAATTGGCCATGGCCTTCAAGCTGGAATTCAGAATGCGCTGGCGGGTTTTATCGCTCAGACGTTCTGCAATCGCGCGCAGATTAAAGAAGGTGCGACGGGAGATATCGAGGGTTTTAAAAATCGTGGTGGTTTTGCAGGGGGCCTGGCCGTATTTGAGATCATCAAAATACGATTTGAAATGCCCGGCTTTCTCCAGGATCGAAAGCTGAGGGTGGAAAAGTTTCTCGGTGGTCTCGATCTGGTGGTGGTGGGAGTTATTGTCCGCTTCGATCACGCGTGCTGAAATGTGGCGATAGCTATCGCCAACTTCCTGGTAGAGCGCTTTAAAAGCTGCCAGGCGGTGGGCGCCGGCTTGTAAACAGAGATCGGGTGAAATAGCGATCGGACTGATCAGACCTTTTTCACTAATGCTCTCCATCAGTGCGCGTACCTTCTCAGTCTCCAACTCACGCGCGGGCGTGCGAATCTCGAAAATGTCCACATCTAAAATTGTTTCTAACATAGGGTTTTCTCGCAATAATTTTTTTGATAGGCCGCAAGGCAAATGAAGCGGAGAGAATAATAGGCCCAGTACCAGGAATGCCGGGCTGAGAGGCTGGAGGGCGCAATCGCTTGGCCCCTCTGCAAAGAGAGGGTGTGGCAGAAAGACATTTCGGGGCCACGGTGGTGTATCAAATTCATCTCGTCTGTTTCAAAAGACCCAACGGTCTATTTTTTTCATGAACATTTTCATCATAGGACAAGTCACAAATAAAATCCAGTGCCAAAAGTATCTGTATCCTTTCACTTTTAGCAGTATTCTTCCAAAAACGAAAGACAGCTCCTTCAGACGGCCAATTTGGACTGAAGAAGCTGCTAAAAACGTTTGGCTAAAGACTAGAGCGCAGTTTTGGTGTAGTTCACGCTCGTGAAGTCTTTGTTTTCAACCGCTGAGACGGTGACCAATTGTGCTGGATAGCTAATCACCTGGGCATTAAAATCACCCTTGGGCTCGTTGACTTGATAGGTCACGTCTAGTTTTTGTCCGGATTTTTTAATGGCTGTCACTTCGACCGAATAGCCTGCTGTCGATTTTTCGCCAGCAAAAATAGCGATCACCGCTGACTTAGAGAAATCGACACTGGGCATATTCTCACTGCTACCGGTGTGTTCTTTCCAGAGTTTAGTAAAGCTAGCCTGGTCGCCAGCGACGACCATGCCAGCGGTTTTGCGGCGGCTGCCTTGTTGAGACAGACTTGTAAAGCTGACGGAGTCACCCGTAGTGGGGCTCTCGCCTTTGGCCATGGCCTGTAAGTTTTCAATCACCGATTTGGGGCCTGTCGCTGTAATCTGTACCGGGAAAGACTCACGTACGATCACGTCTGTCAGGGTGCCTGCATCTTGCAGACGTGTGACTTCGGCAAGTACCGCATCGTTGGTTTCGAGGCTGGGGCTGATATCTGCGGTAATCGTCACGTCAGCGCTGGCTGAAGCCGTAGGGCTGGCACTGGGACTGGCGCTGGGAGACGGATTGGCTCCGCGACTGCCGCAGGCTGAGGCTGTGGTCACGATTAAGAGGGCAAAAGCAAATAGAATTTGACGCATAAAAACTCCTGTTATTCTTCGAACTGATTTTATTCATTGTAGCTGGATTTCCTTAAGTCATGTGCAGAAATACGGGTGTGCCACTGCTCTTGACCGGCGATATTCATCAGACGCAAATCAAGCACGCGCTGTTCAGGGGGGCCTGAAACCTCGATCAAACCAAAGTTGCGGGCTTTATACAAAGAGCCAGGAACCCGAATTGGGACCTCGGTTTCGACAGGGTAAGGCGGGTAGGCTTTGCTGGTCAGGGGGGAAACGGTCCACTCATAGAGCGGGTAAGTCCCCTGGCGTGGCAGTTTAAAGAGCTCCGCATGGTGGCGATCGCCACTGACTAAGAGTACGCCGGGGATCTCAGATTGGGCTAGCCAGTCCAGAAACTCCTGATAGGCGCGTGTATAGCTATACATATTCTCGCTGGGTGTCTGTTGGTTTAAGATTTGATTGCCCAGAGCCACCAGTTTAAAGGTCGCTTCACTGGCGCTGAGCGTGTCTTTGAGCCATTGCCATTGGGCTGGGCCAAAATAGTCTTTATTGGGATCGTTGAGGCGATTGGGGGCCCGGTGATAACGGTTGTCGGTCAGTATAAAACTCACGTCTGACCATTCAAAATGGGTGAAAACACCGGCAGTCTGGGCTAAGCCATAACTGGGATTGGGCCAATTGTTTTGAAAAGCGGCCAGCGAGTCTTCGCGTTGCCTATAGCTGCGATCACTGTCATCGGGACCATAATCATGGTCGTCCCAGATCGCATAATGGGCAGTCTGAGCCCACAGTTTTTGTAGCTCAGGCAGGGCCCGCGACTGGCGGTAGCGATCATGGATCGCCTGAGCCGAATAAAAATCGAGGGGGCGCAAATAGATATTATCGCCTAGCCACAGCATCAGATCGGGTTTTGCTGCTGCAATGCTGTCAAAGATGCCATAGTCCCCACCCAATTGGCTCTTGGGGGGATCTGAAACGGCGTCATTGAGATAAACACAAGAGCCCAGTGCAATTTTGAAATCTGGCGGATCTTGTCTTTTTTGCCAGAAGACCTGGGTTCGAAAGCTTAAACGCTCCCGTTGGACTAATTCACCATCGACCCATATCTGATAATCATAAGGAACACCAGGCGCTAAGCGCGAAAGCGTCACCGTTTGGGCAAATTGCTGGGTGGCTTCCGTTTGGACTTGAATCTCTTTAGCCTGGCTGGAGTCTGCGCCGCCTTTGGCTGAGGAAGGCCAGTATCTCAGTTTGATTGTGGCACTAGCGTCTGTTTGCAGCCAGATTTTGACGCTGGTCATTTCGACTGCACCCAGCAGCGGGCCATTGAGTTTGGCTGTGGCCTGGGCTGGAGTGTGCACAGAAAATATCGGGTTGGGTAGTAGGGCCAGGCTACTTAAACACAAACAGCTATAGATCAGAGGTTTACTTAGGTTGTTGAACAAAGATTTGAACAAGGTCAAGGCATACATTGAGATTGAGCTCCAAAGTCGTTTCAAATAAGCGAACAGATTCCAGTACATATCGCACTTGAGGGGACCTAATCATTCCCCTCAAGGCAGCTTAGGGTCTGTTTATTTCTTCTTGTTTTGCTTCTCTAGTTTAGGGCCTTTTTGGGGCCAGCGTTGTTTTGACCAGGCTTGAATTTCTGACGGGGTTAAATAGGTCCAGGCCAGAACCCGAGAGACTTTTTGACCCTGAGACATCGAGAGGGTTTTGCTGTTTTTGACACCGGCATGTTCCAGGGCCAGATTCAGGGCTTTGAGATGATTTTTATTGGAAATCAAAATCGTAAACCACATGATCTGTTTTTGAAACAATTTGCTCTCGGCAATCATTTCTTTGGCAAAGGCCATTTCACCACCGGGATACCAG
Source organism: Candidatus Sericytochromatia bacterium (assembly GCA_037968875.1). Taxonomy (GTDB): domain Bacteria; phylum Cyanobacteriota; class Sericytochromatia; order UBA7694; family UBA7694; genus JBBKWI01. The sequence continues at coordinate 3,820 of JBBKWI010000174.1, read as the reverse complement.
AGTTCATGACTCTGACCGGCAAAGTTACGCTGGGCGCGAGGGTGACTGGTTTTTTTGAGGTTCTTGTTTTTTTTGAGATTGGCGGAGCGGGCTTCGGCTGCAGAACGATAAAACGGTGGATTGCAGATTGAAAAATCGAAATGTTCATCGGCTTCAACCACGTTCTTAAAAAAGCAGTCGTCGTTTTTTTGCAAGCGGCAGACGACTTTGCCTTTCAGAGCAGCGTTGTCTGAGACCATGTTTTCGACAGATTGCACTGCGGACTTATCCGTATCGACGGCCACAAAGTCCCAACCATATTCCTGACTGCCGATCACGGGATAAATGCCACTGGCACCGGTTCCGATATCCAGACCTCGAACGCCGTCGCCATGGGGAATAATATGGCCCTGGGTCTCTCGTAAGAGATCGGCTAAATAATGGATATAGTCTGCTCGCCCAGGAATCGGCGGACAGAGATAGCCTTCCGGTAATTCAAAACGCTTAATCGCATAATCTTGTCTGAGCAAAGCCTGATTAAAAATTCGTATGGCCTTGGGGTTGGCAAAATCCAGGGTTTGCTCGCCACGGGGATTAATCATCAGATAGGGTTTCAGATTGGGGGCAATTTTTAGCAGGGCTTCGAAATCATAGGCGAAACGGTGTTTGTTTCTGACGTGTAGACCGGGTTTGGGAGCGCCTGAGGGCTTCACCGGGATGATTTCTTCCGGCTCGAACTCTCTTTTGAAGGTGCCATCCTTTTTATAACGGGTTTCTTTTTGGCCCGTTTTTTTGAGGTTGTGCTTTATCTTAGAGCTGGGGATTCCTTTTTGATAGCGAGCAGGCAACGAAGAAAAGCCTTTTCCCGTTCGATCCTGCAGTAAAACATTGTCCTCTTTTTCAACAGTGTCTTTGCTAAAACGCTGTTTTTTACCTTTAGTGTGTCCTTTCGCAGGACGGCCTTTGGGCGCGCGTTCGTCTTTAGCAGCTGGACCGCTTTTGCCGAAGCGCTCGACTTTGTCCGCTGAGCGAGGCTTGCTGAAGCGTTCGTCTTTTGCGCCTGGGCGGGCTTTGCTGTAGCGATCATCTTTGTCAGCTGAGCGAGGCTTGCTGAAGCGTTCGTCTTTTGCGCCAGGACGGGCTTTACTGTAACGATCATCTTTGTCCGCTGAGCGAGGCTTGCTGAAGCGTTCGTCATTAGTACCTGGACGGGCTTTGCTGTAGCGATCATCTTTGTCAGCTGAGCGGCTATTGCCAAAGCTTTTGTTACTTGAGCGTGTTTTGTTTTCAGGAGTGGATTTGTTAAATGAGCGATCTTTTTCAAAGCCACTTTTGGGTGCTTGTTTACGATTTCTTGAATTCATGGGAGGCCTTTATGCAATGGAGATAGCCAGAATTGGCTTCAAATAAGGAAGCCGGCAATCAGAATATGCCAGGGGGCCTGTGTTGACTTGTGTCGTTACAGGAATCTCAATCTGTGGCGAGCCAGTTTCCCATCCTAGTTTAGCATTGATACTGCCCGGGTGACAGGCAACCCAAACCGGCAAAAAATAGCGAACCGCAGTCGTGGAAATTAACGCTGCTATGCTTCACAACAAGGACGCATCGTATAGATTTACTCGACTGCGGTTCAAAATGTAATTCAGATCCGGTGTTTTGGCTTTTGGGGCCGTTGCCTAGATCTGCATCTTACACTCTTTAATATAGGGTGTTTGGTATCAAAAATCTGTATCTGGGTTATTAAAAGTTCATCAAGCAATTGACAAAAAAACACCCACTCATAAATTAAGTGGGTGAAATTAGTCGGGTTCAGTTCTCAAGCCCTAGTTGGTGGATGTGGTCTCCGTGCTGGCGTCATCGGTGTTGGTGTCATCGGTGCTGGTTCCATCGGTGCTGGTTCCATCGGTGCTGGTTCCTTCGGTGCTGGCGTCATCGGTGTTGGCGTCATCGGTGTTGGCGTCATCGGTGTTGGTGTCATCCGTGTTGGCGTCATCGTTGCTGGTGTCATCTGGGCTGCCACATTGCACATTTCCGTATTTGTTTGCTTTAGATTTCCCTTTTGAATTTTGGGCTTTATCTTGTTGCTCATCATCATGACTGTCTATTTTAGGCTTCTTTTTTTCTTTTGCCGATTTCCCATTGGATTTTTTGCTTTGGGTTTCGAAATCGGCGGTCTCATCGTCAGATTGAGCACAGGCAGAAGCGTATTTTGCATACTTTGCTTTTTTATTGTGTTTGAAAGTACCGTCTTTTCTAAGCAAGGAGCGCAGAGAGGCTTTGAGTTGCAGAAACCTGGGATTTACAGCGAGGGCAATCAGATCATCAATGGTTAAGTCTCCCAGTTTTGTACTGCCATGAATCTCGGTCGCCGTGTTTAAAATAGAGGTGGTTTCGGTATCGATATTTTGCTCAGTGGTTTGATTTTCTTCAAGATCTGTAATGGCTCCTAAGACAGGAGTGCCCTCATCAGTTTGGATTTCAATCACGTCGTTGCCGTCACTGACTGGGGCTTCACCAATTTCATAAGTCAGCACGGTTTCGTCTGTCTCAAGATTTGGTTCTACAGTGACAATCTCAATCTCAACAGATTCACCATTGACTGTTGCTTGCAGGGTTTCGAGATCTTCAGGGCTCAGGCTGTCTTCGCTTGCTTCCTGAGCATGAACAGGCAGACCTGTCAGATAGGCCATCAGACTAAACTCAGCGCTGGCTAACTGGGTTGTCGTGACCGCAAATGGCAGAGTGATTTTTCCTTTGATCGAAGCACGATGGGCAAACCGGGCACTTTGACTGCTGCTTTGCTGCACGTTTGGTCCCTGAGATTTAAGTAAGCCAGGGCTTTGGCTTGCTTGCAAAGTACTTGCTGAAAGGTTTGTGTTTGGGGCCGAACTTGATGCCGTTGGTAGGCTGGCGGGGGTGCACGATAAAAGGCTGGCACTCAGCACCAGTGCAAGGCCAAGGCGACTTTTGGAATTAAACATGATCATTTCTCCTAAAGGTCAAGTTGAAAGTGAACTCACAATCTGTTACAAATCTTAATATTTATATATACAAGTTGTCAATGCCTTGTGTTTGGTTTTGTGAAATAAGTTTAAAACCTTGATATCACAGGGTTTTGTAGGTCAATATAAGCAAGAGAAAGCCTGGCCCGCAAGTGAGGGCTTCGTTTTGGCTGAGATAGATTTACTTGCTAAAGACCAAAATTTCGTTGGGCATGCCACGGCGTTGGCGGTCTCGCAGAGCCGTCTGGAAGTCTCCAAAATTTTCGGCATGTTCGAAACCGTTTTCTTTTTGGGGGTCCATCAGGCTTAAGATACGTGCTGGAGGTTGTGTGGCAGCAACCACCACCACGTAATGGCCGCCGCGACCATTGCTTTCCATATTGCCAGTGCGCAAAACAACTTGTTTGCCCGCATCCAGGGCTGTGCGAATTTGCTCATAGGCCTGCCCGGAGTTCGCACTGAGATTGATTACGCGTCCACTGACGGGTTTTTTGGCTGCGCGACTATTGACTTCAACCATATTGATCAGCTCTTGAGAACTGATGGCGTAGGCTGGACGGCGTTGATTTCCCAGCGGAGCGCCGACTTGTTTGCGCATGTCATGTAAGCCGGGGTGGGGAATACCTAAGCGATTCATGACGATTGCTGCACTTGATGGGCCACAATTGGCTTGTCGCTCATGGCGTGTTTGTGAGCTGCTTAACTCTCGACTTTCGCTGGCCTGACCATATTGATGCACATGAGATTCAGAGCGGTTTTCTAGCATCAGCTCTACATTTGCTCGGGCTCGTCCGGCCAGGGCATTTAGATTAACACGATCCGTTTGTACCGGGCTAAGG
>JBBKWI010000173.1:0-11630 GCA_037968875.1 Candidatus Sericytochromatia bacterium | reverse complement strand
TCATCGGGTTGGGGATCTGTTTGGCTGTGAGCAGGTCTGGGGTGCAGTTCCGCTCAGGGGAAAATGGCTGTGATTGAGGGGGGCCTTGTGCTTGCAAGCGTTGGGCGATATCCTGGTAGCTTTTTATTTCCTGAGAGCTTGGCTTATAGCCTATTTTGACTCTGTTTTCTAGCTCCAGGGTCCAGTTAATTTCTTTATCAGAAGGTGCCGTGGGGATAGGTCCTGGGGGTTTAGATAGCTTTTCAGTCTGAGTGGGTTTTTGCAGATGAGGCTGTGGATTAATGCCCTGTTCAACTGAAACTTTCTCTAAAATTTTTGTGTAGGATGCGAGTTCTCTTGATGTCGGATTATAACCGTTTTGCACTCTGGACTCAAGTTGCATGGCCCAGTCAATCTCTGCTTTTGCAGTTTTGAGGCTTTGGGCAGGGTCTGCCTTGTTGGGTTTTTTGATATCAACATTTGCATCTATGCTTGTTTCTTTTAGCTCGCCTACCGATTTGACAAGTCGCACCATAATATCATCATAAGCGGCTTTTTCGGCTTGTGTCGGTTTATAGCCCATTACGTTAATTTTGTCTTTCAGCTGTTCAAACCATTTCATTTCGGCTTTACTTACAGGCTGAGCATCGGTTTTTAGGGTTTCTGTAAGACTGTCAGTTTTGTCGGTTTCAGAGTTCTGCATGCGGTAGAAGATATCTTCATATTTGGCAACCTCTTCAGCTGAGGGTGGGTATCCTTGTTGGACTTGTTTTTGTAGTTCTACTGCCCATTTCATTTCGGCTTTGGTCGGGGGCTCTGTATCAATAAAATTTAAAGCAGATTCAATTTTAGCTTTGGCGCCAGTATCGACTCTGAGATTATCGACTGGGGTGAGCGTTTGCTTGATTTCAGAAAGATTAACAGGCTGTTTTTGGATTGATTTCGGGGGATGCTGTGCAAAGTTTGCTGGTTCAATTTTTAGTTGATTTAAGGGCTGAAGTGGCTGACCAGAGTTAATACTACCCATTGAAAAGGCTCCTGAAAGATTTAGTGATAAGAATTGGCTTACTTTAAGGTATCTTGAAGAGAGTGTCAGAACTGACGTTTTTTTCTCTAGAAATAATATAAATTTAATCTTTATTTTCTAAACTGCCAGAACTCTGTCCATTTCTGATGCCATCTTTTCAGGCAATTACAGGTTCCTACCGCATGACCACAGGGTTGGTGATAATAATAAGATTGCTCGGCAATATTTTGTTTAAGTAAATCCCACTGATCCCAGCGATCTGGCCCAAAAGTCAGCGAAACCAATACCCGCAGCTGTGAGCTGACAGGATAGGGCTGGGTACAATGCTCAAAGCCCTCACCTAAAATCAAGGCCTGGCCTTGTTGGTAGTCATAATCCTGGATCTGGCCCTGACGGTCACGGTAGCAGAGCCCGCCATGCTCAGTTTGCCAGTCAAACAAGGGCGTGATCAAGGTATAACCGGGGGCTCCCTTGCGATAATCAAAATGCCAACTCATTTCACTGGCGCGATTGCCGATCACAAAAAAACCACTGTAGACTTGCAGGCGCTTGTCAAAATCGACCTTTTTTTGCATAGGTGGCTCTAATTGCAGCCCGTTCAGAAAATCGGCAAAGAGCTGATGTGTTTTGAGCGTGTGATTGCTGAGCCACAGGAGGGGGTAAGTGTCATATGAGAGCAAGTAGAAATCTCCATGAGGCAAGATTTCACTATGGTAATAGACGCCTTCAAGTAAATGTGCTTGCTCAACAGCGTTTAAATAGGGCGCCAGCTGGGTTTGGTAAGCTGCTTGTAAAGGTCCTAGTAACTTACGGTCAAAATTAAAGTGAAAGGCCTTGTCTGCACCTATTAGGGGCTGGAAATGAGAGTGAATCGGCTTATTCTCCCTTGTGTGTTCAAAAAATTGCTTGTAATCAGCGAGTTCATCCTGTATTTTAGAGCCATGACAACAATATTAATTGATTCTATTCTACAGTTTTGGTTCGGTGATTTGAAAGCGGGTCAGGTTGATCCAGCGATCCAGAAGCGTTGGTTTAAAAAAGATTCGGCCTTTGACCAGGCCATCAAGGATCAGTTTGCAGCGCCAATGCAAGTTGCTGCAGAAGGGGGGTACAATTCCTGGCAAGCTCAGGCTTCTGGGAGTCTGGCGCTGTTGATTTTACTGGACCAGTTTCCACGTAATGTTTATCGGGAGAGCCCTCAAGCCTGGGCCACAGACCCCAAAGCCCAACAAATCACCCTGACGGCAATAAAATCACAGCAAGATCAAGAACTCTGGCCTATTCAACGGGTGTTTTTGTACATGCCTCTGATGCATGCCGAAGATCGGCTGATGCAGCAAAACTGTGTTGATTTGTTTGCACAAATGGTGCAAGACTCAGCGGATCAAAGTCCCAATCCCTATCAAAATAATCTGGATTTTGCCAAAGCCCACGCTGATATTATTGAGCGTTTTGGCCGTTTCCCTCATCGCAACATAATATTGGGCCGTGAAACGACAGCAGCTGAATCAAGGTTTTTAGAGACGCATTCGGGGTTTTAGGCCTGGCTTTTTTGACGTTGCTCTACAATCTGGCGGGCTTTTTTCATCAGATGCCAAATATTTGCAGGGCTGACTTCTCGGGTGTCAAAAAGGACAGACTGCTCTGCGACTTCGATTGCCAGATAAACTGGTTTTTGTAAATTGGCAAATTTGGCTGGATTTTGAGCGACTTTTTCCAGGGCGTCACCATTGACAAATCCGCGTTCAGAGAAATAAATAATTTCAGAACCTGGGCGCACATTGACGGCATAATCGAGATATTTGACCAATTTGGCTGTCAGGTGTTTGAGGCCATCCTGGCTTAAATATGAAAGATGACCGTCTTGCTCTAGTTTTTCTAAGATGCGTTCACGCAAAGGGCGATCGGTGGTTAACTGAAACATATTTTCGGCGGCTTCTAAAATCCGCAAGGTTGATTCCCGATCACAGCTTGGTAAAAAGAGCACCAGTGATTGACCCGAATCTAATTCGGCAGATAAAAAAGCCCCCGAGGGCATCTTGTCTTTGTATTTATCAGGGAAATCAAAAAAAGAATTGAGAGGCAAAACGCGCGCGCGACCCTCTGGACTAAGATAGACCAATTCAGAACCCTCATGACTCTCAGCACGCAAGAGCCATTTTACAATCGCAGGGGTTAAATTGGCATAGCCTTCTTCAGACAATTGCGATAAGCTTTCCCGTTGGGCCAGGGCGGCCAGACTAGTTGCAAAATTTTCATCTGCAAATTCACCGCTAGCATAACGGTCGAGACAAATTTGATAAGCGCTTTGATTCACATCATAACTCCTTGATTACTATCATTGTATCTAAAAAAGAACAGATTGAAAGCCTGACCCTTAAATTTGCTGGCCTCAGGCCAGAGTCTCGTGTAGAAATTCCAAAAAAGGCCTCAGGACATCGGTGCGATCAAAAAATAAGTGCCGTCGCTGAGTTAAGCGCCGTTGATAGGAAGTCCTTAAGGCAGGATCGCTGGCATAGCGAATCGCAATTTCTACATATTGTTCAGGGCTATTGGCGATCGTTTCATTCATTTGCATTTGCTGAAAGATTCCCAGAGCATAGCGCCCACGTAGACATTCACTGGCCAGAGCGATGACGCAACTCTGGGCAGCCAGGGCCTGAACCAGGGTGTTCCAGGAGCCAAAAGGAAAGCTCTCTAAAACGACATCGCTTTGAAACAAGACTTGCCAAAACTGGTGGCTATTATAGCGGGCTTTGAGATGCACGCGTGTCATTTGCTCAGGGGAGAGTCCTTGCTGGAGTCGTTGTAAGAACTGGGCTTCCAGGCCCCGCTGCGAAAAATCGATAAAGACCAATTGGGCTTCGGAGTCTTGTGCCAGTATGGCCTGAAAAACAGGGTCCATGACGGGGACCAGTTTTTGCACTTGCACCGGGCACAAATACAGATTTCCGGCGGGGAGCCCTAATTGCGCGCGGCTCTGACTGGCTGCAGGTACTATCGGGAAGGGCTGATGGGTGTATAGCTCAGGCATTAAGATCAATTGCTCACTATACTGTTGCTGGGCATTCAGAGGTTCTGAATAGCGCTCAGAAACAAAATAGTCGAAATTGGGAATCCCACTGGTCAAAGGTTGGCCTGGCAAGAGCATTTGCACTGGGGCCAGTCGGTACTGAGCCAATAAATAGGCGATTGGATCGAGGCCACAGTCTGTGTAAAGCAAGCCATCTAGCTCCAGGGCCTGGATCGTTTGCAAATTCTGCCTAAAATCCCCCTGCAAAGGGATCCAGGCTGTCGCTTCGTGGCGTAAATCATGGCTCAGGCTATCACTGATCAATGGATCCAGCGAAATCAAAACCAAATCAAAATGCTGAGCTAAAGTCGCCAAAAGCCAGCGAAAAGGTGAGAGAACAGAGTGACGATAAAAATAGCGCGAAAGACAGCCCAGTCTTTTGCGGGATCGCTGGCTATGCTTTCGCTTCAGGCTGCCACTGGTCAAGACTGGCAGAGCTTGCTGAATCGCTTGACCCAAGCAGCTTAAAATCTGACGATCATTGTGCCCCTGATAAGCCAGATAAGTCGGCAGACTGGTCAGGGTCTGAGGGTCAGCTAGCTCAAAGCCTGTTTTCGCTAAATCCTGGATGCGCGATTGCAGATCTTGGCGCCAGCGGCTGAGCTCAGCTTGCGAAGGATAGACAATCGGTAAGACAAAAGCGCGTGCCAATGCAATCGCCGGTTGCGGATCCAGAGTCAGGGCTTGATCAAAGACTTCCAGGGCGCGCTCTGGCTGATTATCCTCTTGCCAGCAATTGGCAATTTGCGCCAGACAGTGGGCCTGTTGATTGTTTGTGTGACAGAGTTGAAAGTAGCGTTGATAATACGCTCTCCCCTGTTGATAGCCCTGAGAAGCCACTTGCAAATGAGCGGCATAGGCCAGGTATTTGCGCTGCACATTGGCTGCTTTTGAACTCTTATTGGTATTTGTTTGCTCAGCTTGCCAGCCATGTAAAGCCTGATCCGCGTGCTGACGGGCTTCGGGCATTTGGTTTAATTGCTGATAGACTTGGGCCAGGGCATAGTGTAAATGCGCTTGCGGGTCGGCTAATAAGGCCGACTTCAAGTATTGACTGGCCTGCACTTCCTGGCCGTGTTGCAAGGCCAGATGAGCCAGGCGAGACAAGATTTCAGCGCAGGCGGGGGGAGAATCGCAGTCAGACAGGGCTTGTTGAAACTGAGTCGTGGCAGTATCTTGCTCGCCCAGGCTTAATAAAAGCTCTGCTAAATTAAAGCGACATGACCAGAACCGGGGCTGTTGTTGCAATTCTAATCGGTAGAGTTTGAGTGCTTCAATGCTTTGCCCCTGGCGGTGCTTGAGCAAAGCCAATCTAAATTTCAGATTGGGCAGCTCAGGGGCATCAATAAAGAGATCCTGATAGATTTGCTCTGCTGCTGGCCATTGGCCAGCGGCTTCAAGTTGGCGGCCTTGCTGATAACGCTGTATCTGGGCTTCGCTCACTTACAAACTTGGGTTTGGCAGGCGTTTTTGCTGCCCAGCTCACAGGCTTTAGCAAAGGCTTCTTTGGCCAAATCACATTGCTTGAGCTCCAGATAGATCTGAGCGATGTTTTCATGGCCTAGCTGATAAGTTGGATCTTGCTTGATCACGGCCTCAAAGACAGCCAGGGCTTCTTTAAACTTGCCCAGTTTGCGTAATGCAAAGCCCAGATCATTGCGGGTAGACAGTCGACTGGGATCAATGCCTAAGGCTTTATTAAAGGCTGTGACTGCTTGTGTATATTGGTTTTGATCAAGAAAGAGCACGCCCAGATTATCGTAGGCGATCGCATAATTTGGATCCAGGCGAATGGCCTGACGCAAATCTTTTTCGGCCAGGGCGTATGCTTTGCGGCGACGATGTAAATCTCCTCGGTTATTATAAGCGAGTTTATACTCAGGATTGAGAATGATCGCGCGGTCAAAGTCAGCCAGGGCTTTGTCCAGGTTTTCCTGACGTAAATAAACCAGGCCCCGATTATTCAAAGACAGCACATCGTCGGGCAGACTTTTTAAGGCCAGGCTATAGTCAGCAATCGCGGCATCGAGATCATCCAGGCGGGTGTGGACCAGGGCCTGGTTAAAATAGGCCACACCAAAGCCGGGATCTTTGGCTATGGCCTGCTTATAATAACTCAGGGCTTTGGGATATATTTCTTGTCGGTAATAGACCAGCCCAAGATCATTGAGCAGACTGGCATCATCAGGGAAGTTTGTTTGAGCATCTAGAAAGGCTTTCTCGGCTTTGTCAAACTGACCGAGATTCATATAGAGGGCGCCTATATTCTGATCCAGATTTTTCCATTCCGGACGCAACCTTTTGGTTAAGGCTAAATCGTCGAGCGCATTCTGATATTGCCCCAGTTTTTTGTAAATGTTCGAGCGACGCAGATAAGCCCAGTCATAATCTGATTTGGCATCGACGGCTTCAGTATAGGCTTTTAATGACTGACTCAGTTGATTTTGGTCTTCATAGAGACGCCCCAGATTGTACCAGGCAAAGGGGTAAGCGGGGTTGATTTTTAAGGCCAGTTTGAAATCAGCTTCGGCGGCCTGGGTTTGGTTTAGCCGCATCTGTGTCAGCCCGCGGTCGTTGTAAGCGTAAGGTTGTTGGCCTAATTTATCAGGCGAAAATTTGAGAGCCTGATTAAAATCATTAAGTGCCATTTGATCGTTGTTTTGCTTGAGGTAGGCCGAGCCCCGATCGTAATAATAATAGCCACTTTGAGGATTTAAGAGGATGGCCGCATTAAAGTCTGTGATGGCTTCAGGCAGTTTATCCTGGGCTGCGTAAACCAGTCCGCGTCCGTAATAAATAATGCCGTTTTTATAATTTGCGTTTTGGCGGGACATGCGGTCAAAGATTTTTAAAGCTGGTTCAAATTCCCCTTGCTGATAAAGTTTCATCGCTGCTTGTAAGTTTTGCTCTAGATCAGTCTGCGCCACGACAAAAGCGGAGTCTGGACTCGCTGCTTGTGCCCTCTGACCTGTTTGAAACTGATAGCTATTGAAGTCAAACTGGGGAGTGAGTGCACTGAGACTGCCAGCAATTAAGGCTGCTGTCAAAAATTTCATAGAGCTGTCCTTTGTAAACACGATTTGAGATCGGGGCAATTTGAGATGATTATAGCATCTCAGGCTAGTTCGCTTTCAAGCTAATATTGGCCAGTATCGGGATATCCTGACGGGACCGTCGGGGGGCTGACGCAGTTTTTCCAGCCTGGGATCCAGCCCAGTAATCCCCGCACCAGACTGACCAGTGGCTCGTTTTCGGGATCTGGAAAAGCGATCTCGAGTGGGTCGATTACATTGGCATCACAAAAATGGCTTTGGCCCACAAATTGTGCGCGCTCACGTCGCCAATAATAGAGCGTGTCTGCCCGCCACAAATAGCCAAATTGATAGGCTGTGGCTTGTTCAGGTAACCAATCTGCGATCCGTTTGGGATCCGAACGATAGTGTTGACGTCGTTGCCGAACACGCAGTTGAGCCTGCTCCAGAATTTGATCCGCACGTTTTAAACGTGCCGCCCGTGTGACGCTTTGTCCGAGGTTTTGCTCGACAGCCGCTTCAAAGAGTTGGTAGACAAAGTCGGCGCGCAAGGCATTGATCCAGAGACCGTCATTGATCTCCTGGAGATAAGCTTTGACATTTAGTGGGGCCTGCTGCAATAAGGGGTTGGAACGCAAAGCCAGAGTCGAAAATTGACTTTTCATTTCGATTAATAAAGGCCGCACGTCGCGTCGGTAGCGCTCCAGCCAGGTCTGATCCTGAGCAACTTGTAAATACTGGATTCCATCTGGCTGGGTTTGATAGCCTTTGATACCGATCAAGTGACTGAGGTGGGCAATATCGCTCCAGGGGTCATTACCACTGAGATAGGCCATGCCGTTGCGCAAACGGATATCTTGCGGAGGCTTTCCGTCCAGTTCGCCCAAAATGAGTAGCTTATGCTGACTCTGCATGGTGTCAATCAGCAATTGAACCGTCTGATCACGGATAGCTCCCAGGGGGCTCAGTTCACGCTGAAGTATCGCTTGCAGTCCTTCGGCTTCAGGCAGTTCAAATAGGGGGTCCCAGACCGAGACCGCCGAGAGCATTTCATTGAGCCAATAGCCCCACTCCCAGCCTGAAGTGAATAGCATTTGCCCTTTGATATTAATCTTTTTTTGTTTGAGCAGGTGCAAATCATGAAAACGGCGTTGGGCATAGACTGGCAAAAACAAGGGCACTGAATTGTCGTAATTGATCCAATAGGCGGACTCTGGGAACCAGACGAGTGGGCGTTTTTGGGCTGAAGCCAGTTCCATAAAGCGCAGCATATGGCTGAAGTTTTGGTTGCCATAAACCGGTGCCGGGTCATCGAGACTATAGATCTGTACGGTGTGTGGCATCGCTACCAGTCGCGGATCGCCATAGAGCGGCAAAAAATTGAAATTCAGCGGGCCGCCGGTATCAGGGTCGCGGTAATCAGGCACAGTTTGTGAGCCTGTGATATGCACTTTACTATAAAAAGGCAGGCCATAGCGGCGATCGAGATAATCTGTGGCGTGATTCAGCCAGCCGAGCATTTGTTGACCCGTGCCATTGCTAAACTCGGTTTGACCCATTTCTGTCGAAATAAAATCGACGCCCAGAGCCTGAAGCCAGTCTAAGCTCTGTTCCATTTCTTTTTTTTCGGCAACAGGATCCCCCAATTGGGTGATCAGGCGCCAGCCATTTTGTTGCAGCATGGCCATCGGGCCATCAATCCCGACTTTAATCTGCCAGTCGTGAGCTGTATTGACCACTTGCTTTAAGCGGTTTTGACGCTCAGCGCTGCGGCTAAATTCTCGCCAACGGCCCTTTTCAAGTAAGACCCATTCGACTTCGTTTTGGCCATTGGCGATCAACCATTCTAAATAGAGACTCCATTCCGGTAGCAAGGCTTCCCAACCCGTACGATCCTGAGGCCCTTTGAGGCCCCAACCATTGAGGACATGGGTTAACTCAATCGGATGCTCCGTATGTGGGTCCATGCCTCGCACCGGCCACTGGGGGATCTGATTGCGCTGAAAGGCCTGAGTAGGCCATTGGATCGTTTCTGGTATGACGGGTTGTAGGGGATGCCAAAAGCCATAGCCCAATTGTTTTAAAACCTGATACGCTCCCGATGCTAGCGAGGGACCAGCGACCTTGAATACCGGTCTGGGTTGGCTCGAATAAGTGATCTGATAGCCTTCGGCAGCGAGATTAGGACTTGGCCATTCCCGACTCGAGAGATCAATCAAGAGATCTTGCTGCTGGCATTGGGCCTGACAGGGGCTTATCTGACTCAGCTGTTTGACAGTTGCTGCTTGAGACAAAAGTTTTAGATAGCGTGTTTGCACAGCTTCAGAAAGACCAGAATCACCAAAAAAAACACCGATCTGGGTCCGATTGTCTGTGTTTTGAGACTGAGCATGAGCTGGGGATTGGAGGGTGAGCCAGGGGCTAAGTAGCAAACTCAGAGTTAGAGCGAGGGATTGGCGCATTAAAAGTCCTGACGTAAGGTCGTATAAATAATATTCAGGGGGGCAAGCGTATTGTCGCTCAGACTGTGGCGGTTAACCCAGGTGAATAAAAAGGAAGCTTTGTCCGTGATTTGTAGGCCACCTTCGAAGACATGCCCCGCAACTCCTGTGCCCGAAAAGAACTCATCGACCATTAAGGACAATTGATAATCTTGTTCCAGAGCGCGGTAATTGTATTCGATTTTCCAATCACCTGGCTGGCGCAATTGCCCCCAACTCAGCCCAATCAGGCCGCCTTTGTTTTGGTCTCTGGCTCCCAGATTATGGACATAGTCAGCCAGCAAAGTAATCGGCCCCAGTGGGCTTTGCCAGCGTAAGCTGCTGTGGGCATTGAGTACCTGGAAATTGGATTCAAAACGCTGATTACTGATGCGATTGCGCTGACTATAGGCTCCCAAGTAACCTTGATTAAAGCCCAAAGGCGCGAGTGCCGACGCGCCCACAAACTGGCTGTAACTCAGGCCTGACTTAAGCTGCCAATCAGACCAGCGCCAAGTGCTGTCTGCTTTGGCTGCCAATAAACCGGTCTGGATAAAAGTCCCCTGAATCAAGACCGCTTGTTGGCCGAAGCTCAGCGAGAGTGCTTCCCAATTTGGCTGCAAGTTTTTCCAGCTGGCTGACTGCTGTAAGCCTGTAAAACTGACATCTTCATCAAACAAGAGCTGTGATTCTGCCAGTAAAAAATTAGGGGCTTTGCCAAAACGCAGTTTGAGTGTCGGTCTGGACTGGTTTTGAGTCATGGCTTGCCAATCAATATGGAAACGATCGAGGGTGATTGGGCTGCGAGGAATCGTGGCGCCAGATGTGAAGGGATACCAGGAGAGATTATAGGATTGATTATCGTTGCTCAAGACCCGCAGGGCATAGTTCCAACCCGGTGCTGCTTGTCCACGAATGCCTGCTCCCAGTCGGCTTTGTAGGGTATTGCCCAGAGCTTGCCCGCTGGCATCGATCATGCCGCAATAACGCAGGGCCAATGAGCCAAAAAAATCGATCTGATGGCGTGCTTGTAAGTCGACTAGCGCTTCACTGATCTCAAAATCCTGGGCGGCCTGGATGTCAGAACGCTCTTCGAGGTCTTCTATTCTTTGTTCCAGGCTCAGGGTATCATGGCCTAGATCAGCTTCAATGGCTTCTAATTGCTGGCGTTGGGCAGTGCTGAGCTGTTCATAATCGAGTGCTTCAATGATTTGTGCCCAGAGTTCACGCAATTCTTGCTGATCGTCTCCAGCATTGTGTTTGAGATCCAGCTGATAATCCTGAATGACCGCTTGTATACGTTGTTTCAAGCTGCTGGCTGTCGCTGTGGATTGTGCCCAGGCGCTGCTTAGAGCGAAAGTACTGAGTAGACTGAGTCCCAGGCTGAAACGAAAAAGCGCTTTCAATAGCTATTCTCTCTCTGAGTCAGCGTCGTCGGAGGGAGATTGAATCACACGAAACGGAATTTCGCCGTTTTTATAATAGCCCAGACGTTTACGCGCCAATTCTTCAATGCCTTCATTGGTTTTGAAGTATTTGAGATCGTGCTTTAATTGATTGTTTTCGTGCAGGACTTGCTGCTGCTCTGCGCTCAGTTGGGCCTGATAGTTTTGTAAGCGCATTTCTTGATTGATCAAATTGATGCAATTCACAAACAAATATATAAAGACAAAAGAAAGGGCAAATTTCATTTTTTTCATATTGTGCTCAGCCATTTAGGGATAAATGCTAATGTAGCATGTCAGCGCCTAAATTAAAAGTACGCCAATTACAAAAGACTGACAAAAGTTGAACTTTTTTAATCGTCTGGGGTATTTGCGCTCGATTCAACAGTAGCGCTATAATACAGCCTATGCGATATTGCCTCATATTATTAATTCTTTGTCAGCTTGTAGCTTGCCAGACCCAGCGAGATCCCAATACGATCCAGTTTTCGACCTGGGGCAGCCCCGAAGAAATGGAAATCCTGCGTCCGCTGATTCAGGAGTTTGAATCGACTCATCCTGAGATCAAGGTTGAGATCCTGCATATTCCAGATA
>JBBKWI010000172.1:0-13023 GCA_037968875.1 Candidatus Sericytochromatia bacterium | reverse complement strand
ATTTTAAATAAACTTTAACTTTACTATTTGAAAGTAAACTTAAGCCAAAATATTCGTTTACTCAAATCGGCCTAAAAGCCAATATATTCCCAGGCGCTTTTCCAACCGTCCACTAGATGGGCGTAGTCCAGCAAGGTCTCATAGAAAGGGTGCTGACTTAAAGTCGCTGAATCGCCGATCAGCACCACTTGTTTGCGCGCACGAGTAATCGCAACATTGATCCGTCGCAGATCTTGTAAAAAGCCGATTTCACCGCGTTCATTGCTGCGTACCAACGAGAGGCAAATCAGATCGCGCTCTTCGCCCTGAAAACTATCTACGGTTGCAATTTCTAATTGGTGTGGCAAGGGCTGCAATTTAAAATTGGCCTTTAGCCATTCGACCTGCGCTCGATAAGGCGCGATCACACCGATCTCTTGAGGCGCTTTGGGGAAGTTCAGGCTATCTATATGCTGTACCAGCCATTGAATCAGCAATTGACCTTCTTCGGGATTATAATAACTACGGCTTTTGAGGGGCTGAGACTCTTCGTAGCCACAACCAGCAGTGTCAATCCAAATCAATGGCCGATTAAACTCGTCTTCGGCACTGAGCTCTGGATTTAAGACCCGCTCTGCCACAGAGGCGTGCGCTTGCAAACGGCCTTCATAAAACCATTCATTTGAGAAGCCCATAATATCCTGGTGCATGCGATATTGGCAATCAAGCAAAGTTCCGGCTTCAGGATGGCGCTCCATTAGCTTTTCAAACAATGTGTGTCGCAGCTCAATCGATTCCGTTGAAAGCACCGTGGGCGGCAATTGGTGGTGATCGCCCGCCAGCACCACGCGGCGGGTTTTTAAAATCGGGATCCAGCAAGCAGGTTCAAGAGCCTGGGCAGCCTCATCGATAAACACCGTCGCAAAACTGCGATTGCGGATCAGCGACTTGGTAGCCCCCACCAAAGTGGTCGCAATCACTTCAGCATGATCAATGATGCCCTGACTCATTTGCCGTTCAAGACTACGAATTTCTTTGCGCAAGCTGCGAACCTGACGCCACTGTTGCTGGCGTTCTTCGCGTTCAGCCTGCCCAAAATTACGGCGGTAACGCTGGGCACTTTTACGCAAGTCAAGCACTTCACGCCGCATGCGTTTCAAAACCACGGCATTGGGATGGGCGTCTAATTGCTGATCGAGGGTGTATTGCCAGACATCTTCATGCATACGTGCAGGATGCCCCAGGCGCACAACCCGGTGACCGAGGTCAGCTAATTTACGCGTCAACAGATCAACAGCGGTATTACTGGGCGCACAGACCAGGACTTGCTGCTCTAGTTCCAGCACGCCGTGAATCGCTGCGATCAAGGTTGTTGTTTTGCCTGTGCCTGGCGGACCATGAATCAGAGCCAGATCCTGGGCTTCCATAATCTGTTTAACAGCAGCTGTCTGAGAGACGTTGAGTTGAGGCGTTTGAGGGTAAGACTGAGCCTTTAAAAACTGAGGCGATTCTAAGCCCATGAGGACATCTCTGAGATGCACAGTCTGCTGTAATGGGGAGATTCCACCTGCTCCAAAGCAAACAGCATTTCGCGAAAGGTCTTTTCGTCAAAATCCAGCTCCAGGCCAATTTTGCCTTCGTCTAACCATTCAGGCTCTTCTTCACCGCGCAACATCACTTCAAAAACAGTGTCTTGTAAATGATGCAAGACACCGCTGACTTGCTGGCGCTCCGCTTCGGCCAGCGAAAACAAGAGTACCGGTTGCCCCGTATGAAAAGAAGAGCTAGGCATATCCGCCGGGACTTCAAGAGCCACCAGGGGTCTCCCGCCCAGCCCATAAGTCAAGCCTTTATATTGCAAGGGGTATAGGGCATCGCCTCCCTGACAACGCTCTTTAAAGCTGTGCTGTTCTAACTTTTGGCGGAATTGTTGGCGGGCAAAACTCTGCTCTTGTTGTACGAGCAAAGTCAATTTTTTCAATTCTTTTATATGTGAGTCTGTCATTTGGCCTATACTGTCTATTAAAATGAAAAGATATTACAATACTTTAATACAGTGAACGATTGCTTTTTTATTCTATCCCAAATTTAAGGTTCACTGTTCGAAAGGGTTCAGCTGTTATGCAAAGTGATGCGCCTCGTATTCTGGTGATCGAAGATGATCGCCCCATTCTCAATTTCTTAAAAACCTCGTTGGTCAACAAAGGCTATCAGGTTACAGCAGTAGAATTGGGGGAAGACGGACTCTCACAAGCTGCACAAAATGTGCCCGATTTGGTCATTACTGATTTGGGTTTGCCCGATATGGACGGCTTAGAAGTGATCTCACGTTTACGGGAATGGACCGATTTACCGATCATTATTCTTTCGGCCCGTGAAAAAGAGCGCGATAAAGTGGAAGCCCTGGATATGGGCGCAGACGATTATTTGACCAAGCCTTTTGGTTTAAATGAATTATTGGCCCGCATTCGTGTTTCGATGCGTCATTCCCGTCACATGAAAAGCTCAGCTCCTGAGCAAACCGAATACAATATCGGAAACTTACGGATTGATCTGGCAGCCCGCCGCATTTTTCAGGGTAGCGAAGAAATTCACCTGACAGCGATTGAATACAAATTACTCTCAACCATGATTCGACATATGGGTAAAGTCTTGACCCAACGCTACCTGCTCAACGAAGTCTGGGGCCCTGAATGTGTTGAGCACCCCCAATACCTGCGTGTCTATATGGCTTCTTTACGCAAAAAGATCGAAGCAGACACCGCTCACCCCAAATACATCATTACAGAACAAGGTATCGGTTATCGCTTCTCCGACGAAGTCGATCTCGAAAACTCAGAAGAAGATCAGATGTCGCCTGCTGAAAGCGTCTAAGCTTTTTTAAATCAAGCGTCAGCTTTTCCAGCCCCCATACAAATTGGGGGCTGGTTTCGTTTTTGGAGTTCGTTGGCACTTTACATTTGTGTTCCAGGCCACAGTGGGGACCCATATCACAAAATTTATGCGACCCCTGATACAGACGATCAACGCACAGACATTGGCTTTGGGGAGTGGGTATGATGCTAAAAAACAGAAAGACCCTTCTAAATCAATGAAACCGATCGTCAAATCACCCGCCCAAGAAACCGCACTTAAACCCTTCCTCAAATGGGCCGGTGGCAAACGCCAATTGCTCCCCGTTATCCATCAATATTTACCTGGCCAGTTCCATAGCTATTATGAGCCCTTTATCGGCGCAGGAGCCTTGATGTTCGATCTGCAGCCACGTCAATTGATGATAAATGATCTCAACTCAGAGCTAATTAATTGTTATCGGGTGATCCAAAAACAACCCGAGGCCTTGATTAAATCCTTACAAACCCACCAAAACACGCCTGAGTATTTTTATGCAATTCGGGCCTTAGACCGCGAAGCAGGCTTTGCTCAAATGAATGATTTACAACGGGCCTCACGCACGATTTACCTCAATAAAACCTGCTATAACGGCCTTTACCGGGTCAACCGCAAAAATCAGTTTAATGCCCCTTTTGGCAAATACAGCAATCCTAAAATCGTAGACCCGGCTGGTATTCGCACCGTCAGTCAATTTCTCAACTCACGCCCCGTACGTCTGCTCAATCAAGATTTCGAAAAATCAGTACAGACTGCTCGCAGTGGCGACTTCGTCTATTTTGATCCTCCTTATGACCCTGTTTCTAGCTCGGCTTCGTTTACAGCCTATCAGCAAGATGGCTTTGGTCTGGCTGAGCAACGGCGCCTGGCCCGGGTGGTACAAGACCTCACCCGTCGTGGCTGCCGAGTCATGCTGAGCAATTCCTCAACCGATTTGATTCGCTCTTTGTATAAGGACTACACCATCAAACGGGTCTCCGCTACACGTCGAATCAATTCTAAGGCCAGTCTACGGGGTGAAATCGACGAGTTAATCGTGATGAATTACCGCCCTGAAACCGGACGTCTGATCGAACTCTAAACTTTAGCCGTCCAACAAACCCGCCACGCGCCAGCCATTCTCGGTTTGGCGCAGCAAAAGCCAGCCTTTTTCTGGCTTTTTTTCTGTTTGGATCACTATCGGAGCCAAATAAAGCAGGCCCTTTTCTTGGGGCAGATGCAGCTTCAAGGTTTGCCAGATTTCCGGCCAGAGCACAGCCAGATCTTCCGGGGGATAGAGACGCATTTCCAAATCAAAGTCAGGCGTGGCCCTATCATTGGGAGCGTCATCGGGCCAATCTGCAGCCAATTGTGCTGGCGTCAAGGGCTCACCATCAGCATAAAAGGGGTAAGAGATCCAGGGCTGAGCAGCAGCCAGGTCATTCTGAGCCATGGCACTCAGAAACTGCTTAGCCACCTGTTCGGCCTGCTGAGGTTCCAACAAGACCTCACATTTGCTCTGGGCATAACAGCCACTAACGCTTAGACTGGCAAGTAAAATGCCCATCTTAATCCATCTCTGCATAGTCGCTCCTCTGATGATAATATAAAGTGCCTTTGCCCCAGGAAAAAGCCGCTGACCAAGTTTTGACTAGCTTAAAAGCGGGTCCACTTAGGGGGTATGAAACCGTCACGATCCGAGTGCCTGCAGGTAAATCAGCCAATTTGTCTTGCGCTTGCTCCAGATGCAAGTCACTATAACAGCTCCCTACCAGATAAAAAACATCACCTTGCAGATCCGCATCCAGCCAATTGGCCTGACGCAAATCAATGCGTTGCAAGCCCAATTTTTGTTTGAGCCAGGTAAATTTATCGACAAAGCGCGGGACCAGTTCATAACCGGTTATTTGGCAGGCATAACGATAGTTCAAAAACAAAAGATTGCGACCCGTGCCGCAACCCAATTCGACAAAGTGATCTTCGGGCTTGAGGCCGACGGCCTGACAGACTGAGTCCAGTGTCGTCCAGGGGGTCTCACCATAAACGGTCAGGTCAGACTCCAAGTCATGCTCACGGGTGGCCTCGCGACTGATGTCAAAAGGACTTTTCAAGCCATATTCGAGCATCCAGAGCAAGTCAGCTTTGAGCAACGGCCCCTGATAAAAGCGGCGCACTTCCTGAATATAAAGCGCCAAATTCCAGAAATGGTTGAAGCCATTAAGCCCAATCAACCAGGGCAATTCTAGCAAGCGAAATAGTGCACGGCCCATCAACTAAGTAATATTGGGTACGCCGGTAAAGATCAAGCCCTGATTGGGGTCGACCGTAATCTGACCTTCTTCACGAATAATCTCAAAGGCATTCTCAACAGCAAGCAAGACCGGAATCCCCAGCGACATACCCACAATTGCGGCATGAGAGGTTAGGCCGCCCTCAGTACAAACAATCGCTCGCACCCGGTTCATAATCGACATATAGTCACGGGTCGTCATGGGCGCAATCAAAATATCACCATCTTCGACTTTGGCCTGGGCTTCTTCGGCATTGCGACAGAGCACGGCCCGTCCGGAAACAATCCGATGCCCCAGACCCATCCCACTTGCCAACACTTTGGTGACGGTCTCGACTTTGATCATATTGGTACTGCCCGGTTGACCGGCAGGAATCCCTGCAGTCATCACGACCGTATCGCCTTTGGCGACCAGGTTTTTTTCAAGGGCTTGATCCAAAATAGTACGCATCAATTCGTCGGTGTCTTCGGCGGCATGTATTTTGACCGGGTAAACACCCCAGATCAGGTTCATCCGTTTCAGAGTCGCGTCACTGGGGCTAGCAGCCACAATCAAAACCGGGGGACGGTGCTTGGAAATATGTCGCACAATCGAGCCACCCATCGTGGCCGAAATGATTGCCGTGGCATTCAAGTGATGGGCCATTTGACAGGCCGCAGCACCGACTGAAGCCGAGATATTGACGACGCCACGCTGGGGCAATTTGCCGGTGAAATTGGCTTTCATCTGCTGCTCGATCACTTTGGCGATGCGATCCATCGTACCCACAGCCTCTAAAGGAAATTTACCTGCAGCTGTTTCGTTTGATAACATCACCGCATCGGTTCCATCTAAAATCGCATTGGCGACATCTGAGGCTTCAGCCCGAGTAGGACGAGGGTTAGCAACCATCGAATCTAACATCTGGGTCGCCGTAATTACGCTCTTGCCTGCTTCATTGCACAAACGAATAATCTGCTTTTGCGCCAGGGGAACATCTTCAGGTGGGATTTCCACACCCAGATCACCACGGGCCACCATCACGCCGTCTGCCACATCAATAATCGCCTGAATATTATTGATCGCTTCTTGACGCTCGATCTTGGCAATTACCGGAATATAGGAGCCCTGAGCACTCAAGTGATCTTTGGTTTCCATGATATCTGCTGGACGCTGCACAAAAGAAACAGCCACAAAGTCTAATTGATGCTCAATCGCAAAACTCAAGTCGCGCTTGTCTTTTTCACTCAGGGCCCGTATCTGCAACGAGGCATCAGGGAAATTAACCCCTTTGCGGGGCTTGAGTAAACCGCCATGCACGACTTCACACACAAGATCGTTGGTATCGCGTGAGATTACTTTGAGTTCAAGATTGCCGTCGTCGATTAAGACACGGGTATTGGGCTCAATATCTTCGAGCAAATAAGGGTAAGAGACGGACGCCTTTTCAGCGGTAGCCACACATTTTTCAGTCCCAATCCGAAAGGTGCTGCCATTAATCAATTCAACGGCACCGTTTTCGACATCGCCAATTCGAATCTTGGGACCTTGCAGATCCTGTAAAACAGCTACATTGGCGTCCAATTTCAGACAGGTTTCCCGCACATAATTAAGACTTCTTAAATGGTCTTCATGGGTGCCATGAGAAAAATTCAGCCGGAAGACATTCACTCCAGCCAAAATTAAGGCTTCAATCATTTCTGGGGAATCGGAACTGGGACCTAAGGTTGCTACTATCTTTGTTTTGCGTAAGCTCATTGCTGAGCTCCTTTCTGTGCCAAAACGGCAGATCCAATCATGCCTGCGTCGGAGCCCAGCTCCGCCTGACAGACAGTCACTGCCTGAGCCGGTCGCTCAAAGGCATGACGCTGAATCGCTCGTCTTAAGGGTTCAAATAAAAATTCACCGGCATGAGAAATACCTCCGCCGATCACGATCCGTTCGGGATTCATAAAATTCACGACACCCGCCAGGGCAATGCCGATCCACTGGCCCACTTCTTGCCAGATTTCGCTGGCACCGGGGTCACCCGCTTGCGCGGCTTCAAAAATCAGTTTGGGGGTCAGCTCTTGATCCTGAGCAGACTTGGCTAAGGTTGGACTGAGACCGCGCTCAATAAAGCGCTCAGCCAGATTAAGTATACCCGGTGTGCCCGCGACGGTTTCTAAGCAGCCGCGATTGCCACAGCCACAAGTCCGTCCGCCCTGAGGCACGACCATCAGATGGCCGAGTTCACCCGCACTCAGGCTGGCGCCCCGGTAAATTTGGCCGTCGATAATAATCGCTGAACCCACACCTGTACCCAAAGTCATGCAGAGCATGTTTTGGGCACCACGGCCCGCGCCGTAATTGAGTTCACCCAGGGCCATGGCCCGTACATCATTGTCTAAAGCAACCGTTAAATCAACTTTCTGGCTCAGTATTTCAGCCAGCTTGACGTTTTTCCAGCGCGGTAAATTGGGTGAAGTAATCACCACCCCTGCAGGCGCGTCGATCAGACCCGCCATACCCATCCCCACACCTTTGACTGGAGTCTGAGATTTGGACTTCAACTGCTCTATTAAAGCCACCATATTTTCAATGGTTTCTTCAGCAGCAGCATCCGCCAGGGTCGGTTGGGTGACTGTTTCTAAAATTTTGCCTTCGCTCACTAAAGCGGCTTTCAGCGTTGTCCCCCCCACATCAAATCCAATCATAGTATCTGATTTTTGTGTTGAAGACATCGTCATTTCCTCCGTGAACAGGCCAATTTGTTGAAAGCAGCATAGCATATGATCCGGCGCGTAGTAGCTTGGCTTAGAGCACTATTTATAACGCAGTGAGTAAACATAAACTTGACTTACGCACTCCAGGAATCACACTATATTGACACCCGTGACTGTGGAAAATGTCAGCAGAAATAGAAGCTGGCTTGTGGCTTCTGACTAGGTTTAATTATTTACTTTCGGGACGCCAATCAAATAAGGCAGAGGAACTGGCGTCTCGGTATTTTTGCCAATTTGCCAGTCGTAAGTCTCGGTCTGATCGAGGGCATTGACCATCGCTTGCATTTCATCGACCGTGTAGGTCCGCAAGACAGAAACACAGCCGTCCCAGCCAACCATCAACGGGATCAGCGGAATGAAATACGTGCACAGGACTTGTTTGAGGTTTGGCTTCAAAAAAGGCAATACAAACAGCATAAATAATGGAGAAAAGGCAAACTGAATCAGATTGCTTATACTGCGTTGCTGGGCCTCAAAAATGGCGATTCCACGGCCCTGGTTGACGGCATCTTGTAAAATCGCCTGGGCTTGTGCTGGGCGAAAATGGTGAAACGACAAAAACATCGTGCGAAAGCCATCTTGCTCTGTGGGCACATTGCGCGCATCAATCGGACTGGACAGATAATTGATCTCAGTGCCTGCTGCTTTGGCCTGGGCAACCGTAGATTCTAAGTGACGGTGATTGGGGTAAGCATCACTCAGAGTGACCTGAAAAGCAGTGTCTTGCGCTTGTAGGTGCTCTGCCATACGCAACCAGGGACCGCCCCCGCCAGAGGCCAAATCCAAAAATCCAGTGGCCTGACTTTGTGCATAAGCCCTTTGTAATATAGGTGCCAGTGGCTTGTAAAAGTCCATTTTGTGGCTCATAAATTGCAAAAATCCGGTAATAGCATCTCGCATAAACGCAGGGACCCAGGGCAAATCTTCCATTTCGACGGCGTGAATCCGATGCATTGTGAAACTAACCCCTTTAAATGAATACTAATTCAGGTCTAAACCTTAACATAGACCGATTGCAAAGCCAGAGACAAAACGATCGAGCTGAAATTGAGTCCAGTTGAAATGCATGGGGTTTGCTCACCAGGCATTAATAAGGCAGAGTATAATGAGCCCCCAAACAAGGAGTTTATACCCAATGACGGATCCCAAACAAATAATCGCCGATGCCCTGAAGCTGCGCCCCCAGCAAATTGAGACCGTAAATTCACTCTTTGCTGAAGGCGGCACCGTCCCCTTTATCGCCCGATATCGCAAAGATCACACCGGGGGCCTCGACGAAGTCCAAATTCGCGCCATACAAGAGCAACTGGCTTACTGGCAAGATCTGCAAACCCGCCAGCAGAGTATTTTGGAAACTATCGAAGGCCAGGGAAAATTAACTGATAGTCTGCGCCAGCAAATTCTAGCCGTCACCCAAAAAACTGAGTTAGAAGATCTCTACTTGCCTTATAAGCCCCGTCGCCGCACCCGTGCTCAGACTGCCCGTGAACAAGGCTTAGAACCGCTGGCACTCTTGATTCAAAGCCAGCGAAACAGTGAACACCCGCAAGATCAGGCCAAAGCCTTTATGACTTCAGAAGTGCCCGATAGCGATAGCGCCTTGCAGGGGGCGCGAGACATTGTGGCCGAGCACCTGGCCGAAAAAGCCGACTTGCGTCGGCAGGCCCGCGAATTGATCTGGAAACAAGGGCAAATCACTGCCCGCAAAGCCCGTGGTGCTGAGACAGAACACAATAAATACTCAGACTATTTTGAATACTCTGAACCTGTCAGTCGGGTTCCCTCCCATCGTTACCTGGCTTTACGCCGAGGTGAAAAAGAAAAGCAACTCAAACTCAAGGTCGAAATCGAAGCCGAGCGTTTATTGCAACGCTTTGAACACCAGCTCAGACGCCAACCCAATGCCTGGGGCGATCAATTTGCATTGGCCTTGCAAGACGGCTGGCATCGTTTATTGATGCCCTCACTTGAAAGCGAAATTTTAGCTGAGCTCAAAGAACGCTCCGACGAACGCGCGATCGATATTTTCGCATCTAATTTGCATGAACTCTTAATGGCATCCCCTCTGGGCACCCAATCCGTCCTGGGCCTGGATCCAGGTCTGCGCACGGGAATCAAAACCGTGGCGCTCTCAGATACAGGCCAATTACTCGAAGAGTTTGTCTTGCACCCCTTGCGCAACGAAGAGCAAGCCCGTCAGCGTTTTTTAAAGGCCGTCAAGCAACATCAACCCCACGCGATCGCGATCGGTGATGGCACCGGCAGCCGTGAAACCGAGCAATGGGTACGCCAGTGGATCAAAGCAGATCACAGTCAGTTACTGGTAATTCGGGTCTCTGAATCCGGGGCGAGTATCTACTCAGCCTCTGATACGGCAAGAGAAGAGTTCCCGGATTTGGATCTGACCGTGCGCGGAGCGATTTCGATTGGGCGCCGCTTGCAAGATCCTTTAGCCGAACTGGTCAAAATCGAGCCCCGTTCATTGGGTGTAGGCCAATATCAGCACGATGTCAACGCCACCGCCCTGGCAGGTAAGTTGGATCAAGTTGTCGAAACCTGCGTCAATCAGGTTGGCGTCGAGCTCAATTCCGCATCTTATCATCTACTAGAACGGGTTTCTGGCTTAAGTGCCAGCATTGCCAAACGGGTCGTTGAATATCGCAACCAGGCCGGGCGCTTTCATTCTCGCGCTGAGCTCAAAAAGGTCAAAGGCCTCGGCGCCAAAACCTTTGAGCAAGCCGCAGGATTTTTACGCATTCGCGCTGGTGAGCACCCTCTAGACAATACCGCCGTACACCCAGAACATTATGGCCTGGTCGAAAAAATGGCTCGCCAGCTCAAACTCAAAACAGCTGAATTGATTGCCCAGCCCCAAAATCTACAAAGCCTGGATTTAAGTCCCTTTGAGCAAGAAGTCGGCAAATTGACCCTGGCAGATATTCTGCAAGAATTACAAAAACCAGGGCGGGATCCACGAGCGGCTTTCACAGCACCCAGCTTCAGAGATGATGTACACAAAATTGAAGACCTGAGCGAAGGCATGAAGCTCCAGGGCAAAGTCACCAATGTGGCTGCTTTTGGTGCCTTTGTCGATATTGGCGTACATCAGGATGGTCTGGTGCATATCTCAGAGTTAGCCAATCGTTATGTCAAAGATCCCCACGAAGTGGTGCGGATCGGTCAAACCCTGAATGTCACCGTTTTAGCTGTCGATGCCAAACGCAAACGCATTCAACTCAGCGCCAAAACTGAGAGCTGATGTTAAAGCGTTCAATTCGCAAGTTAATCGCCTTGATCCTGGCGGTGGCTTTTGGCCTGTGGCTCTTAAATTATCTGAGCACAGAGCAAGAGCAGATCGCTGCTTTACAACACATTTGACCCGAATTTTGAAGGCGCTTATAGCCTGAGCACACAAAAATTCGTATTTGTGCATTAAAGAAGCTCCGATCTGACTATTGAATCATGGTAGAATGCCTCAGATTAAATTTAAGTAAAGCTACCCCAAACAAGCTAAAGGAGAACGGTTGTGCAGCCTGTAAAAGCGCAAACAGATCACAGCAATACCGATAGTCACTCAGACATGCAAAATAGCACCGTCCTCGCTGAAAATCATGCAAATGACCTAAAAAGTACAGAGAGTCATGAAAGCCAAACCCAGGCTACTCAAACTACTGAGACCCATTCAACAGAGTCTCATCCTGCGTCCACCACTGGACACAGCTCTGACGACGGTCTGATGTCAACAGGTCATGACGGCACTGAGGGCCACAGCCCTGCCGCCGCAGGCTCTGTGCATGACGATCACGCCCTGAAAACAGAATCCCATAGCACCGAAACACATGCTGCTGAACACAGTAGTGGAGGGCATGGCGGAGAGCATACAAGCTATCATCCCCCTGCTCCTTATATTGTCAATGTTGGCCCCACCTCAGTGCACGCCAATACCTTGATAGCAACCTATATTGTGTTTGCTATTTTGATCGGAATGGCCTTTATGGCCTCACGCAAACTCTTAAACAAACCGGGCAAAAAACAGGTTTTCTTTGAAAGTCTGGTCGATCTACCTCACGGTATCGTAAAAACCCAGATCTCACACAATACCTATAAATTTGTGCCCTTAATTGGCTCCATCTTTTTATTCGTTTTGGTCTCCAATTGGCTCGGCCTCTTGCCCTGGCGAACGATTGAGCTTTTTGGAACCCCAGCTGGATTTGAGTTGGCCTCCCCAACCAATGATCTCAACACCAATGGTGCTTTAGCTCTGATTGCGGTTGCTTCTTACTGGTTCTTCGGCATTCAAAAAAATGGACTCGCTCACTTCAAGCATTATTTTCAGCCCGTGCCATTTCTCTTCCCGCTGAACGCTATGGAAGATATTTCACGTCCGCTGTCCCTGTCCTTCCGTTGGTTCGGCAACGTCCTCGGCGGTGAAATCGTAATCGGGATTCTGTTATTCTTAACGGCTCCCTTCGTAATTACCTCGCTGGTGATTCTGCCGATGATGACCCTGGAAGTGCTGGTCGGATTTATCCAGGCCTTTATCTTCTCGATTCTGACCGCTTCTTATATTGGCGGCATGGTCGCAGAGCACCACTAAGACTCAGACTTTTAATTTTAAAGCCCCGCACTCATTGAGTACGGGGCTTTTTCAATAGGACTGCATTTAGTTTAACCCTGAGGAGGGGGCGGCATTCCCCCTCCTGGCGGCGGCGCTTCGTTTTGAGTGGGAGAAGATCCCGACGGTGGGGGCTGCCCCTCTCCAGGAGCTAGAAGCGAGCTGCCTTCAGCGCCAGTTTTAAGCGCTGGTGGGCAATTGCCATTTTCTAGCACATCAGGTGGCGGAATCATCTCACCATTGGCACCTGGCGGGGGCGGTGGGCAGGTGCCATCAGGCAAAGTAGGATTTTCCTGCCCCCCTTGTGGGGGGGGACCTAAGTGTGTCGGAATCGGCCACTTGCCATCACGCGTAAGCGCTGGGAAAAAATTGGGATCTCCCAAGCGATCAGGAATACGATGCCGTAAAGCCGGGCGATTGCGAACGATTTCTCGGGTTTGTTGCAATGCCTGAGAGCTATCAATACCAGCGGAAGCTAACGACAGCAGTGGTTGTTTGCCAAAGACTGCGCTCAGCTCTAAGG
>JBBKWI010000171.1:0-14283 GCA_037968875.1 Candidatus Sericytochromatia bacterium | reverse complement strand
GCACTGGTATTGGCCTGTAGTCCAACTCAATCTCCTGTCAATCAGCAGCCAGCTCCCAGTACTTTCCCCAGTACAGCGGGCACACCACCGCCGATCCCAAACTTCCCTGCGCAAGCACTGCCGACAGCTCTGCCCGCTGCCATTAACTCTGGTAAGGCGGCTGCAGGATCTGTAGGTGCTGTAGGTAGAGAAGCCAGCCTGTCTGACGGTAGTAGTGCCCCCAGCGGAGGCGGAGCAGGGTACGGTGCTGGAGCAGCGAGTGATGATGCCAGCAGTAGCCGACCGGCCCCTCTCAAGCCAGGAGCACCATTAGATGAGATGCCAATCGAACCCGATATTGCACCGATCATTGCAGGCCCACAGCCCGAAGCGGGTTTATTAACTGCCGGAGAATGGGATGACCTGGCCCATTGGCCTTTCTGGCAGGAACTGCTGGCTATGCAAGAGTGGTCAGGGATGTCTGCTCTCTGGGGCCTGGATACCCGTCAACGCATTACTGTGCAGGTTAACGATCAAGCAGGACAGCCTCTTGCAGATATGCCAGTCAAATTGCGAGTAAACGGTAGTCAAAGCCTTCTTTTTGAAGCCCGAACCAATACCCGAGGACAGGCTGAGCTCTTTGCCGGTTTAGACAAAGCGCTCACGACTCAGGATTTACAAGTGGTATTAGAGACCGACAGTGAAACTTTGCAACAAGCCATAAAAGTCTCCTCGGCCCCCCAGACGCTGCAATTTAAGCTCAGCCAAAGCTTAGCACCAGCAGTGTTTGCGGATCTAATGCTGGTCATCGATACCACAGGCTCAATGGGCGATGAATTGGAATACCTCAAAAAAGAATTGCAAAATGTGGCCAGCCGCATTAGCGCGCAAAACCGGCAAGATCTGACCTTGCGTCTCAGTGCAAATTTCTATCGTGATCTCAGCGATGAGTATATTATTCGCCCCTTTCCGTTTACGACGGATGCTGCATTGGTAGGCAAACAACTCACTGAACAATCCGCCGGGGGTGGAGGTGACTTCCCTGAAGCCGTCGATGTGGCCCTGGCCGATGCGATCGATGAACACCAGTGGAGCCCAACCGCTCGAGCGCGCTTGTTATTCTTTGTGCTAGACGCCCCGCCGCATCAAGAGAAAGTTGACCTGGAGCGCTTACGCACCAGCCTGATTCGCGCAGCAGCCAAAGGCGTGCGTATTATTCCAGTGGCATCGAGTGGTATCGACAAAGAAACCGAGTTTCTATTGCGCATGATGGCAATCAGCACGGGTGGACGCTATGTCTTTTTAACGGATGACAGTGGCATTGGCGGGGGCCATATTGCGCCCACAGTGGGTAAATATAATGTCGAAAAACTGAATGATTTAATGGTACGCATAGCCAATGAGTACATTTCTGGTAATCCCTAAGACAAGCCGATGAATCTATTTCACAAAAATTGAACAAGCAAAAACCATTTGAGTTTCTTTTGCAAAACGTTTGTTTATCGAAAATATAAATATTTTCAAATTAATCAATTTTTCTTGCCAAATCTCTCTTTTAAAGGTTTAATAGGCATATCCTGTTGGAGGATCGTCTATGAAACCATCTATACTATTGCTTGAACCCCAATCCTTTATGCGTCAGGCCACGAGCTCACGGCTCAGATTACTTGGCCTCGAACACCAATCTTTTGACAGCCTGGCTGCTGCCAGTGTTGCGTTATCACAATTTGAGAACGGCATCGTGCTGGCTCCATTAGAATCAGAAAATTTTAGCGGTCTGGATTTACTCTGGTATTTGCGTCAAAACCAATCCCAGGCTACTGTTTTGCTAAGTACCGATACCCCAGATCCATTATTAAACGCCAGCTTACGCCACCTGGGTGCCTGCCTGACGGACTCTCACCCGGCACGGCTGGCTGAAGTCTTTAAGCGATTGCAGCAAGATGACTATCAACTCAAATTTCAACTCGATAATATTACTCTTTTTGATTTGATACAGCTGATCTCACAAGCAGAAGCAAACACCCATTTGTATTTGACAGATCCCGACTCGGGAGCAGAGGGGTTGATATATTTTCAACAGGGCCAGATCAAGCATGCCATTTATGACCAGCTCACCGGCGAAGAAGCCTTTTTCAAAATTATGAGCCTAAACACTGGCTTATTTATGGAAACCGATTTTGGCCGCGCGGAATACTACACGATATCCAGTCAAACCTCGAGTTTGATTGCACGCTCAGCTCTTCGGCAAGATGATAGCGTTTTAGATCCCGTTGAAATAATCTTATTTGACCCCTCAGAACAAATATCGACTTTGCTGTCACGTAATTTCCCCCCGCAACGCCTGGCACTGAGTTCATTAACAGAACTGGATGAGCATAGCCCTATACCAGCAGCAAACTTGCTGATCATCGATATTGATAGTTTGGGAGATGCGATTTTTGCAACAGTCAGCGCCATTGAAGCCCATTTTAACGGCCCCATTTTACTTGTGGGGAGTCAGGCCCAGGCAGGCGTGGCAGAGGCTCTCTGTTTGGAGCAAGTAGAGCAGTTTTATCTGCACCATTTACAGCTTCAAAATCTATTGGCTTTTATTCAGCACCGCTGCTTCAATCAACGGTTTTCAGGACAGTTGCATCATTTGAGCTTATTTGATTGCCTGCAAATTCTGGGGTTTAGCGCCGTACCAATGGCAATCAGTTGTCAGGACGCTCTGAGTGGCGAAAGAGGAGAAATTTTGGTGGGTCAAGGACAAATCCATCAGGCCAGATTTGGTGGATATAGTGGTGTAGAAGCCCTGACATTGTGTCTAAAAATAGATACGGGTCTGATTCATATTCAAGAAGCCTCTCCACTCAAAGAAAGTGGTGAAAGCCAGGCTTTAACACGGATCATGATGCAACTCGTACAAAACGATCAGACTGATTTCCCGTCTGAGCTCTATCTACAGGATGGGCGACATTTGATACCACAAGCTGAATTGATTTGGGAAATCACTGGGAAAGAAGCTCCTCCCAGCAATTCCGATCTTTACTTAAACTCTTAGTGCCTGAGTCCAGGCTCTAAATTCAGGAGGATGCCAGTGCTCCAGCAGGCAAAATCTTGTAATGATTCAGATCTCCCAGGAAACTGAGATGCGCCTGAAAATAGTGATCTTGATCTTCCATTTCAAAGAGCTCTGGGTGAACATCTAGCAGTTCTGGCTTCATTTGATAATGCAGCCAACCCTGATCCAAATGGCCTGGGTCCAGCTTCAGCTTAGGGATTTCCGTAGCTTGAGGCTGAATCGATAAGATCAATTGCGGCGGCGCATAGATATTTTGAGCGCGGATTCGGAAGGTTTGCAATTCAATATTGATCGATTGCTCTGGCAAGTGAATCCTAATATCATTTTCAATAACAGCCTCAAATTCAATCTGTGTGCGAGTCATAGATTACCCTTCTGCTATCGACATAGGCATTGGCTTCAGCACCAGCGGTCACAGTTCCTGAGCTGCCGCTGCCTTCTAGTTTGAGGTCCAGACGCGTGCCCTGAGAGACAATCGTGCGGCCGGTATTATCTACTGAGACATACAAAGAAACAGACCCCGTGGTACTCACCTGACCGCTACCAAGAGCGTCACTCAAGGCACGCTCAACATGCGCACGACTGATTGGCGGCCCACTGACACCCGCACGACTGACACCAGAGATAATCTGATCAACGGCAGGCCCTAGATTGGCACTCAAGCTCGCCAGA
Organism: Candidatus Sericytochromatia bacterium; assembly: GCA_037968875.1. Lineage (GTDB taxonomy): Bacteria > Cyanobacteriota > Sericytochromatia > UBA7694 > UBA7694 > JBBKWI01. The sequence continues at coordinate 10,565 of JBBKWI010000171.1, read as the reverse complement.
TTACCGGTAAGACCGATAACGGTACGCGATTGATCAGCTTGTCTCCCGCCTGTCCCCTGTGAACGCGGTCGCATAGAGTCATTTAAGAGGCTGGTATTTTCGTACATGACAGAGGCTGAAATGCCCAAATCCGTTTCAATCGCCAGGCGGTAACCGCTTTCTCTGACATTCTGTTGCCCTACCCGATCTGCCACACCATCGCCGTCATCATCAACGGGGCGATTAAAGGTACTGTTGCCTGAAGATCGGCTACCCGTGATTTTATTGTCGCCCACACCCAATTCAACGGTCTGGGAATTGGTCTGATTAGTATAGCCACGTTGTTCAACAAAGGCATCCAGAGCGCGCATCTGGTTGCGTATCTCAGTCTGGTTGCCAATCGGATTGTCCAAGAGGCTTAAGACGCCATTGATTTTTTGTGTAAAGGCCTGTACATCTGAGCTTTCATAGAAGCCGACCCCGCCACGGAATGCGCTTTCGAAAGTTGCACTGGCTTCAATTAAACCAAATAGCTCAGCTTTGGCCTGGGCTTCAAGGGCAATTTCGGCTCGCAGGATAAAGGGTGCTCCGTGGCCAAAGGCTTTCTCAGCATGAATGCCGACGCGTACGCCACCGGTTAAGCTAGCAAGCTGATTACCCACACCCAGACGGAAGGTTAAGTTCGCACCTATCTCACTGCCGGTGCCTAATTCATCCAGGCCGTTGAATAATTGTTCAAGCTCCTGCTCGTTTTCTTGTTCACGCAATTGGCGTGCTTCGACAGTCTCGATATCGGCTTCAACGGTTCCCGAGCGAGCATCTGAGGCGTCCAGACGGGCATTTAAGGCGGCTGTTCGCTGGGCGATTTGATCCGTAAGCGCTGTGACTGTGCTCAGGTCGCGTTCAACACCCTGGGTTTGAGAAGAAAGGGTGCCAGCAAAATCAGAGTTTTTAACACGGCCCAGCATCTGGCGGGCTTCGCCTGCCAAAGCCATGGCCTGGCTGCGCAAATCTTGCGCTTCCCGGGATTGTCCTCGACTTTGGCTACTCAATTCTCGGTATTGTCCCAGCAACTCACGGGCGCGAGTCATATTTTGACTGGCTGAAGTGATTTCAGTTTGAGCAGCGTCCAGAGAAGTAATAGCGCGATCAGCAGTGTTTTCAGCTTGCTCTGCTTTGTCAACACCGCGCTGTGCTGTCTGCTCGGCTTCGCGTGCTCTAAATTGCGCACCACCGAGATTACCCAGAGCATCCAAAAATGCATCCGAGGAGCCCGGCGCGGCAGCCCGCACGGCTTGCTGGTATTCAGCAGCGCTTGCAAAATTACCGCCCTGGAGTTGAGTTTGCAAGCTATTCAGACGCTGCAAGACAGTACGCATATCTTGCTGATCATTGGTAAAAGTCTGCAGCGCTCCCTGTATATCTGGGGTTTCATTGGAACGGTTGCGCTGCCCACTGACGGCAGTGCCCTCAATTTGACGCTGACGCTGGACGACATTGGCGGTAAAACGATCCAGAGCGGTCGGCAGGGGATGGGTGCCCACGTTGGTACCAGCCAGACCTGGATAAGCCGCCGCAATTGTAGAAATATCGTTAATATTTTGACTGATTTGACGAATCGACTCGCTATCAAGCGTGCCTTCGGGCAAGGCCGCCAGGGCATCTAAAGTACGGGTGGCTTGCTCCATAACGGCAACCGATGCGCCTTCACGCTGGCTTGAGCGAGTCTGAGTCGATTGGGCCAGGGTGCGATAGAGCTGCCCCATATTATCGGCCAGGTCTTTGGCAGCCGGGTTGTCAGCAGCGTCTGCAATCCCCTGAAAACGAGTGGCTTCCTGAGCGAAAAAGCCGCTGGTTTGGCGCGCTGGGGGCAATTGGGTCATCAGAAAGTTATAAGAAACATCCGACCTGCGCCCGGTCGCTCGATCAGCAGTGCTCATGCGATCTGACATGCGGCTATCGGTAATCTCCCGCCCGGTCTCGGCGGTATTATCTGTCTCTGCTGGAGTGTCACTGGTCTCAGTATTTTGCCCAATCGCGTCCAGGCGCGCGCCCCCTTGCTTGTCACGCAAGGCAGCTTGTTGGCCACTGTCCAGGTCATCCAAATTGACCTCGCCGTTTTCGAGTAAGTCCAGCAATTCAGCCGCTTCACCGGTGTCTAGCTCACCGTCAGCGAAAAAGTCCTGCACGCGTTCTGCAGCAGCCAGGGCTCCGCTTTCATCTACAGGCGCATCTGCATGGGCTTGCACAGTACTGGCATCTGCTGGGGCCGCTGGTGGGGTATTGCTAGCATTGGTTTCGGGCACCACAGTCGGAGTCCCTGCGGAGTTAGCCGGACTGCGGGGCTGCGTTGGAACCGGTGTATTGACGGGTCGAATTCGATTGCCTAAGGGCGCTGGCATAGAAGCCTCCACTATTTATAAGACGTTGTTTATATTGTGTACCCAAAGAGATGATGCTTGAAACATTGATCTCATTCGTTTAGGCGACGCAAGCGTCGAATGGTTGGTTTTTTAAGCTCTACAGCTGTTTCTAGATCTGCTTTAGCTGTTTTTTGGCCATTTTTCAGGTAGCGCAATAATTTATGAATGGTCGGATTAAAAGGCTCGACACTGGCGGCACGACGCAAGAGAATTTTCGCTTCGTTTTTCAACCCAGCACGCAAGGCCAAAAACCCCAGGGCCAGATAAGGTTCTGCTGAAGCCTGGGGATAGTTTTGAATCGCTTCTTTGTAGATCTGAATCGCCTTGGGCAAGCGCTGGCCTGAGAAATGATTCTCCAACACCAGTCGTGCTTCTTCTAAATAGATTTCAACTTGCTCTGTCGACATGCCAGCCTCTTAAACTCTAGTATAAGCCAGCTGGCAAAAAATCTCAATTTGCACTTAAGAATTGCCGCAACAAAAAACACGCCTGCCCAGCGAAATGCGGGCAGGCGTGTTTTATATAATTTTAGAAAAGGGCTTATTGGATGGCTTGTTTGGCAGCCACTCCAGCGAATCCACCGATTGCACCCAGTGCAGCACCAGCAACAGCCATGGCACCGGCCGTTTTAAGATCCAAACCTTTGCCAGTCTTCAGGCTCAGGGCAACACCGGCCACAGCACCAGCCACAGCGCCAGTGGCTCCACCGACGATAGCGCCATTTTTTTTGGTGTCGCTGACAGCACCAGCCACGACTGCACCCAGGCCACCGGCTACAGCACCTGCAGCGGCACCCCCCAGGCCACCAAAGGTTGTAAACAAAGCCCGATGGAAAGCAGGGGCTTCTTTCATGCCAGCATAGGTCATCACACCGGCACCCACGCCAGCGATTAAAGCGGTGGCGCTAGCGCCAGCTTGTGCAGAAACAACAGTCTGTGAAAAGGTATCCATGACAGATTTGGGTTTGGTCTGGGCTGCTTCTTGAATCGTTTTAGATTGAGGAGCTTTAGGAGCAGCTGCGCTAACTGGAACTTGACTCTGGTTGCTTACTGATAAATTCATAATTTCTCTCTACTACTTTCTAGTGATGATTGATTCATCTGATTGTTAGGTTTATTATTGCAAAATCAGCTTGAAAACGAAAGTAAGGTTAGATTAATTTATAAATAACTTATGATTATCCATTATTTAACCTCAAATTAAGCAAACAGATTTAGTTTTGTCATTCTTTGTTTTTGATTCCTTTGAGACTCTCACCCACCAAAATGACTTTGCCGTCGCGCTTGCTACTGGCGGCTTCAGCAACGGCTTTTTTGATCTCTTGAATGGGGTATGTGGCATGAACAGGGGCCATTAATTGACCACTGGCAATCAGCTCGATAATCGTCTTAAAGACTTCTTGTTGGCGTTGTGGGCTGGCGCTACGAAACCATTGTGCCAGCCAAAAACCACGAATCGTCAATTGTTTAAAGATCAAAAGTTGAGCAGTCAAAATAGATGGTTCGCCACTCATGGCACCGTAATTGACCAGGGTCGCTTGATCCGCGAGGGCTTCACCCAAACGGGTGCTTGCCGCCCCCCCGACAGCATCAATACCTAATTTGATAGGGGCCTTGTCAGTAGCGGCCTGCACGCGTTCAGCCAGACTTTGACCCTCTATCTCTCCATCAACCAGAACGACATCTGCTCCCATTGCCAGTAGTGGCGCAATCAAAGATTCACGGCGTACCACATTGACGGTTTTGAAGCCTTTCTGTTTGGCCAGAGCGATCAAATAGGCACCCACACCTGAGTTAGCGGCATTCTGAATCAGCCAATCCCCAGGTTCTAAATCGACAAACTCAGTTAGCATCAGCAATGCGGTCGGGGGATTAATCGTCAGCATCGAGAGTTGAATCGGGTCCACGCCACCAGGCAAAGGCATCAGTGTTTTGGCTTCGGCGACCATCTGCGTAGCCCAGGAGCCTATACCCACCGGCAAAAGCACGGTTTGCCCCAGTTCAGGTGCAGTCACGCCTGGACCGTGCGCAATCACTTTGGCAACACCTTCGTTACCGCCAATCGCGGGCAAAGGAGGTAAAATGCCGTATTGCCCGGTCAAGGTCAATACGTCGGATGGATTGATCGGCGCCGCCAGCAGCTCTAAAAGGACTTGTCCTTCGCCCAGGGCGGGTGTTTCAAAGGGGACCGCTTCGATCAGATCCTGCGGAACCGGGCCGCGATGGTTGTATTCAGCTTTATATTGTGACATTGTATTTTACTTCATTCTCCCTGGAGCAGGGACTTTCATTTATTTTAAGTTTAAAGTATCATCTGTCAAAGCTCTTTTACTAGCCTGAATTGAACAGAACGCTTAAAATCAAAAGAAGGCGGGGAAGCTATCTGATGAAAGAAAGTCAATCTTTTGAGCAATGCCTACAAGATTTTAAAGTACTGGGGATTTTGCAGGGCTCACTGCACTTAGATCTCGAATGTATTTATGGCAATAATCCAGCAGGCGCCTATCTGGGTCTGGTCCAGAAACTGAGCCAGCTTTTGCCAGCGGATCAGACCCTCACCGACCTGAGTCAAGACTGGCATCATCAACAAAGCCCAGCAGTAATTTACCTGAATTTTTGCTATCAGGGCCAGCCATTGCGCTTATTTTTTGAACGGCACGGTGATTACGCACAGCTCGCCCTGATTTCTGTTTGGAACTTAGCTGGCGCCAAATTGTGTTGCTTTGGCTCAGCAGGTGATCCCTACTTTATCTGGGGAGATCAGAAGATCCAAACTACTTTGACTCAACGGGGCTGGCAGCCACTGGATTTAAGCCCACCGCCCCCATTTATCGCTCTACAATTACAGTGGCTGTTGCGAAGCCCCCATGATCCAGTGACCCAGGCCATGCAAGACTTATACCTGGACTGGCAAGATCATTTCTCACCCGCCTGCTGGGTTTATTATGGGGCTTTACTACAGGCTCAGAAACTTGAAGCGCAAGCCTGGGAAGCCTGGAGTCACGCTTTGCAGGCTGGTTTGGTTTTTCCATTCACAGATCAATTGGATTCTATTCTTTTAACTCAAAGATAAAAAGTAGATCTGAACCATTTCAAGTGATACAGCAGCAAGACACTTATGGTCGTCAGAGATCGAGGCAGTATATAATTGCTGAAACTCCGAATCGAAGCAGGAATCTCCCATGACCTTGAATCTCAGTCAATTGGCCCCTATTTTAGAAAGATTGCAGAGCTATGAGCCAGAGCTCCAGCCGATCTTTGCTGAGCTTGAAGCCCGTGAAACCCACAATCAAGCCCGTGTTTTAGAAGCATTTCAGGCCGAGCGCGTCTCAGAGCAACATTTGCAAGGCAGCTTTGGTTACGGCCACGACGATATGGGGCGCGACACCCTCGAAGCGGTCTATGCCCGTTGTTTTGGGGCTGAAGCCGCCCTGGTGCGACCGCATATTGCCTCAGGCACCCATGCCATTACAGCAGCTTTGTTTGGCATGCTGCGCCCTGGCGACGAACTCTTGTTTATTACGGGCCACCCCTATGACACCCTCGAAGAAGTCGTCGGCGTGCGCGGCGACAACAATCTCGGCAGCCTGCAAGATTGGGGCGTCAAATACCGCGAAGTGGACGTGCGCGACCATGCCAGCCCGGCGGAATGCCCCTGGAGTGAATGGTTGCAACCCGCAACCCGCGTGGTCCAGATTCAACGCAGCCGCGGCTATAGCTGGCGAGATTCGATCCCACTGGCCAAAATCGAGGCCATTATAAAAGAAGTCAAAGCCCTGCGTCCGGATATCTGGGTTTTTGTCGATAATTGTTACGGCGAATTTGTCGAAGACCGGGAGCCCTGTGCCGTCGGAGCCGATCTGATCGCTGGCTCCTTGATCAAAAACCCCGGTGGCGGTATGGTACCGACCGGCGGCTATATCGCCGGTAAACAGGACCTGATCGAACGGGCGGCGTGTCGGCTCTTTGCACCGGGCATGGGCTCTTCAGCCGGGGCCACTCTGGGCTTTAATCGCCTGGCTTTTCAGGGCTTTTTTATGGCACCCCATATTGTAACCCAGGCTCTCAAAGGAGCGCATTTGGCAGCTTATGCCCTCGAGAAAGCAGGCTATCAGGTGTCTCCGCGCGCTGGTGAAGCCCGCACAGATATTATTCAGGCGATTCAATTGGGCAGCCGTCAGGGGCTAATTGACTTTTGCCAGGCGCTGCAACGTGCCTGTCCGATTGATTCCTATGTTTCGCCAGAACCCTTTCAAAGCCATGGTTATCATGACGAAGTGATTATGGCGGCGGGCACCTTTGCCGAGGGCTCAAGTATTGAATTGTCTGCAGACGGTCCCTTGCGGGAGCCTTTTGTGGGTTATTTACAGGGTGGGCTGAGCTATAGTCATTGCAAGTTGGCCCTGGCCAATATCCTCTCTCAGCTTCAGACCCAATAAGTCCACATGGGCTAGCCTTGAAAGCTAAGCTTTTTTGCTTTTGAAAAAACGGGCATATAAAACACCCTGGCCACCCGCTGAAAAGCTAACGCCAGGGAACCAAATATCTGTGGCGATTTCTTTGAAGCCCAGCTTTTGATGCAAGGCGATCGAAGCCTGGTTGAGCGAATTCACAAAATAATAGACCTGTTGGGTCGTCGTTTGCAGGGCGGATAGACGCGCATCTGTGATCTGTCGGCCCAGTCCCTGGCGGCGATGCGCCGGTGCAACACAAAGCCCCATCAGATACCAGCCTGGGGGTACGCAGTTATCGTGCGCATGAGAAGGCGGTGTAAAGAGCATGCGACGCCCAAAAGCCAGCAATTCATCGTCTTTGGCGGCAACGGTATACTCTTCGGCCACAAAGCGCCCGGCCAATTGCTGGCGCAATTTTTTGGGATCTAGCTGATGGCGCTCAGCCTGCAAAGCGACAATACTATCCAGATCTGAATCTCGACCGCAGCGCAATTGCACTCCGGTCAGATCTTGCTTCCCGACAGCCTCAGGCTGCCAGGGAGCAAACAGAAAATGTTCTTCAGTCGGAATCTGTCGGTAACTCGCTTTTTTCATGCTTGAAGTAGTGGTTCTCTTTTGACATGCCTTTGCCGGTGGCACGTCGCGCTTCACCCCGCTTCTTGCGTTTGCTGTCTTCTCTTTTGAGTAGACGCAGCGGCGTGCCCGTAAAGCCAAAGCTCTCACGAATTCTGCGTTCAATGTGGCGTAAATAGCTATCTTCAATCAAACCCGGGTGGGTCGTAAACAAACAGAAGGTAGGCGGCTTAACTGAAACCTGAGTGCCATAAGAAATCCGAGGCCGTTTGTTTTTACGCACATGGGGCGGATTCATCGAGACAATTTCATTCAAGACTTCATTAAACAAACCAGTGGTAATCCGGCGCTGATTTTCTTCACTGACCGCTTTAGCCAGGTCAAAAATGCCGTGCAGGCGTTTTTTAGTCACGGCTGAAGTATACAAAATCGGGGCATAGTTCATGAAATAGAGCTTTTCACGGATATGATCCGAAAACTCGTTCATGGTACGTGAGGTTTTGTCTTCAATCAGATCCCATTTGTTGATCACGATAAAACTGGCTTTACCCATATCCTGGGCCATACCAGCAATGCGCTGATCCTGATCCGTAACGGGCTCCGTAGCATCCATTACCAATACGACCACATCGGCCCGTTGAATCGCTTTGATCGCTCTGACCACCGAAAAGCGCTCAATACCGTAGCGCACTTTGGCTTTTTTACGGATCCCGGCGGTGTCGATCAGCACGAATTTCTCACCGTCTATGGTGCAGACAGCATCAATCGCGTCGCGGGTCGTGCCTGAAATATTCGAGACCGTCATGCGTTCCTGGCCCAGCAAGGTATTTACAATCGATGATTTGCCCACATTGGGCTTACCGACAATCGCGATTTTCAAGCCTTCTTCTTCATCGTCATCAATATTGGGCTCTAGATTCAGCTTTTCGACAACTTGATCGAGCAAATCGCCGGTGTGGTGACGGTGAATCGCCGAAACCGGTTGGGGATCCCCGAGGCCCAACTCATAAAACTCAGCGACTCGGCTGGATTCATTCTCGACATCATCAATTTTATTGACAGCCATAATGACCGACTTGGTGTACTGTCGCAATTCATTGGCGATCGTATAGTCGACTGGGGTGATCCCGGCCTGACCATCAACCACAAATAAAATCACGTCAGCTTCATCAATTGCTAACCAGGCCTGCTGCTGAACCGAGCGATTGAGATCGCCTTCGTCTTCAAAAATCAAGCCGCCGGTATCAATCACAACAAATTGGCGGCCTCCCCACTCACATGGGAAATACATGCGATCACGGGTCACGCCCGGTTGATCGTCAACAATGGCGATACGTTCGCCAATAAATCGGTTTACAAGGGTAGATTTACCCACATTCGGTCGGCCAACTATGGCCACCAGGGCGGTTTTATTTAAGTTGCCCATATGATGTCTCCTATTAATTGCGGCTGCTCGCTTAAGGGGTCAGAACCCAGCTGATAAGCGGCCTCTATATATTCTTTGGCCGTCGCTAATTTGTCAGCATCTGAATAATAGAGCGTGGCCAGTCGCTCCCCTTGCTGTACGGCATCGCCGCGTTTTTTAAAGAGGCGCACCCCGACCCCTAGGTCGAGCTGATCTTCTTTCGATAAGCGTCCACCGCCCAGATTGCGCACACATTCTCCTATCGCCAGAGCTTCGAGTTGTTGCACATAGCCAGATTGACTGGCCAGGATATCTAGCTGGTGAGCGGCATGTGGCATCAGTTCTGGGTGATCAATCACGCCCGTATCGCCACCTTGCTTTTGAATCATTTCCTTAAATTTGACCAGCGCTTTGCCAGATCGAATCTGATGCTCGAGCAAAGCTTTGCCTTCTTCCAGGGTTTCCACGCGCTTGGCACAGACCAATTGCATGGCTCCCAGAGTCAGCACGACCTGATTTAAATCATCTGGGCCGCCACCTTTCAGAGACTCAATCGCCTCTTCAACTTCAATCGTATGGCCCACGGCAATCCCGAGGGGTTGATCCATATCGGAGAGCAATACCGAGACCGAACGGTCCAGGCGACGCCCGACTTCAACCAATTGACGGGCCAATTCTTGCCCCGCTTCACGGTTGGGCATAAAAGCACCTGAGCCATATTTGACATCCAGCACAATCACATCTGCGCCAGAAGCTATTTTCTTGGATAAAATCGAGGCCACAATCAAAGCGATACTATCGACAGTAGCGGTCACATCGCGCAAGCCATAGAGGGTTTTGTCAGCGGGGGCCAGATTTTGGGTCTGACCGGCAACGGCCACGCCCGTGCTGCGCAATTGGTCAAAGAACTCTTGATTACTGAGGCTGGTCCGAAAACCAGGGATCGCTTCGAGCTTATCGACGGTGCCGCCAGTATGTCCGAGACCGCGTCCTGACAATTTGGCGACGACCAAACCCGTAGAGGCCACCAGGGGTGCCAATATCAAAGTCACTTTATCGCCGACGCCGCCGGTGCTGTGTTTATCAACTTTAATCCCATCGATCGAGCTTAAGTCCAGGGTTTCGCCGGAGTAAGCCATCGCGCGGGTTAAATCAGTGGTTTCGTCAATATCCAGGCCTTTGATGTAAGCGGCCATTAGCCAGGCGGAGACCTGATAATCAGGCAGTTTTTGATCAACAATCCCCTGCACCAGAAACTCAATTTCTGTACGGTTCAAGCGTTCACCGTCACGTTTTTTTCTGATTAGGTCAAGGGTATTCATTGCGTCTACTCATTTCAATTTGGTCAATTCAATCGTTAAGTGGGGCCAGTTGCGCTCTAAAAAGGACAGCTGCTCTGCATAAGGAAAGTGCGGAGTACAGCAAATGACGCAGCAAACTGGTATCTTCAATTATAGCAAAGGCAACCCATTAGCAGGTGGAGTACAGCGGTTTATCGCTCAAAATTGAAGCAATTTCAAATCGCCTGCCAGGTAGACTTGAGCAGAGCAAGGGGTTTAGTCTAGATTAAATCTCAATTAAAACAGTCACAAATTTGGTTCCAAAGACAGATAATAAGTTTCTAAGCCACTCAGGAGTAATATGAGATGTCCAATATCCCATCGTCCCGACGTTCCGGTCGTTCTGAGCCGGTCAGACCTCCAATGAGACGCGCCTCTTCGTTACCCGTATT
>JBBKWI010000170.1:0-45688 GCA_037968875.1 Candidatus Sericytochromatia bacterium | reverse complement strand
ATTCTGTTTGCTTGATTTATTTATACACTTTTAAATATTAAATAGGCATAAAATTCGAGGGAGAGCTATTAAAAAACTATTTAAATGCTTGCAACAGAGACCCAGTTTTGATCACTCAGCTGGCTTTCCCCCTGCCAGCGATAGGCTGCTAAGCGACCACTTTTGGCAATTGACCAGTCCAGGCAGCAAATATTTTCTGTCAGAATAGTCGGTGTACCGCGCATCCAATAATGTCCAAAAAAGACAGGTTTTTGATCCGCCGGATAAGAGTCTGGCAAGCTGCCACTAAAATTCTGCTGGCTTAAATCATGATCCATTGGCAGGCCCATGGCGATCTCTTGCCAGCTCTGGCCTGCGGTGGGCCACCAGCGCACACGTGTCGTGCGTCGGGCATGGCCGTCTTTGTCTCTAAAAAAGTGGGGCTCGGGCAAATCGACTTCGAGGCCTTTTAAGACGGCTTCTACCCACTCATATTCTGGCCGGGATTTTTGACTGCTGTGATAGAGAAATGCAGGCGTGATCTGATGATCTGGCAGTGCCTGCTTAAGCGCTTGAATACTGGGTTCGTGCCAACAGGCATGTACCACGCGCAATTCCGCTAAATCCAAAAATAAAGGCAGGGTTTTGAACCATTCCAGTGTCCCTAGCCATTCGGCGGGGTGCTCGGCATAAGCTTTGAGGGTTTCATGAATCTGATGGGCGTTTTTGGTGCTGTGGGGACGCAAAAAATCCCCGTCGACCCAGTGGTGATAGCACAAAATATTATATTCGTGATTGCCGATTACGATCAAGGCTTGCTGTGCTTCGACCATGGCGCGCACGATCTGAACGACTTCTCGTATTTCAGAGCCGCGATCTATCAGATCACCACAAAAAATCAGCTTTCGACCTGCAGGGTGTCTGTAAGACCCCTGACTCGGTTGATAGCCAAGTTCTGCTAATAGCAACTTGAGCTCAGTGGCATGGCCATGAATATCACCGATCAGATCATAGGCTTGCATCTTGGCTGCCTCACTTTATTCGTTGTCTTCTTTTGATTTTGGCTTATCTTCAAAACCGGGCAAGCGATAAGCATTACAGTGAGCGACGGCTTCATCAAAGCCCTGGTTAATAAAACGATTGACGCCCTGGCTCATCACACTTAACCATTGAGGCAATGCCTCGGCTTCGTTCTTGGGGAAGCGCTGCAATACAAAGCCAGCCAGATCTCGCCCTTGCGGTTTGGGGCCAACCCCCAGCCGCAAGCGTGAAAACTCCTGGCTGCCCAGACGTTGAATAATGCTCTGAATCCCTTTTTGGCCACCGGACGACCCTTTGGCACGTAAACGGGCCCGACCAAAATTGAGGCTGACATCATCGGAGATCACCAACAAATTTTCCAGTGGAATATTATAATAGGCCAACAGCGGCTGCACCGAATCTCCAGAGAGATTCATAAAGGTCATCGGTTTACAGAGCCAGACTTTATTGCTGCCCATTTGAGTGGAGCCCAGTTGGCATTTGAATTTTTGTTGCAGGCTTAAATTTGTCGAGCCGGCCAACTCATCAATCATCAACCAGCCAATATTATGACGGGTCATTTCATATTTTTGGCCGGGGTTTCCCAGGCCCACGATCAGATAAGCGCTCATTTTTGTGGGCGCTTCCGGGCCACCCAGCCCGCTTTGTTCGACTGGCGTCCGCGACCAATGCCCAGGGCACCGGCGGGAACGGCTTCAGTGATCACAGAGCCAGCGGCGATATAGCCTGACTTACCGATTTCAATTGGGGCCACCAGGGTTGAGTTTGAGCCCACAAAGACATCATCAGCCAGTGTGGTGAGATGCTTATGGACGCCATCATAATTGCAAGTGATCGTGCCGGCACCGATATTGCAGTTTTGGCCAATTTCAGCATCGCCGATATAGCTCAAGTGAGAGGCTTTGGAGCCGGCTCCCAAATGGGTTTTTTTCAATTCGACAAAATTGCCGATTTTACTACCCGTATCAAGCTGGCTCTGGGGGCGAATATGGGCAAAAGGCCCGACGCTGACTTGATCGGCCAGTTGCGCCTGATTGACTACCGAATGGCTAATTTGGCAATGCTCTCCGACCTGGCTATCGATTATATGGGTGTTGGGTCCAATCACTGAGCCTTTGCCAATTTGGGTTTTACCTTGTAAGACGCAACCCGATAAAATCTCACAGTCAGAGCTGAGCTCGACGGTGGAGTCGATCACGATTGAGGTTGGGTTGCGTAGGGTCACGCCTTGATCCAACCAGTGATCGCGAATCTGTTGATAGAGAAAGTCTTCAACATGGGCTAGATCTAAGCGGCTATTGATCCCGAGTACTTCATGAGAATCTTCCATGCAATGCACACCGACAGAGAGTTTACGGGTGACCAGCATCCCCAGGGCGTCGGTCAGATAAAACTCACCTTTGGCATTGTCATTTTTTAACTGGGGCAAGATTTCTTCCAGGAATTTCCAATCAAAGAGATAGATTCCTGTATTGACTTCGTCGATCTTTAATTCAGCCGGCTCGCAGTCTTTGTCTTCACGAATGCCAATAAAATAGCCGGCATTGTTTTTCATGATGCGACCATAGCCAGTCGGATCTTTAAGTCGGGTGGTCAGCAGGGTAGCGGCATGAAAGCCTTCGGCATGCTGGCGCAAGAGTTCTTGTAAGGTCTTTGCGCTCAAGAGTGGCACATCGCCATTCACAATAATTACATGGCCGCCGAAGCCATTGAGCTCAGGCATTAATTGCTGCACGGCGTGACCAGTTCCCAATTGCTGTACTTGCTCGACCCAGCTCAGGCGCTCCAACATTTCAGAGCTGCTTTGCTCAGCGACGTGGGCCTTGACTTTGTCACGATGATGGCCGACAATCGGTAAAATCAGGCTGGGGGTGAGCTCCATGGCGGTGTGTAGCACATGCATAATCATGCTGCGGCCTGCCAGGGTATGCATCACTTTGGGCAGGGTCTCTGATTTCATCCGGGTTCCTTTGCCTGCTGCCATAATGGCGATCGCCAAAGGAAATTCATCTTGTTTAATCATAATGGGTTCTCACTGCGTGTCTTGTTTGATTTGCTTCAAGTATAGCCAAAGTTCAGCCTTTAGCGGCAGTCTTTTGGCGATAAGCTCGCTGATAAAAGCATCTGCTACCAGGAGAAAGCCATAATGCAAAAATATTTGTTCAGCTTCACTGCCAGCAAGCTTGACTTCTCTGGCATTTAGCGCTTGCCTGAAGCTATAATAAGAGGGTGGATAAGCAATCATCTAACCGTAAAAAAAGACGCTCTCGGGGTGAAGGGGTAACCTCTTATCGGGTGACCAGTTCTCTTTCCCTGACGGATCAAGCCTATGAACACCAACAGAAGGCGAAACAGCGTGCTGCTCAAACCCCGGCCAGTGACCCCTATGCCAACACTGGCTATAGTACTCAGGCCAATACTCAATATGATCCGGCCCAGCAAGGCTATTATGATCAGCAGCAGGCCGGTCAAGAAGGTTATTACGATCAGACTCAGGGCCAGCAAGGCCACTATGATCAGCAGCAAGCGGGTCAAGAGGGCTATTACGATCAGAGTCAGGGCCAGCAAGGCTACTATGATCAGCAGCAAGCGGGTCAAGAAGGCTATTACGATCAGACTCAGGGCCAGCAAGGCTACTATGACCAGCAGCAAGCCGGTCAAGAGGGCTATGACCAGGCTCAGGGCCAACAAGGCTACTACGACCAGCAGCAAGCGGGTCAAGAAGGTTATTACGACCAGGCTCAGGGCCAGCAAGGCTATTATGATCAGCAGCAAGCGGGTCAAGAAGGCTATTACGATCAGACTCAGGGCCAGCAAGGTTACTATGATCAGCAGGGCGGTCAAGAGGGACAATACGATCAGGGCTATTATGACCAACCGCAAGGGCATGAGCAACCGCCAGAAGAAATTACCAAGCGCAAGCGTAAAATTTCTTCGGTCAAAGACTATTTCGACGATATGTTGGGTGCTGGCCATGTCATGGCCACAGATGCTGAAGACTCTCCTTTTGTGCCTTCTTCAGAGCCGCGTCAGTCAGCTGCGGCCTCAGCTCATCCGCAGCCGCCGCCTCATCTGGTGCCCCAGTCTCCCCTCTTGCAATTGCTGGGGCCCCTGGCCAATGTCTATTTAAAGTTACGTGAGAAATGGCAGTTTCTGACTGGCAAAATGGGTTATTACGCCGATATGATGCTCGATCTTCAGGACTCAGTTCAAAAAGAATTTAAAGAAGCTTTGGGTTTGGCTTTTAAAGGCTTTCTCGACCAGTTACGTCAAAAAAGCCCGCTGTATCAGCAAGTGCCTGCTTATGCTGGTGGCGCCCCGGGAGACCCGAATCAAATGGATCCGGCGGGTATGTATCCACCCGCTCCGGTTTATGATAACCCGGTCAGCTTTGTGGAGTTACACGAGCTCAATGTTGAGTTTACAGACAATTATGATCAGCCCTTGTTTGATTTTAGCCGCTATGCCAATAGCCAATATCAGGTTAGCCGCACCGTAGTCGATCCCCAGGCCATGGAGCAAGCTCTGTGGTCGATCCGTGAATGTGCCGCCCGTGCAGGTGCGATTCCCCCGGCTCAGGAAGGTCCCTATGCCAATATCCCCCTGCCAGAAATCATGAATAATATCACTGACATGGATCTCCAGTCATTTTTGCAATATGTTAAAGCCTATCCGGGCAATTATGTCTCTCGTAGCTTAAAGATTTCTGAAACCTTTGCCACATGGGTTGTCTATGGAGCGCCTTCAGCGACTTAAGTCAGCCTTTTGCTTTTCTGAATACACGGCTTTATTTTTAGCCACTTTCACAGTATACTGAAGCCCATGAAACGCATCTATTGGCTTCTGGTTTTACTCTTGCTGATCAGTGCCTGCCGGCCTCAGCAGCAGGGACCTGAAAATGACGTGACTTTGCGTCGCTCCAACGAGCCGGTGGCGATTTCTTTTTGGCATACTTTTAATGAGCAAGAAGCCGAAACCCTCAAAGCAACCCTGGCAGACTTTGCCCAGGAGTATCCCTACATCACTGTTAATTTGCAACAGGTGCCTTTTTCCGATGCCTTAAACAAATACAAAACCGTGGCCCAGGCTGGCAATGCCCCGGATGTCTTTCGGGCCGATATTGGCTGGACAACTGAGCTGGCTTCGCTGGGCTATTTGATGTCTCTAGATGCTTTTATGACCCCGGCTGAGCAAGCCGACTTTTTGCCTGCTGCCCTGGCTTATACGCGCTACGACAAGCATATTTGGGGCGTCCCCCAGGTTACGGACTGTCTGGCTTTGTTTTATAACAAAGACTTGATTGCCACCCCCCCCAAAACCCTCGACGAATTAGTGACTGTGGGTAAAGAATTGACTGCGGCTCGCAAAGAATATGCTTTCTTTTATCGCGGAGACCCCTACTGGTACACCCCCTTTATCTGGGCCTTTGGGGGCGATATGATTGATTCCGAGAGTCTGCAAATTAAAATTGCGGAGCCAGAAGCCGTCGAAGCCTTACAGTTTTTAATCGATTTGCGCGAGAAGCATAAAATTGTGCCGCCTTCTGTTGATTTTGCCAATGACTACGACAATATGATGATTGGTTTCAAAAATGGCCAATACGCCATGATTATCAACGGCCCCTGGTCGACTTCAGATGCCTTAAGTGGCCCGGTCTTTGCCAAAACGCCTGAAAACTTTGGGATTGCTCGCATACCGCAGGGGCCAGCAGGTTATGGCTCACCCGTGGGGGGCCATAACTATGTGATCTCATCTGATACTGAGAAACTCTTTGCTTCCTGGGATTTGGTTCATTTTCTGTCCCGACCTGAAAACCAGGCTCGCTTTGCTCTGAAAAACAATCTCTTACCGACCCGTGAATCGACTTATCGACTGCCAGAAGTTAAGCAAAATAATATCATCCAGTCCTTTAAATATGTGCTAGACGCTGCCAATACCCGGCCTGTGATTCCTCAGGCGGGAGCCTTATTTATTGACTTGAAGCCAGCCTATCAGGCGGCATTGCTCGGCGAGAAAACACCCAAAGAAGCTTTGCTAGAAGTCAAAAGCGCCTGGCAAACCTTGCTGGAGGCAGAATAAATGTTAAACGTTAAGAAGTCGACGCCTTATTATTTCCTCTTGCCTGGTTTCGGGATGATGGTTTTATTGGTGTTTGTACCGCTGGTCATGGGGATTACCTTTAGTTTTCAGAATATTACCCAACGCAATGCCTATCCCAAAACTTTTCGCGTGACCGAGCAGCAAGCTGATGGCTCAGTGATTGTACATACCGAAAGCAAGCCTTCGACAGTGCGCTTTATTGGACTGGATAATTATCGCAAAGTCTTTGCCAGTCGTGATTTTTGGAAAGTCTTTGGTCAAACCGTGACCTGGACTTTTTTTAATGTCTTTTTCCACTTTGTACTGGGCCTTGGACTGGCTTTGATTCTCAATCAGCATTTGCGCTTAAAAGGCCTCTGGCGGGCCTTACTCTTGATTCCCTGGGCAGTGCCTTCGTATATAACGGCCTTTTCCTGGCGCTGGATGTTTAATGGGGATTACGGCTTTTTTAACCATGCACTTAAAGGCCTGGGGATCGCGCCTATTTCCTGGTTATCAGATTCCTTCTGGTCGATGTTCGCCGTCTGTGTCACCAATATTTGGTTGGGTGTACCCTTTATGATGATCACACTACTGGGGGGCTTGCAGGGCATCCCTGACGAACTCTATGAAGCGGCTGCGATCGATGGTGCCAGCCGTTGGCGACAATTCTGGTCTGTGACTCTGCCAATGCTCAAACCTGTGGCGATGGTCACGGTGCTGTTAGGGATTGTCTGGACTTTTAATATGTTCAATATTATTTACTTGGTGACCCAAGACAATCCCCACACGGATATTCTGGCGACATTTGCTTTCAAAGCTTTCTTTGTGCGCGGAGAATACGGCCTGGCTTGTGCGTATGCAGTGGTTATCCTGGTGATCTTGAGCCTGTTTTCGCTGGTTTATCTGCGGATGAGCCGCGACAATCAGGCCAGCGCTTAATTCGATTCCTTCTGGCTCGATAGCTTTTAAAAGTGCTGCTGAATAGTGATGCGTAGAGTGGCTTTATTATCAGGGCAAGGAAAGACTCTGTTTTCACGGCAATAGTCTCGCCGTTCTTCTGTCGTTTTACCGATTAAAGCTCTCAAATCTGCACCGTTAGGGAGACGCGTATCTGCTGGTGGCGTTCCTTCTGGCCGCAATTGTAAGCGTTTTTGGATACGCACCTGGGCAAAGGCACGGGTCTCCTGGGGTAGGGCACGGGTCATTTGCTGCGGCGGGGCTGGCTTAGCGCAAGTACGTGGATTACGGCGACTTAAGCAAGGGCTCAATTTTTGGATATAGCTGCCAAATTGGTCTGTAATAAAGTCCTTAACCGGAATGGCTTGATCAAAGCGCTGGGGCTTTTTTTGGTCTTGCGGTTTGACATAATGATTATAGATCTGATTGCGTAGCATCTGAGCTGTCTCGGTTTTAATCAAGGCTTCGATTTCAGTGCGACTCAGGTTTAATTTGCGTAAATCCAGATTTTGCTGTTCTAAATAAAAGCGTACAACTTGCGCAACGGCTGTGCTATCGAGGTCCAGTCGTGTATTAATACGACGCGTGTTGGCTTCAAAGGGTGGCAAGACCCCGCCCAATTTTAGCGCGCCCGAAGGAGAGCTAAACTCAATCAAGACATTACTCCCTGTGAGCTCGACGTCTTTTAAACGATAAGCCACAATTTGGTCGCTGGTGGCCGGATCTTCGGTAACACTGAGGATTTCAACTTCAACGCTTTGGCCATCGACCGTTGCAGTCAATAGCTCCAATTCAGCCTGAGTAATAGGCGCATCTTCTTCATTAAACTCAGCTTCAGCTTCTGTCTGAGCCAGGGCTGGAGGCATCAAAAAATTCAGGATCTGCACGGAAGCCTGGGCCAGACTGCTTGCTTCCGATTGCAGAATAAAGGAATTGGTCCCTGCCGGGATCACCAATTCGCCTTCTACAAATTCCAGACGCTGTCCCTTGGTGCCCGGGCGAATATCCTGGCTGAGCTGTGTGCTTCCGGTTGCTGTGCTTGAAGGACTCGTTACAGGGGATGCGGTACAAGCCACCAGACTTAAACATAGGTAGAGTGTGAGCGAACGATGGATCACGATTTTGCCTCCGATTTAAGAATTTGATTAAAGCGTTTGGGATCCTGGGCTTTCAGGGCTGCAAGATCCGGATCATATGCGGCTTCGGATCGGGTGCGATTGTTTTTATCATTGATGCTCAGCGCCCGCTCAAAAGCTCGGAATCCGAGATTCAAGCATTGCTTATCCGCTGTGGCGGTATATTTCAGACTATAGACACAGGCTTTGATATATTGAACCATCCAAAAATTGGGTAGACAGCACTCGATAATATGAATATGTTGCTCGGCGGCTTCAAAAAGATTCTCCTTGGCATAAGCATGCACCAAAAAGAGGGAACTTTCAATCAGATCACTGTAGTTCAAATGGGCTTTATCTTCTGAATGAATCACCCGTTGAAAAGCAGCAATGGCTGGCTCATAAGTGCTTGCCTCACCGGCACTGCTGTCCAGATAGGACAGGTTAAACTCAACTCTGGCATATTCATCAAGTACATAAATATCGTCAGGGTCGATACTCAGGGCTTCTTTTAAAGCTTCAGCGGCTTTGAGTAAATGGCTACGTGCTTGTTGATAAGCTTCTGGAGTGGGTGCCTGTAAGTAGGTGTCGGTTGCTTCATAGCCCATTAAAAAATAAATGACGGCTAAATTGAGTAAGGAATCATTGCGCTTCAGAAAGAGGCGCTGGGCTTCTTCAGGATTTTGTTTAATCGCATTGAGGGCTTCTTTTTGAAACAAAATTGCCCGCTCAAAATTGCCTTGTACCAGCTCCAGATTGCTCATTAGAATCTGTAAGTGAATCGAAGCTTCATAGGTTTCTAAGCCGGCTTCAATATGCTGACGGGCGAGGGCGTAGTTATTTTGCTTGATTAATGAAATGACCAGGGAATTAAAAGCCCGGAAATTTTCAGGCTCTTGATCGAGGACTTCTTGAAAATGCGCAATCAAATCATCCCGACCGGTTTTTTTCTCCAGATTGACCGGTGTGTAATCCGCCGCAATTAAGAGCTTATCCAGCTCACTGGCATTGCCTTCAGGGAAGAGGATCGGGCCCAATTTAAGGATTAGATCTTTATCCGGGTGTCGCTCACCTGATTCCAAACGGGAAATATATGATTCAGATACCTCGACTTGATCGGCCAGGCGCTTCATGGTGATCTTACGCTTTTTACGCAAGTCCTTTAGCTGCTGGCCAAATTCTGATCGGGTACGGCTCTTTTTTTTGCTCACAGTCTTTTAACCTGAGGATTTCATAATCTATTCTATTGATAACCTAAAACTTGACATCATGTCAAGTTGGTTGTGCTTATTCGTTATTATTTTTGCTAAGTTTTAGTATAGTATAACGGTTTTCAAGTCAACATCTTTTCGTTTTTAAAGAAGGCTTTAAGGCACTACCCCTCTTGCTTGTCCTGCCCATGAGGCATGTTACAATCGACTCAGGAGGTGGAGCCATGCAGCGTCTATTTGTAGGTTTAATGGGTTTGTTCTCTCTGGTCTATTTATTGAATCCATCCGCGGGTCTTTTTGAGCTGATTCCGGATAATTTCCCTTTATTTGGAAATTTAGACGAAGCGACTGCTGCCACCATTTTACTGGCTTCTTTGCGTTATTATGGCCTCGATTTTACTGGCTGGCTTCGTCCCGGACGCAAATCGGAAGCTCCCACTCTACCTGAAGATAAATAAACTCGCTGAATTTCACGAATTCATTGAAAAGAGATCCCTTTATCTGAATTTAAGCCAAAGTCGAAGACGACCGTTTTGGTTCAAATCACTCCAAAAATCACTTCCAAATAAAAATCTATTCGGGTATAAGAGCCCTTCTGCCTCGAGAGAGGCAATAGCTGGTTTTTTGAAAAAAATTTACTCTTTTTTTTGATAAAATGCTTCACAATCCTCCATTTTTTGTTATGATAAAAGCCGTCCAAATCTCAATAAGAAGAGGAAAATAATATGTTGAATAATTGGAGTTTGAAATGGATAAAACCGATTTCTTTGGTCCACACCTGACGTTAGACCTAAATGATTGTAATGCAGAAAAACTGCGTGATTTTGACCTTGTTTTTGATGTTTTGAATCGTCTTCCTGAAGAAATAGGAATGACTCGGATTACCCAGCCCTATGTTTTTAAATACGCTGGTCTGGTGCCAGAAGACAAAGGTATTACGGGCTTTGTCGTGATTGCCGAAAGCCACATTTCGGTGCATACCTTTGAGTTTAAGAACTACGCTTTTATAGACCTTTTCTCGTGCAAGCCATTCGATTACAAGTACGCTGAAGCCTACTTAATTGAGGCCTTTGAGTCTAAAACCCCTACCAGTCATGTTGTCAAACGTGGCCTGGATTTTCCGCGATCTGCTCCCCTCGCGCAACCTGCCAAGCTCAGGATCGCATAAGCGATGCCGGCCCTTAACTATGGGGGCCTGGAGAGCGAATACAGCGACTACTCCAGCGCCCGCTATCTCGTTTTACCTATTCCCTATGACCGTACCAGTACCTGGCAGCAAGGAGCCGACCAGGGACCGGAAGCGATTTTAAAAGCTTCAATGAATATGGAGCTTTACGATATTGAAACTGATTCAGAGCCTTATCTGGCGGGGATTCATACTGCCGAACCTCTGATCTGTGATGCCCCCCCCGATCAACTCTATCAACTCGTATTAGCTCAGACGCGCCAATATGTGGCCGATGGTAAATTTGTCATGACAATTGGTGGCAACCACTGTGTGCCGATTGGTTCTAGCCAGGCCTGCTGTGAGGCCTTGCCACGAGAGCAAGTCTCTGTCTTGCAAATTGACGCCCACACAGATCTGCGCGAAAGCTATCAGGGCAATGCTTATAGCCATGCCTGTGCTATGGCGCGCATGCGTGAATGGGCCAAGCCTGTCAGTGTTGGCATCCGCAGTATGGACGTCTCAGAGCGTGAGCATCTTCGAGGTGGCGAGATCTTCCTGGCATCAGCGATTCAGAAAGATCCCGTCTGGATTGATAAGGTTTTGGATAAACTTGAGTCAGATGTTTATTTAACGATCGATCTCGATGGCCTGGACCCTTCGATTATGCCTGCAACTGGCACGCCTGAGCCCGGTGGGCTGGGTTGGTACCAGCTGATGGATCTGCTTGAAGCGGTCTTTGCACATAAGCGGGTGCTGGGAGCTGATGTCGTTGAGCTCTGTCCGCGCCCCAATTTATTCCATGCTGATTTTTTAGCTGCCAAACTGGTTTATAAAATTATGGCCTTACATCACAGGGCTGAAAATCAAAAAAAAGTAAGAGAAGCGATATGAAGAAATCTGAACTGTTAACGCAAGTCGTTGAACATATAGATATTACAAGTTTTGATGCACGCCCGATTGTTGCCGCTTATGGCCAGATGGCTTTTCAGGCTCGCAATTTGGCCCGTGCAACAGATATTTACCAAAAAATGCTAGCTGATGTCGATTGCTCAGTGGTTTTGACTTTAGCAGGCTCTCTGGTTTCAGCGGGTTTGCAACAGTCGGTAGTTGAGCTAATCCGTAATAATATGGTCGACGTGATCGTCTCTACGGGTGCCAATATTGTTGACCAGGATTTCTTTGAAGCCCTGGGGTTTCGTCATTACCAGGGCCAGATTACTGCTGATGATCAGCAATTGCGTCAATTGGGGATTGACCGCATTTACGATACTTACATCAACGAAGACGAATTGCGGATCTGCGATGATACGATTGCCAAAATCGCCAGTGAAATCAAACCAGGCATTTATTCTTCGCGTGAATTTATTGAAGAAATGGGCAAATACCTGGTTAAACATCAATTGGGGCAGGGTTCGATTGTGCGTACGGCTTACGAGCACGGCGTGCCGATTTTTGTACCGGCTTTTTCAGATTGTAGTGCTGGCTTTGGTCTGGTCTACCATCAGGTTAAAAATCCGACAGCGCATGTCAGTATTGATTCCGTGCGCGACTTTCGTGAATTGACCCAGATCAAAGTGGAGAGTGCTGACACGGGTCTGCTGATGTTGGCCGGTGGTGTCCCCAAAAACTTTGTGCAAGATATTGTGGTCGCAGCCGATATCCTGGGCCAGGAAGCCCCGATGCATAAATACGCCATTCAAATGACTGTCGCCGACGAACGGGATGGCGCGCTTTCAGGCTCAACCTTAAAAGAAGCTTGCTCTTGGGGCAAAGTTGACACTGTATATGAGCAAATGGTCTTTGGTGAGCTCACATTGAGCTTTCCGCTGCTGGCCTCAGCGGCTTATCACAGCCGGGTCTGGTCAGCGCGTCAGGCCAAAAATTGGAATGCCCTCTTTCAAGGCGTTACCGTTTAGCCGGGTTCATTTAACTCATTTAAAGGTTTGGGTGTCGCTGGGTTTGCTAACTCAGCAGACTCCGGACCTTTTTTTTGCGCCAATTGCTCATGAAATTTGAGCTGGGACTGTAAACGGCCCAGGTCCTGGTTGTGCTGCAAGCTAAAACGCTCTAATTGGTTAATACGCTGTTCCAGAGCAGCTAGATATTCATGATCACGCTGATCATTTTGCAAGCGCAGGGCCAGGGCACGACCGATGGGTGACCAGGCGATCACCGGAATCATCAAAATCAATAATATCAGGGCTCCTGACATAGAGTTCTCCATTTCATTAAAAGTAGACACAATTAAAAGAGCAGGGCCAACCGGCCCTGCTCTTTATTTTAAAACAGAATGCGAGTGCAGGCTATTTTTTGTACATATCCATTAAGCTGCGAATATTATAGCCGCTGGGAATCCCAAATAAGCTATTGCTGACAGGGACATCAACTTGAATATTGGTGACATTCATTAACATGATTTGTCCCATTTTGTCGCTGGTGGCCTGTACTTTTAAAGGCATGCCCAGTTTGTCTGCTAGCCAGACTTTGGTGGTAATGCTTTGGGCTACGGTTTTACCGCTGCCATCAGGTAAATTGGCTTTGTTGGTCATCTGGTAAACGGTGACTGGGTGCCCTTTGATGGTGCCTTTTCCGACGACTTTGCCGCCAGCTTTTTTGATTTCTTCCTGAATTTTACCAGGATCAGTCAGGGTGGCGGGATCCGTGAACGTTTGGGGACCAGATTGTGCGCCAGTCATTTGTTTGACCTGAGCCTGATCGATTTTGATTGCTGTTTTGGAGCTGTCGTCAATCATATACGCGATTTGGCTTTTTAGATCGGTAATGATGGTGGCTTTATTTGAAATTTTGACAGGGCTATTGCCCTGAGCCATATTCATATTGCTGGTGATTTCAGCGCGGAACTTTTGATTGGCATACCACAGTTTGGCATCTGCTTTTAAAGGACGATTGCCTTGCTTAGAGCTGATTTGCATGGTCATAATCATGCTTTTGGGTAAGCTCCAGCCAGGTAGAGCAAAGACAGCAACCAGAAGTAGGGCGGTCCATAAAGATTGTTTCTTGATCATTTTAATTAACGATCTCCTTCTCAGAAATTTAGGAATAAAAGGCATTTTGAATGTGGGAGTACTTGTTTTCTTGTCCATTGCTTTTAATGCCAAGTACATCAAAACGTAAGGGGCCATGATAAGGATGTTTGAGTAGATAGTCTTTGGCAGCCAGAATCAATTTTCTTTGTTTCTGGGGTCTGACTGATTCAAGCGGGGTTCCAAATTTTTCTGAACGTCGGCTGCGCACTTCAACAAAAACGAGTGTTTGTTGATCACGCATGATCAGATCAATTTCCCCAAAGCGGCTATAATAATTGCGTTGAATGGCTTGAAAGCCTTGTTGCTCAAGATATTCTTGGGCACGGACTTCTTGTTGATAGCCAGTTTTTCGTCTTCCATCCATATCTCTTTAGACGTTGAGCTTTCCTTTTAGTTCCTTTATCATAACATTGGCACCACCCAGGGCGGCTTATTTGCTAAAATCAGAGCAGTAATCTCGTAGGGAGAGTAAGTATGATCTTTCGATTTATTTTGGCGGCTATTTTGATCTCTGTGGCTTTGCCCTCACAGGCAGTCAATGTTCAGCATTTTAAAAAACGGATTGAACAAACGACCCAAAGACCCGAACAGGTTTTTGCGAAACTGGCTGAAACCATGGCTTGCAAAGGCGACAAGAAGCCGGTTTGTTATACCCATGCGATCAGTCTTTCGCCTGGGTATGCGCTGGCGCAGATTCGGCGTCCTGAAGCTGAAGATTTGTATCTGGTGTATATATTGCAAAACAAACAATGGAAACTAAAAAATGCGGGCTTGTTTGCTGAGCTCAAACCCGCTTTACTCGTCCTAAAAATGGAAATCTCTGAGGTCTCTGCTAAAGGACTCATTCAAAACTTGAGCGTCTTGCGTTAAAATAGTGCATCGGGATCTAATTCCGTAAGCTTTTGTTATAAGGGGACATGCATGAGTAGTTCAGCAGGTAAGCAGTTTAAATTGGGTGAGCTCTTGGTTCGAGAAGGTTATCTCACCATGGATGCCTTGCAAAAAGTATTAAATGTTCAGCAATTGCAAAAAGAGAACCTGGACGGTGAATACAAACCTTTCGGGCAAATTTGTATTGATTTGGGCCTGATTAGCCGGGATGAACTCCAGCGCTTTCTTAAAAAATATGACAAACGTATTTATCTGGGTGAATTGCTGATCAATATGGGTTTGATTAGCTCCAAACATGTAGATTTGATTTTGGCGCAACAAAAAAATTCGGGCAAACTTTTTGGCGAGCTCTTGCTGGAACAAAAAATCATTACTGAATCTCAATTGACTGATGCGTTGAGCATTCAATTAGATGTACCGCGGATTATTCCCTCTTTGGAACTGATGGACAGATCCTTGTTAGACGGCATGTCTGAGCAATTTGTGCGTTCCAATCAGTTTCTGCCTGTCCACCAGGAAGATGACCAATTGACAGTTGTGATGGCTGATCCTGGCAATAAAGAACTTTTACAAGAGCTTGTTAACCAGTTGCAAATCAGAATTTCTCCGGCGATTGCGCCGCCTTCAGAAATCCGCCAAACGATTGAAAAATACTATGCTGTAGGCCCGGTTTCTGTGGACCAAAAAATGGATCCCAGTGTCACTCAGGTTTCTCTGGATGGTGATCCGCAAGCTGCTGATGGTGCCATGCCTTCCGATGATAATTCTGCTGCGGTCGCTAATTTTCTGATTAAAAATGCTCTCGAAGATCGCGCCAGTGATATTCATATTGAGCCTCAAGAAAAATACATTCGCATTCGTTACCGGATTGATGGGGTTTTGCACCACAAAACCGATTTGCCCAGTAAGCTTGGTCCCGCTTTGATTGAACGCTTAAAGACTGTTAGTCAGTTAGATATTAGCCGTCAAGGTATGCAAGAAGGCAAAGTGATTGGCGATATCATGGGCCATAAAGTTGAGCTGCGCATTTCAACATACCCCAGTCTGTGGGGCGAAAATATCGTGGTGCAATTAAACGAAAAAGAAAGCATGCATCAGGAGCTCTTGCTCAATCTGGATCGGGTCGGTTTTTCTCCTTTGAATCTGATCCGTTTTCAGAAAATTCTGGCACAACCCGGTGGCCTGGTGATTATGACCGGCCCTGCCAATATGGGTAAAACGACCACGCTCTATGCTTCGATCAATTATCTCAATCAGCAAAATCGCTCGATTATTACTGCTGAAGCTCCCGTTGAACGGCCGGTTCCAGGTACGATTCAGGGCGCCTGGTCTCCTGATTTAGGTATGTCTTACTCTGACATGATTGGTTTTATGCTCAATCAGGATCCTGATATTTTGGTAGTGGGTGAAATTGATGGCAAAGAAACAATGGAATCTGTGGTTGAAGCTGCTTTAACCGGCGCCAAAGTTTTGACTACTTATCCTGCTTTTGATGCCACCGGCGCCTTACTGCGTCTAATGAACCTGGGGCTAGAGTCTTATTTGATTGCATCGAGTAATGTGACTGTTTTATCTCAGCGTCTGGTCCGTAAACTTTGCGACGCTTGTAAAGTGAAGCATACCCCCAAAAAAGAAACCCTCGATTTACTGGGCTTAGTCGATGTGGATCCGATGTCGTATGAATATTATCGGCCCATGGGTTGCCCTGAGTGTTCTAACCGCGGCTTTAAAAATCAGACCTCGATTCATGAGGTCTTACAGATCAATGAAGCTATTCGTGAAGCCGTACTCGAACGCAAGCCTGCGGCGACCATTCGTGGGATCGCACGTACAGAGGCCAAATTGGTTTCGATGGCTGAGGACGGTCTCTATAAGGCGATTGAAGGCCATTCTTCCGTTGAAGAGATTCAACGGGTCGCCTTTGTGAATGAATATGATTCACAGACCCCCTGGGAAGCGGAAGAGATTTATTCAATCTGCTCAGGCATGGAAGCAGAGTACCTTTAGGCTAAAGAGCCTGAAAAATCTTCAGGCACAAAATGGAATAATCCGACTGTCACTTGTCGGCCCGCCGGTAACGGCGGGCGCCAGTGAGGGTTGTCAGTTCCTTTATAGATAACCAGATCACCCATTTCAAGTTGGACACAGTGGCTTTGCCCTAAATGCTCAATGTATAAAGGCCAGGCCTCTTGGCGATTCTGTGTTGGTTGCGTGTCTAAGACTATTGAGATATTCCAACGGCATTGAGGGCGATCCGTATGTTTGAGTAAGTCTGCGTATTCATGATAAAGAGCCAGGATCGAATAGGAGGGCTGAAGCGTTTCTCCGGTCAGAGCAGAGATCGTTTGAGTCAGAGCCGTCTGTAAATATTGCATCAGCGTTTCATTATAAATCAGATCTCGTAATTGGACTTGTGTGCTGCCCAGTTCGAAATAGCCTTCTTGCCACAAGGCGCGTGTATATTTTCGGATTGCAGCAATTTGAAAAGCGGGAATGATTTTGCGCAGAACCAGATAACCTTTGGATAATTGGTAAGCCGCATTTGCAAGTATTTGTTGCCACTGTGCTTCCTTGGCCTGCCTTTGCTGCGGGGCTGATAATAGCCCTGCTGCTAGCAAATGCGCTTTTAGGTCGGGGCTTAAACTCTGAATACCCTGGTTTTTTAATCGTTCGATCTGCTCATGACCCGCAGGCTCTAAAGCAAGCGGCATAAGAGACTGATAAGATAAGCTTTTGGGCCAAAGATGAAGGCTGGGTGCCAGTATTTTACTCAGCATGCTGTCTTGGGGTGCTATTTCAAGTTCTGCCCATTCCAGAAGGACATGGGTATCCAGGGGAATAGAAGATGGGTAAAGCGGGCTCCATTCGAAATTCAGCAGCGGATGATACATAGGCATTTGTGGAATTTGCTCTGCTGGGGCTATTAAGCCCAGGCTATTTAAGAGCTCTATTTCAGCCGGGCTTAAATCACTGATGTCTGGATTTGCTTGTAAACGGCTGAGCAAGAGCAGCGTGTCAGTATTTGTGACTTCTGTTTGGATCTGGATTTGCCCCCTCTGTCGTAAAGGGGTCTGTACGATTAATTTAAAACGCGCCTGGTGATTATATTGCCACTTGTTCATTTAATAAAACCAGGAGACAATTGAGCAGCGTATGCCAGATTCAAGTAATTGCACCTCATGGGTAACGTCGCTTAAAAAAGCCAGGGCCTGTCCTGCACTTTGTTGAATGGGGTAGCCATGTTGTTCCTGGGCTTGATTGAGCTGATAAAAAACCAAGTCGCCACCCTGATAAGACTGTGTCCCTGCGTTTAGACTAATAATAATAGATAATAAACGCTCCTGGGCAGTGTGTTGGGGCTTTGCAATCAAGTCAATATGGGGTTTGAAAAAATCTCCGGGACGGTACAGCAAAAACTGGGGAGGCTGGCAAGCAAATAGTGAGAGCCCAAAAAAAGAGTTTAGACTACTGCGTAAAGCCATTATTTTTGCACTGATAAAAGCCTGGCTGGAGCGAGAAACAAACGCTTGCTGGGTTTTTCTGATGCTTTGATCTTGTTGATAAATATGCTCTGAATTGATGGTTTTTTGAGGCGTCTGCCTGGCAGACATCATCTCGTGCACTAATTTTTGACAGTCTAGCTTGCTTAAAAACTGCTCTGATTCCCAGATATTGTTGAAAAAATTGGCTGCTTGTTTTTGTTGGTGACAATACAAACTCATGTATCTAGCTGGAGTTGGCTGGCCAGAGCTCTGTGCTTTTCAGCTTGTTCTTTCTGACCGCTTGCTTCCAAAATTTCAGCCATCTGTAAGTGAATCTCAGGGTTGTTGGGCTCCATTTCAAAAGCTTGCTGGCAATAGGCAAGCGCTTGCTCCCAGTTTTGCTGGTGTTGGTAAGTATGTGCTAAATAAGAGAGTGTGTCTGGATGATAGGGATCTTCTTTGAGTGATTGCTCAAAATAGCTCTGTGCCTGACTGGTGTTGTGCTCTGCAAGTGCAATCAGGCCCAGGCCGTTGAGTGCTTCTAGTAAATAGGGATCTTTCGCTAAAGCTTGTTGAAAGCTCTCTTTGGCTTGTTCATTTTTGTCTAGTTGAAAATAAAGTTGAGCGCTTTCAAAAAATAGATTTGCATCGAGATCCTGCCCGCTCTGAATCAGGCGCTCGTAAGAGCTCAGAGCCTGCTCAAATTTCCCTTGCTGTTGCCAGATCTTACTAAGTGCAATTTGAGTCTGCCTTTGTTCTGGATCCAATTGCAAGGCATTTTGGTAGGCGGCTTCTGCAGCAGCTAAGTCTCCTTGCTGATAGTACAAATGGGCCAGGTGATTTTGTGCTTGTGTCGAATAAGCCTCGTTAGCTAACCATTTTTGAGCATAGACAATGGCTTCTGGGTTATTGCCTTCGCGTTCAAGGGTTTTGCTCAGGGCTTCCAGGGCACGTGTCTCTTGAGGGGCAATCTGCAAGACATCGTGATAGATCAATCTGGCCTGGTCTGGTCTGCCCATTGCATAATGCAGGTGTCCCAGGTGCAATAGTGCTTCGCTATACCTGGGTCGGTATTTTAAAGCCATTAAAAATTTTTCCTGAGCGGCTTGTAAATGTCCTTGTTTAAACAAGAGGCAGCCTAAATTATGATGGGCTTCTGCTTGTTGGGGTGAAATTTGGAGTGCCTTTTCATAAAAACCCATCGCTTCATCTATTTGTTCCTGAGCCTGGCGTAGATTGCCCAGATTAATATATCCATGTGCATCCCGTGGGTTTTTTTTGAGTAATTGCTGATAAAGGGCTTCAGCTTCTTTGAATTGTCCTTGTAAACGATAAGTGTTGCCCAGATTATTGAGTGCACTTTCGAGCTCGGGTTGGAGGCGCAAAGCTTCTTCGAAATAAGCACTGGCTGAATCGACTCTATTTAGGCTTAATAGCACCGTACCCATATTGTTTTGATAATCTGCCTGGTTGGGCTGTTCTTGAATGGCCTTGCCGATTAAATGTAGGGCTTGCTCATGTTTGCCTGTCTGATAATGAAGGACTCCCATGAGGTGAAGGACTTCTGGAGCTTCGGGGATCAGTTCCATTAATTCATAGCAAAGCTGCAAAGCAGCTTCTGCAGCGCCTTTTTGTTGAAAATGCATCGCTTGCTGAAAAAGCTGCTGAATACGTTGTTCTATAAAATCAGATGTATCTGGCACAAAAACTCCAATGGATTTTTAACTTATCATAGCAAATTGCCGCGCTGTCCATATAATAAAGTGAAGTTGATACGGCGAGATAAGTAATCCGGTTGAAAACGGAAGTAATCGGTGGCGTGAAATAAATCAGAGCAAAAAATCACAGCGCGATTGCAGCGATAAGGAATACGAATGGCCTGAGCTTGACTTTGATCTAAGAATTGATAAATGCGCACAGTTTGATCGGACAGGTTCATTTGTTCAAAGCTCCAATGGGCAGGAGCTTTTTTGTCGTAAACGATCAGACCTCCACTCTGGGGATCCAAATTAGCAGCATCTGGTGTCACCCAAAAATTGACATTGATTGCTGCTTGATCTCCATGCACATTAATCCCTCGGCGCAGACTGTCATATTTAAAGGCCCACATATATTTTAAGAGTGCTTGCTGAAAGATAGCGGGTAAGCTGCTGCGGAGTTCCTGGGCTATTTGATAAATCAACCCACAAGCTAAGCCGTCATTCATAAAGGCCCCAACATAACCTCCTTGTTTATCTGAAGCATGCCAAATGGTGGAACGGCTTGCGTAGCGATAAACATGCTCGCAAATCTCAGGCTTAAGCAAATTGTCAACAACGACGAGCCCAACGGAGTGCTTTAAATAAGCGCTTTCTAAAGCGGCTAAATCCAGGTCTGGGTTGAGGACGCTCTGTTTTCTGAAAGGAGCCGGTTCAATATAGATGTTTCGCCCCCAGATAGTCGCTAATCGGGCGTGTTGGCCTAAGCTCAATTGCAAAGGAAGGTCTTGATTCTTTGCGTTTGATAACTCTTGCTTTAACAAGCCTAAATCTTCTATTTGGCCGCGATAGTCAGGGGGGAGCAAGTCTTGTGAAAGTAAATAATTCAATTGCTCTAAATCATGTTCTAGTTTATGCATGAGTATCTGTTGCGGAGGGGGGATTTGACTTGCTGCCGCCCCACCTAGATTAAGGGGAGTCCCTCTGACTTGAAAGAGGAGCGTTTCAAAACTGTGACTTGCTTGCTTCCATGCTCCCTGTTTTAGATGGAGTTCAGCCAGGTGTTTTGCTATTTGAGCATTATTCGGATTTAATCTGAGGGCTTGTTGGCAAGCCGTTATTGCTGCTTGAGGCTTAGCTTGTTTCTCCAAAGTCTGGGCCAGTCGAAAGCTTGCTCTCCAATGCTCAGGATCCAGCTTAAAGGTTTGCTCGAAAGCTGATACTGCTTTTGTAAACGCGCCTTGTTCATCGTAAATTAGACCTGCATAAAACCAGCGTTCAGGATCTTGTGGGTCTGCCTTTTCGAAAAACTGAAGGGCCAGACTGATCTCCTGGGCTGCGTAACAATCAAGGCCTGTTATCAAGGCTTGTGCTTCTGTGGGCTGGATACTAAACAGACGTTGCGAAATTTCTGCTGCCAGGGTGTGTTGTTGTAATTGGCGCGCACAATTGGCTGCATTGACAAAAAAGCTACTTTCATTGGCCGCCAATGGCAAGGTCTTTAAAAATAGCTTCAGGGCTTTTTCAGCTTGATTGAGCTGCATATAAATAACGCCTTGCAAGTTGAATAAGTAGGGGTTGTCGCCTTGCTTTAAGCTTTGCGAAATCAAGGCTAAGGCTTCGCTGAGCTGAGCTGTTTGCAGGAGTGCATAAGCCTGCTGAAAATCTTGTCCTTGAGTATTCAAGCCAAAGAACCCTCAAAATCGAGAGTTACAAAATGAAAGAAAGCAACGGTCACCTGCTGACCTGCCGCTAGAGCATCACGCCAATGATCGACGCTATAGCCACGATAGAGCACGCCGTCACCGATTTCAAGAGGGATCGCATGGGGCTGATCTGCTTGATCAATATAGATCGGCCAGGCCTGATCTTGTTCTTGCTCAGGGTTCATATCCAGCACCAGGGATAAATTCCATTCACATTGCTGTCGGTCCTTATGTTTACGCAAAACGGCACCGGGTTGATAAGTTGATAACATCGCATAAGAAGGCTTCACAGGCTTGGGGGTAAGGGTGTTCACGATGGGTGTCAGCTGCGTATGTAAATAGCGACACATAGCGTCATTATATATACTATGCCGGTCCTTGACCTGTGCATCGCCTTTTTGAAAATAGCCTTCGGCTTCTAGTTGTCGAAAATAACAACGAAAGGCGGCTAATTGAAAGGCTGGAATCAATTTTGAGAGGACACTATAGCCGGTGGCTTTCATCTGATTTTGGGCCTGACTCAATTGGCGTTTCCACTCGGATTTTTGTTGCTGTATGCCAGAGCGATCAATAAGGATTTCCCGTTGATAGAGTGCCAAGAGCAGATCCGTGTTTAATTGAGATAAAGTGCGTTGGCCATGCAAAATACTCATCAGGCCCCGATCTTCCAGGTCTACGTGATAAGCGCTCAAGAAACGGCTGCCTGACTTCTCTAACCAAATTCGGCTTTGATCAGGAGCTATCTTATGGGTATGACTTAAGCGTCCGGCTATTTCTGCTGGTAAGGGAGCTCCTGCGGATTGAAATAAACAAGTCGGATTTATTTTCAATTCTGTGGCGGGAGGCAAATTGGCAAGGCGAGCCAATCGTCCTGAGTAGGGCAGCAGTGAAGGGGCCGACTGCTTCAATAGATCAGGCGCTTGCCAATAGATTTTTTTCGCTGCTTGCTCTGTTTCAATAATGACTCCCATTTCTCTGAGTGTTGTGAAAATAGCCGCTGGAATAGTTTCTAATTGCTGGAAGTCTTGTGTTAGAACAATGCCGATCCAATAGGCCAGCTCGGGATCGTGTCGAAGCGAAAAGGATCGTTGTTGAAGCCCTTGCTCTCTCAGAGGGAAACTTAGCTTGAGAGCAGCTTCTATGCCTGGGTTGACTTGCCATTTGGAATCATTCATTAGTAATACCACGAAACCAGACTATAGCGTTCGCCCTGATTAACGCAATCAACAGAATGGTAAATTTGGGGTAAAAAAGCAATCAGTTGGCCCGCTTGTGCCGGGTAAGCCCGACCTTGATTCGGCCAGTCTTCTGTTAGGCCATAAAAACGCAGCTGTCCTCCGCTATATTCGCCAGGATCATTAATAAAGGCAATGACCGTTAAATTGCGAAAAGTAGAGAGTTTTGTGGGAGTGGCAAAAGCATCCCGGTGCTTTTGGAAGAAGTCTCCTTCCAGGTAAGCCAACAATTGAGGCGGCTGACAAGCGTTAAGTTGTAGCCCAAAGGGAGCCGCCAGGTCATCCTTGATTTGCATGAGGTGGTAGCTGAGCCAGGCTTTTTTGGATGAGGGCAGGAGCAATTGTCGGGTTTTACGAATCTGCTCGTTATCGTAGAGGCCCTGATGATTAACCAGGCGGGCTTGCAAGCTGCGTTCGTGTTTTGCCAGTTGCGTCAACTTAATGCAGTCCTGTGCACTTAAGAAATTTGGCCAGCGATACACTCCAGGAAAATCACTGACCCAACCGGGTTGTTGTGCGCTAAGAGACATAATCTGGGGGACTCTCTGCAATTAATTTGACCATGTTTTGGTGATACTCGGCTTGCTGCTGCTGTTGCTGCAGGCTATGCCATTTAGCCAGAGCTTCATGGGTTTCGGCTAACTGAGGGTTCATTTTTAGAGCTTCTTGAAAACACAGATAAGCTGCATCAAACTGATTTTGAGCTTGAGCTATTTGCCCTAGTTCTAATTGAGCTGCCGGGTAAAAAGGCTCGGCCTGTAAGGACTTTTGGGCGTGATATTTTGCTTCTGAATAATTTTTTTGAGCTCGGTGAATAGCGCTTAAGAAGTAATGTGCTTCAGCGTGTTCGGGAAATAGCTTCAGTAGAGCTTCATAAGAGTTCTTTGCTTCTGCCTGACGCTGAGTGGATAGATAAAGCTTTCCTAGTCCCAAATAAGTCAGTGGCTTGTTGGGGGCAAGCTCAATCGCTTGCTTAAAATGAGATTCGGCTTCAACGGGCCGTTTGGTTTGAAGCGCATTGGCCAGATGGTAATGGATCTCCGCTTGGGCTTGCGGGTGGGCATCTTTTAAGGCGGCGTAGTAAAGTGGGAGCGCTTCTTCTGGTTTGCCTTGCTCATGCAAGACGAGAGCCAGGCTTGCCTGTATTTTGGACTGAAGCTGAGCCGATATTTGATCCGGGGCGAATGCCATGGCTTGCTTAAAGCTAGCAATCGCCTTGTCAAAGTGCGTCATTTGCTGTTGTACCTGACCCAGGCGATGATAAGTTTTTGCATCTGACCGGCAGTCAATTAGGTTCATTAAGTGGGTTTCAGCTTGCTGCCATTGACCTTGCTGGCGTGCCAGTTCGGCTAAATTACTATGTGCTTCTGCCTGGTGAGGGGACAGTTTTAAAGCTTGTTCATAAGCCTTTTGAGCTGCTAGATACTCTTGTTGCATGCGCAAAAGATTGCCATGGTTGATATGAAAGACTGCTTGCCCGGGCAAAAGTTTTAGAGCTTGCTGAATATGGTCGCTGGCCTGATTGAAATCATTGATTTGTTTATAGCTATTGGCTAAATTATTATGGGCTTCAGCGAAATCAGGCTTGAGCTGAATGGCCTGTTTAAAGGCTTCGATTGATGCTTCAAACTGATGGCGTTTGAGTTGGAGATTGCCCAGGTTATTGAAAAAATGAGGTACAGCTGGCCTCAATTGAATCGAGTGCTGTATCAGTTCGAGAGCGGCTGTAAACTGTTCGGCCTGCATGGCCAAAACCCCTAAAAAATGAAGCGAATCAGCATGCTGGGGAGTCTGGTTAAGTATTTTGCGGTAAATTTGTTCGGCAGCCCGATAATCACCGCTTTGATGATGATTTAAGCCTTTTTGGAATTCTAAATCAGACATGACCGGCCACCATATTTAGATAAGCTTGTTCTAAAGACCGAACAAAAACCTCAGGCTGACAGACAGGGGCAGCCAGCAGACGTTCCCTTAAGTTGAGCGACTTAACTGAATGGGGAAGCCCTTCTATCATTTGGCTAACGCAATCAATATAGTCATTACAATTCCTGGCAACCCAGTTCTCTTGTTTAATTTGATGGAGCAGACTGGCACTGCCTCGTGTTCCCTGATCTAAGGTAATCAGGGGAGTATTCATCCAGAGTGTATCACAGCTGGTGAGACCCCCACTATAGGGGAAGCTATCCAGACAAATGTCTACCCATTGATAAGCCGATAAATAGTCTGAGTAAGCACAATCTACAGCAAACCAGATTTGTTGGGGGGCGACACCCAATTCAACAAAAATCTTCAGATAAGTGTGTTGCAGTGCAGGTTCTCGAAAGTGCCTGGCCTGGAGTCGCAAAACACTATCGGGGAAGCGAGTTAGTATTTTTGCCCAGGTTTTTAAGGTGAGTAAATTAAGCTTAAATAAAGGATTAAAGCTACCCAGGACGACTTTTCCCTGGTATGCAATGGGGAGCTCCTGGGGGGGGATCTTTAATTTTGGATCCGGCCAAAAAATCCAGGAAGGCAAATAAACCGGTTTTTCTGAACTCAAGTGTGCTTCGTGCTCGGGTGTACAAATGCGATCTGTTAAGCGATAGTCGATGCGTGAAAGACCGCTCGTGAAAACATGCCCAATACCAGTTACCAGGATCGGAGCCGGACGACGCGCCATGACTTCCAGGCGGTTCGCCTGGGTCTGCCCACCTAGATCGATCAAAATATCGATACCATCGTCCTGAATTTGTTGAGCCAGTTCTTGATCGGATAGATTTGCTGCCAGGCACCAGTGCTCGACTTTTTTCTTGAGCTTAAGAGAAGCTTGATCTTCATAAGAGATAGAGGCGTAGGCAAAGACTTCAAATTGATCGCTGCAATGGGAAGATAAGATCTCTTGATAAATTTTGAATGCCGCATGTTCGCGAAAGTCCGCCGAAAGGTAGGCGATTTTTAAACGTGTTTCAGTTCTCGGGACCTGTAAAGGAGATGAGAGTAGGGGCGTGCTGTGGGCAAGTTTGTTTCCCCAGGCCTGGTAATGCGCGTACTGTTGCTCCGCGTTCCAGGGAGCAATGTTGAGCTGACAATTTAATAAGTTGGCTTCAATTTGTAGGTCTTGGGCTTGTAAACGGTGGGCTTTTTCGAAAAATTGACTGGCCTCCTCGTTTTTTCCTTGCTGATGTAGGGCTTGCCCTAAGCGACTGTAATTGATGGCTTGAGGCCGCAAGTTGAGGGCTTGCTCAAAAGCCTGTTGCGCTTTAATTGCCAGACCTTGTTTCAGGTAAATATGTCCTAATTCGGCGAGTGCAAAAGGCTGCTGGGGGACTGATTTCAATAGGTCGAGCAAGAGTTTTTCAGCTAAGTCTAGTTTCCCTTGAGCGGTATAGATGACCGCCAGATTGAAACGTGCCTGAACATGCTCCGGCTGAAGCCTGAGGGCCGCCATCAGCTGCTGCTCGGCCTGATTTGTCTGCTTTTGTTGATAGAACCATAACCCCAGATGAACCGCTACGTCGGCAGATTTGGGCGCAAGCGCTTGTGCCTTGAGATACCAGTTTCTAGCTGATTCGGATTTTGCCTGCGAAAGCATTAATTGGCCCAGGCTTAAAGCACTGTCAACTGCGGGGATTAAATCAAACGACTTCTTTAAATAGCTCTCTGCTGCAGCGGGCTGCTGCAAAAAAGCAAGCTGGCCCATTTCAAAATAGCAGCTTGCTTTTCCACTGGGTGATGTCGCTCGGCGAAGTTTCTCTCTGAGCTGACGCATCTCTGAAACTGATTTTGGCAAATTGAGATCAGTTTGAGCTTAGGGTAGGTCTGAGCGACGGCGCCCTGAATGCCTATTATTGCCACCAGACATCGGCCAGGGGGCAGCTGCTGGTGGATTTAAAGACTCTACCTTTAAGCGCTTAATGGTGATGACTTGGCCTTCTCCACCGTCTACGGTTGGGACATATAAATAACCATCTTTTAGCATTAAGCCGCTGAGATTAAAGTTAGCTTTGGGGTGTGCGCTCCAGATTTCAGTGCCGTGGTTACCATCGTCTCTCACGGCTGCAATTTCTGTCTTGGTGATTCTATTGGTAATACCCATATAGAGAATGCGATTGCCTGACTCGGCTTCTTCACCTAAGACAGGGGTGCCTGCTGCATAGACACCATAGCGATTAGCTTCTGGAGAGCCTAGTTTACTACCCAGTTGGACTCCTTTGGGTAAGTCATTGCCGTCTTTCCATTTGGGGGTGCCATTTTCATTGATAGCATATGCTTTGCCATCATCTGTGACCACATAGACCACATCTTTGCCGTCTTGCAGGTCAACCAAAGGGGTTTGCCTAATGTGAGATCGAGGGCGCAAGGCCGTCGCATCACGAGGTAAAGCCAGTTCCCATTTTTTGGTGCCATCAGGGTTATAGGCTTCTAAGTAACCCACATCACCCTGGTTGGTGCCAATATATAGAGCGCCTTCACGCCCCAGGGCTGGTGACATCGAAAAGAGTGTGGCGCGGTTGAGGTTTGTGGTCCAGGCCGGACTGGGGGTCACACTGCCACAACCACAGCCGACATCAATAAAGACACCATTTTGGCGCGTATTTAATGCAGATAATTTGGCTGTGTTATCAGTTGAGTAAGTGAGCGTATAGAGCGCATTTCCGTTTGCTGAGATAGCCGCTGTATGGGTCAGTAGAGGGGTTTCTAAAAACCACTGATTGACATTGTTTTGGATCGCATACATGCCGGTTTTGTTGGCTGTCGAAGCTTTTAAGAAGCTATAAACCACATCTTCATCATCTGTGGTTTCGGGGGTGCCTTTGGTATTAAGCTGAGAAACCGGCGTGAAAAAATTAGCTGATCCGTAGGTTTCTGAGCTCCCGGTGGCACCTGTGAAAATATTACTCCAGCGCAGAGAGCCATCCGCTAGATTATAGGTTTTTAAATGACGCGCAAAGCCGACGTTTGCATTGGCATAGGCTACAGGGGTTCGGCCCTGAGCATAGCCAAGTGAGATATAGCCAGCTAAAGCGGTGGGCAAGCTGGTGCTCGCTCGATAATTTTGGCTTAAGCTGGTGCTGACACTGTCTAGACTTGAGCCCAAATAGGTTTCATTGCCAGCAAGCTGGCTATTCAAGAGATAAATATGATCAGTCTCCGGGCTATAGACGGGCGCATGCTGGGTGCCGACACCAAAGGTCGGTTGCGGTTGACTATTGTTGTCAGGAGCGATCAGTCCACCGCCCACTTGCTGATATTCATTGACTAAGTAAGGGGTTTGTCTTAAGGCGTTGGGATCTAAGCCCTGACCTGAATTGGCTGACAGGGCCAGCCCTTGATCTAGTTTAACAGCCAGGGCTCTGGCTGAGAGTTGACGAGGCGAAGTCAGAGGGGCGTTCAGGCGCGGGAAGGTGATATTCTCGTCGGTTCCGGTGGCTCCGGTTAAAGCATCTGTAAAGGCCAGCAATTGATTGAGATCGATAGCTGTATTCAGTAAATTAGACTGCTTTGCCTGTAAGGCTTTGACGATCATCGCTCCCAATTCGGTTTTGGGGTTCAGTTCAACCGTTGGCGCACCTGCAGCGGTTACATGGAAGCTTGCTTCAGCATGTCGTATAGCAGTGGAGTCAGGGTTGTTTGTGGTGTAGTAATCGGCTGCAATCACCCAGTTATTGCCTTCAGGGACATCGGTGCTGACCGTAATAGCGGTGCCAGCAGGAATCTCAACAAAGCCGTTGTTATCGCCATTTTTGGGTAAGATTTCGACAGCTTGAGCGTTTTGAAAGCCATGGATTTTTACGCGCACATAGCTGGCGTTGACGGTGGCCTGAATTTGGTAGTCTCTGGGGAAATGAATTTCAAATCGGACCGGGTGGCTTTTACGCAAATGTAGAGCTGGCTC
The DNA here is from genome assembly GCA_037968875.1 of Candidatus Sericytochromatia bacterium. GTDB lineage: Bacteria > Cyanobacteriota > Sericytochromatia > UBA7694 > UBA7694 > JBBKWI01. The sequence goes on along the minus strand of JBBKWI010000170.1, from coordinate 17,202 downwards.
TGCGGTCTGAGGCAAGCTCTGCGCGGGCAGTTGTTGTGCATGTGGATTTGGAGTGCTGCTGCTCGGCAGTTGGGCTTGTTCAGGGCCAGAACAAGCAGTCAAACCCAATGCAAGAGCTAAACTAATTCCAACATATCTCATTTCACTTCTCATCATACAAACCTGCCTATTTAAAAAACTAACTCTCACTACCGACAACATTTAAAGTATGCGCTGATCGAGAACTTTTTAAGTTGTCAGAAAATCCCGTATATTAGTCATCGTATACTTATGGCCTAACTTTCATGATTTAATAGATACTTAATTTAAATAAACAGAAAAATAAGCAATGAGAGATAATAGCCGACGATTATTAAATATTGGGGGGGGGCACAAAGGAATTGCCTTGCCAGTGACCTATCAGGCCTGGCAAGTAGATTTACTTGATATTCAGGCCCATCCAGATGTGGATCTGCTGATGGATGCCAGGGCTTTGCAGACTTTGAATCCCTTTCAATATGACGCTGTTTATTGCGCCCATAATTTAGAACACTACTACCCTCATGAAGTGACGCAAGTTTTAGCTGGGATTTGCCATGTTTTAAAGCCTGCGGGTTTTATTGAAGTGGTGGTTCCGGACCTTGATGCTGTTTTTAAAGCGATGCTTGAGCGAAAATTGCAGCTAGAGTCTACTTTGTATCTTTCGCCCTCAGGTCCGATTACTGTGCACGATGTTTTATATGGTTATGAACCCGAAATTAAAAGCAGTGGAACGCCGTTTTATGCTCACAAAACTGGTTTTGATCTGCCGAGGTTGGAGCGTTTCTTAAGAGACGCTGATTTTACTGAAACGTTGATTCAACAGAAAAAGGAGCGCTTTGAATTGCATGCGCTGGCATTTTTGCGTGCCCCCTCACCCCGACAGCTGCGCTGCTTAGGTTTAAGTTAAGAGGCTTGTTGAGACAGCACTTGAATTGCAATTGCTTGCATGGCTTTGGCTTGTTTCAGATCTGGCCAGAGTGTTAATGCATGCTGAGCCATTTTTAGTGCTTCTTGGGGTTCTTGTAAATCCAAAAAAACCGCTCCCATATTGATAAAAATAATCGGGTTTTCGGGATCTTGGCGTTGCGCATTGCGATACATTTCTAAAGCGCCGTTAAAATCTCGGAGCTGGCTTAATAGATAGCCCATCTGGAAATAAAAGTCTTTCGGTTTTACACCGCCTAAAGATTCGAGTTGTCGAAAATAGTTTAAGGCTTCGTTGAGCTGAGTCATACTCAAATGACTACGTCCCAGATAATATAAACTGGCTGCATGGTGATCTGGGTGCTCTATGCAACTCAAGAGATGAACCCTTGCTTGTTGGTATTCTTGTAAATGAAAATAGGTTAATCCCAGATCAAAATGCAGGGCTGTTGAGCAGGGCTGGATTAATTGCTCCGCTTGCTTGAGTTGTTCCAGGGCGTTTTGGTAGCGTTTTTGTTGGCCAAAGACAGCGGCCAGAATTGTATGTGCTTCGACCCGATTTTCTAAGGGCAAGCGTGGATTCAACAGCAGGGTTTCCACTCTTTCTTCAACCGCCTGGAATTGCTCGAGATTGATCAGTAAGCGCAAGACTTCAAGCTGAACCTCTACTTTAGCCGGCGGCAATTTCTCAGCGCGCTGATAAGCGACGAGTCCTAATCGTGTTTCACCTGTTTTGATATAAGCACGCGCCAACATAAGTAAAGTGGTTTGCTCTTTTGGGGCCTGTTCAAAAGCGTCTAGCAGCGTCGGAATAGCAAAATCGTAGCGCTGCAACTTTTCTGCTTGCTCAGCGATTAGCCAGGCAATTTGTACATTTTCTGGCGCCAGGCGCTGGATGCGTAAAGCCAACTTTAAGGCTGCTTCGGGCTGATTAAAGCGGCTCCATTGCTCAGCGATATAATGCTGGGTTAAGCGATCTTGTTTCAGACTGAGAATCTGCTCGGCTAAGGACGTAAATACTGTCAGATCTTCTGTTTGGTAGATCTGTCTAAAGAGATCTAACCACTCTTGTTGCTGTTGTGGAGGAGCTGGGGCTGGTAAGGCTCGTAAATGTTCTAGCAAGGCACGAAGCGCTTCTTCGTCAAAGGGCTGGCGCTGCTCTGTCTTCCCGTGTAAATTTGCTTTCAACCACTCTTTTAATTCTTGGGGTGCAAATAAAACGTATGCATCCCAATTAACAAAGCTGGATTCTGAAAATGAGAAAAACAATTGTGGGAAAATACCGCTGAGTCCATGTAAACAAGTCACAGCAAGGCTATAAAAGTCGCTTGTCAAATTGACTGCAAAATGGTTTTTGAGCTCTGCGGGAGCATAAGGAAAAGTTTGCGGTAAACGGGAGTCAATCACACCTTCAAAGCGAACAGACTCAAAATCCAACAAAAATACCTGACCTGAGTCTGCAAAGAAAATATTTGCAGGTTTAATATCGCCGTGGATCAGGGGAGGATCATGGGCCTGAAAAGCAGAAATACAGCCCCCTATTTCTTGCATGACCTGATAGATATCCTGTGTGGAGATCCAGCCCTGGCGCTTGAGCCGATCTTCCATGCTCTCACCCAGCAATTGTTGATAAATTAAATAGTGTTGCCCGTTTTGCTCGATAATATCAATCAAAGGCTGAAGTGCTCGATGCTTGATTTTAAGAGCGGCATACATTTCAATTCGGGCACGTTGTTGGCCCAAATCAGTATTGAGGTATTCTCTGATGTAAACGGTTCCATTGGGGCCCGAGGCACGGTATAAGAAACTGCCCAGGTTGGGCTTTTCGCTGATTAAATGCTCTAAATGATAGTCGCCAATTTGAGCGGAGACGCCGATAGGATTTCCTTGTTTGAGATGTGGTGGGCGCTCTTTCTTCCAGTGCCCTATCGATTTTCCACCTACTGCAGCCGAAAAATAGCTGCGATACGGCTCAGCGTATTCGGGTAGATTTTGCGCTGCGTAATAATCATATAAATCTTTGGCATGCCTGGGGTTTTTTTGAAGGGTCCAGGCCTGTTTCAGGGCGTGTTCAGATTCGACAAAACGTTGTTTGTTCCAGTAAAGTTTGCCCAGCATACTCCAGGCCTCTGGGTAGAGATCCCATTTTTCCAGAGCTTCTTCTAATGACAAAATGGCGGCTTCAGTTTCCCCTACGCCGACTCTGCCTTTGGCCTGCTGAAAATAAAAACAGGCCAGAGGTTCAATTCGAATCGCGTGCGATAGATATTCTTCAAAAAGGATGTAGTCATCTTGTTTTAGGGCTAGAATAGCCAGCCGAGCAAAAGCATGGGCATCGTTTAAATTGTTGCGGACCCCAGATTCTAAACATTCTGCGGCGTCTTTAAATTGCGGCAGGGTTTCGGCATAATGAAAAAATAAATTGGATTGAGCTAAGCTGTGTTGCAGCGTTTTATCTTTGTTATACGGGGGTGGCAAATAACGGGGCAGTTGACTTAAGCTGAGATTTGTTTCAAGCTGGCTGAGTATTTTACGCATTTCCTGACTTAAAACAAAACGACTGGCCTGTATTGACACCGGTTGTGGCAGCCACAAAATAGGTGAGCGACCGATCAATAGCTCACACAAACTGGCATAAATAGCATGTGCTGCAAAAGTTTGATTTCGGCGTTGGCCTGTCATCAGATTTTCCAGGTCTTTGAGATAGACCGTCCCATGGTAGCCACGGTATAAACGCGGAAACAATAAGCTATCATCTGCAGGTACACAATACTCCCACTCATGAATAATCAGCATTTCTGTCTGTGTTCGAAATAGGAGTGGGGTAATCAGCCCGGGATGAACAAAACCGATTTGCAGTAATTCATCGACAAATGTAATCATCCATTGATAAGTTTGCTGAATTTCTGCTGGGCTAAGCAGACCTTGCTGAAGTAATCGCTCCTGCAAGTTTTCACAATCCAGAGGCCATAATTCAGCATCCATCAGGGTATACACAAAGGGCATTTGATCGTGTTGCTCTAAAAAATACTGGTGCAGCTGAACGCCTCTGCTTTCGAAGAGAGGCTGGACGCTCTGGTAGATTTCTTCTCGGTAAGCGGGATGAAAATACTCCAGACTTTCGGTCAGTGTCCAGGTCTGCTCACCTTCGCTAACCAGATAAAAGTCTTTATCGAGCAGACGGGTATGGGCTTCGATCGTAAATGTGCGAATTGTTTCGCCAATTTGCAATGGAAAACGCCAGCCACAAGTCGTGCAAATCCGCTGTTGTGGCTGGCTTTGGTGCCCTTTGGGGCAGGAGCGAACATCTTTCAATTACTTACTCACTTAAATAGATTTAAAGTAAGCATTGAAAGATGCCTGGTTAATATCGAGTTCTTTGCGGCGGCGATCCCAGTTTAAGAACAACTTGGTTGAAATGATGTCGTTAAAGGGATCATTAACCGAAGCGGTGACAAAGATATTTTTAAACAGATCGTGCTTAAACAGGGCAGCATACTTGGGATCATCGACAATCCGTTTCAACTCTTTGGTAAACTCATTGTCGCTGCTGCCCCCTGAGCGGCCTTTACCGACCACCAGGAAGTCTTCATGATCAACATGAGAGATCGTACCGATGGTTAAGGGAATATCCGTATTGGTGACTGGGTGGATATTGACATATTTTACTGGCGTATTATTGACTGGGTCACCGAGTAGAATGCTATTCCCACCAGGCAGACCGCGAATTTTAAAACTGGCACCATCCACATTGATATTGTCGCCGATAATGTAGTCAGGGGGGCCTACGGTTCCCACGATCTGGATACCTGTGGCGAGACCGTCTCCTGTATTTCCAGGAGCGATCTGCAGGATGTTTTTAGGGGCTTTGTCAGCAAAGCCGATTTTATCAGTGGTAATCACTGGTGGGTTTGGCTTAAATACAGTTGGCGGATAGCCTCTGTATTCATAGTTTTCGTATTCCATTGTGATTTTCAAACCCGCTCCCATCGACATCGCCAGGTTGCGGTTTAAGAAGAGTTTCAGATCCTGAGTGCCCTGACCTGAATTGTCACCCATATTGGCCCGGTCGCCTACCTTGGGTCTGTTATTTAAAGGCTCGTCAAAGTTCAGGGTGTTCGCACCTGTTTTGCTCGCAATCGTACGTTGCTCGCCATTGATGGTGATTTTGTGTCCGACCTGAAAATCACTGCCGTCAACAACAGTTATACCTGTCGCTTTTAATAAGGGATTTGCAGGGATAATTGCGTTAATACCCTGGTAATAACCGACAAAATAATTGAGATCGTTGGTGACAGCCGGGTTGATTTGTTGATCGCCGTCGTAAATAGCTATTGGCCAATTGCCGGCTGCGCCACCGTTGATGTTGAAACCATTACCCAATGGCTGACCTAAGATACTGGCACCACTTTCATCAAAGGTTGTATAGATTTGTTGCAGAGCCGATGGCAAAATTTGCTCACCTGTTGCTAGCTCTACTTTTATTTTGGTGAGCTTACGTGGTATTTGGTTGCCATCTTTATCTTGAGATACCAGATGTAAGTCGACCTGGGCGTCAGGCTGAACATAGCCTTTGGGTGAATCAAAGAGCTCAGGGCCAATTCGATTGGTTTCGACAGTGCCCTGTGTGCGGGGGTCATCACCGGGTAGGCGGCCGACCCGATCTTGCTCGCTAGACAAGCCGACGCTGACCAGCTTGCCATCTCGATTGGTGCCATTATCGAAATAGTCGACTTTGACCTTGCTGCCAGTACTGCTTAGGGCGCCCAAATTGTCTACAACCGAGACCGTATAGCTGCCTGAGAGTTCACGCACTTGCAGGTCAGAGTGAATAAAGTTAGGGGTCGCCGCAGCACCTGTCAGGGTATTGCCAATTGCTGCTCCATCATTTCGGATCAGGAAGATGCTATCCGGTGAGGTGGATGTATTGCGGTACATGATCCGATAGCGGGTGGGGTCATTGCCTAATGTGACCGTGTTTTTGGGGTTTTCCATTTCAAATTTGCTGGCATCGTCTACATGCAAAAGCACACCATTAGGCCAGGTGTTGGGCAAGCCTTCACCCGAGGCAAATACGCCGCCAACAGAATTTAATAAAGACATATTATCGGCAATATTATTCGCGGCACCATATGAATTATCTCGGGTTCCATCTGCTGGATCGAGAATGCTGTTATTAAAGTTCAGATACTTGCTGCCCGTGCGGGTGACTGATCCTGCACCATAAGCATCAAAAGTATAGCTGATTGGGGCTTGGCTAGCCGGGTCAAAATTAGGGAAAGTAGGGGCTTGTGAAATCAAGGGCAGGGGGATCGCATGAGGCTCAGCGCCATTGGCTCCCATTTCATTTAAAATCAGATAACCTGCAGAGTTGACCGGTGAACCCATATCCAGGGTGATCGAGGAGTTAGTGGGTCGCATGCTTGCAAAAGAATTGGCGCTATTCCCAATCGCTGAAATCGGATTATCCACAACCCCTGTCACATTACTATAGCTCCGGGCATATAGAACAGGGGTGTTTAAACCTGGGAAATCTTGCCAAATGGCATAAGAAGTGGTGCGATCGGTGTTAAATAGCTCTGCTCGCTGTTCGACGATACCCAGGCTAACATTGGTAAATGAGGGGTTTTCGGCGTTGAAAATAGAAGTATGTGGATTGGTATAAGCTCCGCTGACATTGCTTTTGCGGCCATCGATATTGATAGCAGGCTTCTTGTCACCATTAAAATTAGTCGGCCCAGCAATGTCTCCAGTAGGAGCTGCTCCTGCTGCGGTGGGGTCTTTCCCTGACTTGTCTAATAATTCGCGGTAATAATAGAAATTGGTGGGCAAAGAACCAACATACTGCTCACCAAAGGTAGCTCCTTCTTTAGAGGCGGGGTTTTTATTCAGATCAGGGGTATAGTCAAACAAGTTAAAGTCGTCATTACCCGTTGCGCCCCCTGTTAGTCCCATCGAGAGACGATCATGAGCCTTGATATACTCTTCAAAGCTAATGGCGCCAGCTGCGTAAGCCACCGCATAATCGCCCAGATCATGATCTGCATTTGAGATCTGAGCATTTTTAGCACCGGCGTCTTTGGTATACAGGCGGTTAATAGAAGCGTTGTCAGTCGCGATGGTGTTGTCGTAGAAGCCTTTGCCAAAGAGATCATAGATATTCCCGCCAGCGTCTACACGGTAACGAGCTTCGGTCTTATAGCCAGTAATGGTACGCACATCCATATAGGGGTCTTTAATCCGAATGCTCCAATCTCGGCCTGGAATCGAGCCGAAATTAAAGAGCATGTTGTTTTCGTTTTTGAGCACATTGACATCTGAAGTGGGGATCGTAAGTTTATAACCAATGCTTCCATCAGAAGCATGAATGCGATCGACGGTACCACTATAGTCTGTGCTGCCTGCAGCGCCTAAAAACTGGCTGGGGTTATTGAAGTTGGTGGCCGGACCCGTAAAGGTAATCGGGTTGGAGCTAGTTTGCGGCCCCAGATCCGTATAGTTATAATAATCTGCTGGTTGGGTGTAAGTCACTGTATTGCTGGTGCGACCAGGATCTGGAGGTGCGACGACACCTGTTGCAGGGGGCAATACAGGGTTTTCACCTTGCAAGACCTCGTCAATCAAAGTGTCTGTTCGAGAGGTCTCGGTGGCCTGGTTATAACCGGTGCTGGGATTGGCTGTGCCGACATAACTCATGGGGTCCGCGTCCATAAATCTCGTGGCGTGATCGCCGCCCCCGGTGGTATTACAATCGTCGACAGGGTGATTCAAGAGGGGGTTAGCATTATCGATATCAAAATCAGTGGCTGCTTGAACGGCAGCAATGCCCACGTAATCACCGCCTGGGTTTGGATTGGCGACATTTACAATATTATTGCCCCAGCCTTCAATTTGTCCCTGTAGTTTATCGTGATCCAAATTGATCCGGCGGCCATTGATATCAATATACATTTCGCCGCTCAGGCCAGACGTATTATTGGGATCTGCTGTTTCGTCGATGTTTAGCATCGCGAATTCCCAGGGGCTACGCAAAATATCATTGCGATCCGTCGTGGTATGGCTCAGGTTGTATTGATCGTTAAACTGGGTAAACTGAAAGACGCCAGGATAATATTTATTGATCACATCAGCGTCATCGCCAGTCGGGTTGGCATTGGGGCCGACACTGCCGCCAGTCGCTGCATTCATATCACCAATACCGATCAGTGGGTTCGCGTTCTGGCCTGCATTGTCGCTACCATAGAGACCTTGTGTCCAGGTACTTGGGCTGCCGTCAGAGTTGTAGCTGACGATTTGAAGATCTTCAATTTCAATATCGGCGAAGTTGATATCTCCTTTGAAATAAAACTCGATCGTGGCTTGATTGGGGGTCGGACCCTGTACAATCTTAGCGAACATTTCTTCTTGGTAGGCGAAGCCACTGGGAGGCAAGTTGTAAGCATCGAAATTAATACTATTGTTGACGCCAGCTCTCCCAATGCTGGTAGCTGCAGCGGCTCCCAGATTGGCGTTGCTCATGACCGTGAAGGGCAAGCCGCCTCCAGGTTGAGCGACAGCGTAATTGGTAGAAGAGTGACCATTAACATTGGCGCCGGAGCTGTTCCAATCATGGCCTGTATAGGTTAAGGTGGCCGGTGGATTGGGCAAGCTTTCATCGCCCGGTGAGGTGACTTCGTAAGGGTGTTGGTGAACCGCATAACGGTATTTCATCGAAACCATCGTATTGGTGTTGATGGACACAGGGTTACAAGAGGTTACGGTGATTTCACCGATTTTCTCCATATTGAAAAGTCTTGGGGGTGGATACTCGGTTTCACCGGGATTATGGACGGTCTCAGTGGTTACTGCGCCACCACTTCTGATAAAGGGAGAGACGTGTCTAAACTCAGCGGAGCCGGTACCGGGAATATAGACGAAACCAGTATAGTTAAAGCCGCTATTTTGGATGCGTTCTTTTTGGAACTTTTCAGGAGCATCCAATATCTGGGGCTCGGTGCCATTGAGCACACGCAATTCGTTGTAGAACGGGTGTGTCGGCGGAATATCGTAAACGACCTTGTATTCTGTGGGCACGGTGCTGCCATCGGGCCGGGTTTCGACTTTGACGACCTGTAGTGAAATCGGTAAATCATCAAATTCCCAGCCCATATTGACGGCATCCTTGCCTGTGGTGTTTAGGTGGGCTGCGCTACCCGAAGAGCCGGTCAGCTTAGAGATCGTGCCTGAGCTATTGTTTGAGCCAGCCGGGGAATCCGTGTAAATCAAGTGCGGAGTGCCAGAAGTATCTATGCCTGTAATAGTGACAACAATCGGTGGCGGGGTCGCGTTTTTAATCACGCTGACCGTGTCTCCAATCACAAAACCGGTGGCATCGTTGACTTGAATGGGGTTGCCATTGGTACCGTTGCCGGTATTAATGGTTGCTGTAAAATAAGTCGGTGTTGATTCGCCACCGGTATTGATGGTGTCGGAAGCATGCGAGAAATCGACGCCTCCAGGGCGTACTCCCGTGATATTTACAGCAGGGTAGGCTTGTTGTGCGTTTCCGCCGGCTGTCCAATTGATCGGGAAGCGGTCGCCGGGCTTGAGAGGGGGGTATTGCTGCTTGTTGGGCTGCAAGGCTGTGATATTGATCTGAACATCTTCTCGGCCGTTTTCGAGCAAATCTCCGGTGGCATAGGTGGCATTAATACGGTCAAGATCCCAGCCCCATAGATAAGATAAAGAAGACCAAAAAGCGCCGTTTTCTCGGTAGGTATCTTCAGCAATTTGACCCGGGTTTTCCCAGAAGGTCCGAATCGCATTTTTGTCACTCTGGTCAATTGCTTTTGAGCCGAAATAGGGGTTATAGGGGAAATTTCGGATTTTATCAAAATCGTCGTAGGGTAGCAGGCCTGCACTACCGGCTGGGTAGCCAGCTGTGTTGGCGTAAGTGCCACCGGTGTTTAATTGTCCCCCTGGGGCGTTCGTATCTATGCGTGGTAGGCCAGCAACAGCATCCAATTGACTGGTTGGAGCATATTTTTGCTGGGGTTTGAGAAAGGCGACCTGATCATTCATATGTTTGCGATAGACGTTATTGAGTTTTTCAGTGATTTCACTCAGCTTGGTTTGCAGATCTCCCATAAAAGCTTGATGATACTCAATGGCATCCTGGGCTTCTTTTGCCAGGCGGGTACGGTCAGACATTTCTTCGATGGTTTTTTGGAAACGATTGACATTAAATCGTTCCAGTCGTGCTTGGTTTTGATCTTTAACAAAGCCGCGGTATAGCTGACCTGAAAAAATGCTGGTCATAATTTTCGAACCTCTTAAAATTTCGTCTCTAAAATAGGAATAAAAGAATGGACTTTCTCATGTAAGCTTGTCGGTCTGGGAGCTGTTAGCTTGAGTGCCAAAACGATCTTTTGTTGAATCATTAATGGTTAGTTAATAATTTTAGGCTATTTTTAACAATCAAAAATACTTAATCAGGCAAAAATCCGTCTCTGAGAGTAAGAAAATCTCTGATGTTGACTAAAGATCACAGTTTTTTTCTCGACTTTTTGGCAGTCTGTATTATAATGATCCATGAATAACCCAATATTAGATGTTAAAAAGGGGCCTGAGAAATGGCAGATGATTTTGATCAAGACTATGATGAGCTTGAGGATGATTACGAGGAAGAGGAAGCGCGCGACCCTTACCTTGAGATCAATGAGCTCAAACAAAAATTAAGCCTGCTTCAAAAAACAAAAGAAGCTCAGCGGGCCCGCTATAAAAAAGAAATGCATATGATCGTGAATGCATTAATTACCAAGCATAAAGAATTGCAAAAAGAAAATCACTTCTTACAACAGCAAGTTCAGCAATTGATGGGTGAAGGAAATGATGACCAGGATTTTCTGGCCGATCTCAAAGCTACGATTTCTGAACAGAAAAAAGAAGTTTCTGTCCTGCGCAAAATGGTTCAAAAATACCAGGGACAAGATCAACTACACCGCCAGGAGCAGGCTGAGTTAGAAGCCTTGCAAGAATTGATTCAAGAAAAAGATCAGTTTATCAATGACCTGGAAGACAAAAATCAGGAATTCATTTATCAGCTTGAAGCCAAAGACGGAATTATTGCTCGCATTTCAGCGAAAGAAGCCAATCTAGAAGCAGACGTTTATGCTTTAAATAAACGGATTCGCTCCAATGGCAATGCCCAGGATCAGTCTTATTTGGATGATATGAAGCGCCTGAAAGAGCAGATCTCTGAGCTTGAAGAGAAAAAAGCCTATTATCAAAATATTGCTGATGAAGCACGCGCTGAGCGCGAGGATGCTTTGGCTAATGCAAATCAAGTGGCTACGACGACTGCAGAGCATCCAGCTAGCGTTGCTGAGCCTGTTGACGCTGAAGCAGCGTCTGATGAAGAGTACGAAGAAGCGATGGATATGCTCTTGCATGAATTACAAGAGAATCTCAGTACCTATGATCAAATTTCGTCTCAGTTCTCTAAAGCTCGCGTTTAAGTGATTCGGCTTAAGTGATTCTCTACGTTCTACTGGTCTGGCTTTGTGCGATTGGCTTTGTGGTTCTGGTAGAGCTCGCTCTGATCTCCCTTTCGGGAGCAGGTGGTTTAGCCGGAGGGATTTCTCAGGCTTCTGCTGCTGCCCCTTTGTCGGCCGCTGCGAACCCATTGGCAATTGTGCTGATTTGGGGCGCAGCGGCTTTTGTGCTGGGGCTGGCTTCGGCCTATGGGCTCGCTGTTTTACTGACTCCGGTGCACCGTCTTTATTTGCGCATGCAACGCGCTTACCCCCGCTGGTACCAACGCTTGCCAGCCAATTTACGCGAGCTATATTTGGCTTTTGGGCTGGCTATTTTCTTGAGTTCACTTGGCGCTTTGATCGCCCTTATCTCTCAGTTTCACTTTCCCTTTTGGGGCGCCATTCCTTTGACTCTAGGCCTAAGTGCGGGTTTCTTAATTCAGCCTAGCCTACGCTATCGTCAGATCTTACTTGAAGATCGTCCGGATACAGGCCCTAAGGCCTTGATTCAGAAATTGGCTCCGAGTTATTCAAGTGATCGGGCTTTGATGGTTGGGCAAATTTATTTGCGCTTTTTATTGCCTGTTTTTGCTTTGCTTTGCTTGCTGATCTTGCCCCTGGTCTTAAAGCAAATTGAAATTAGCGCCTGGCAAGGTGGCCTGATTTTTGTCGGGGTTTTTATCGGGGTTGGCCTGGGTTGGTTTGTACATCGAGAAAGCCAATTGGATATCCAGCTTTTTCGTGAAAATTTATTTCAACTGTCTGCTTTGGCTTTACTTAGCGTGGGTTTTCTGAGTTTTGGTTTTTTGTCGGGTAACCCAGTTCAGATGATCTTGATGGGCGCTTTGGGCGGCTATTTGGCAGCTTTGTACTAAGTCTTAGCATCCCCTTGGTTGCGGCTACGCGGTATAATGCTGCAAAAAAGAGGTACTCAAAATGACTATTTCCCCCCTATTCCATTCGGCAGATTGGGAAGAAGTCGCTGGCTTTGATTTCAAAGATATTACCTACCATCGCGCCCGTCATTCAGGCACCGTTCGGATTGCTTTTGATCGCCCTGAGGTGCGTAATGCCTTTCGCCCACAGACAGTTGATGAGCTTTTTCAGGCGCTCGAGCATGCCCGCCAATGGCCAGATGTGGGTTGTGTGCTCTTAACTGGCAATGGTCCATCTCCCAAAGACGGAGGCTGGGCTTTTTGTTCGGGTGGCGATCAACGGATTCGCGGCAAAGACGGTTATAAATATGCTGAAGGCTCACAAGTTGATCCCGCTCGTTTGGGGCGCTTACATATTCTAGAGGTCCAGCGTTTGATTCGCTTTATGCCCAAAATTGTGATCGCAGTGGTACCGGGTTGGGCTGTCGGCGGGGGGCATAGCCTGCATGTTGTTTGTGATCTGACCCTGGCGTCTCAGGAGCATGCGATTTTTAAGCAGACCGATGCCGATGTGGCCAGTTTTGATTCGGGCTATGGCTCGGCTTACTTAGCGCGTCAATGTGGCCAGAAGCGAGCACGGGAGATCTTTTTTCTGGGCTTTGACTATTCTGCTCAGGAAGCGTTTGAAATGGGGATGATCAATCGTGCGGTGCCTCATGCTGACCTGGAGAAAGTCGCGCTGGAATGGGCGGAAACGATTAACAAAAAATCACCGACGGCGATGCGCATGCTCAAATTTGGTTTTAATCTCTTAGATGACGGGTTGGTTGGGCAGCAATTATTTGCTGGAGAAGCCACGCGTCTGGCTTATGGCACTGAAGAAGCGCGTGAAGGGCGAGACGCCTTTTTAGAAAAGCGCCCGCAGGATTATAGCTCTTTCCCCTGGCATTACTAAAACAGCGCCGACCTATTTAATTTTCTTTTTGACTTCATCCACCAGCAGATTAAATGAGTATTGCTGTACCCGATCAAAGGCTTGTTTGGTGGTGAGTTCTTTTTTTGCGCGCTGAAAAGCCTGGCGAGCCCGTCCCATGTCGCCACGAGAGGCCCAGTAATCGGCTTCGCGCAGAGAGATCACCCCAAGCACCGGAGTCGCCTCTCTAAACTCAGGGAAGCTGATTCCACGCATTTTCTGCTGGCGTTCCCAGATCCGGCGGGCGTGATCAAATTGCTTACCAAGAGGATCTTGTTCTTTTAGAGCCGCTTCGGAGGCTTCTAAATACTGATTGATGTACCAACGTAAGATCACGCGTTTGCCATCGAGCTGTAATTGATCAAATAAATTATCGGCACGATCGAGATCAAAGTGGCGCGAAACACTTAAGGCTTGTAGAGTGCTCTGCAATTTGCGAGAACTCATTTCGCCGCCGCCGTGATTGAGTAATTTACTCAGCTTCTGGATCGCGTCATCAATTTGGCCTCGGCCAATCGCATCGTTGATTTTCATAGGGGTTGGCAGACAAGCGACTAGCAGTAGACAGATACTGATCGCGATCAACCGTGGCTTCAGCTTGTTAATTAAAGGGGCTCGAAAAAATCTCATGCCACTAGTTTACATAAAAAACGACCCCTCCTTACATAAGGAGGGGTCGTTTTTAGAAATTTACTTGGTTTTTAGCGACGGAAGGCAGCAGCATTAACGGGAGCACCGTTATTAGCAGGTGCAGAAGCGCCTAAAGCACGGGCTGCGTTGACGCGGCCATGTCCGAAGAGGATATCGTAACCATCAGGTCCGAGATCATCGCTGGTGCTTTCGATACGCTCACGCACTTGTTGAGCGGTCATTTTGGGGTTTTGGCTCCAAACGAGCGCTGCTAAGCCTGCAACCAGAGGAGTTGCCATTGAAGTGCCGCTGATAGCGCCATAGCTTAGACCAGGCATGCCGGTTGCATAGGTTGGGAAGGTCGCGTGGATATCTACACCAGGTGCGATAACACTGATCCATTTACCGGCTTGGGTAAAGCGAGCCGCTTTATCTTTGCTATCAGAAGCACCTACTGACATAACGCCAGGGGTTGCTGCTGGGTAAGAGGGGCGTGCCACTGGAGCGTCATCGGAGCCGTGAGCTGAGTTACCCATGGCGACGACAACCAGAGCGCCTTTGTTGATGGCGTGATTAACAGCATCAGTTAAAGCGGCTGATGAACTGGGTCCACCTAAGCTCATGCTGATAACTTTGGCGCCACGATCAGCGGCTTGAACAATACCTTCAGCAACAGAGGCGTATGAACCGCTACCTGATTTGCTTAGTACTTGAATAGGGAGAACTTTGACATTGGGAGCCATACCTGCAACGCCGACGCCGTTGTTGGTGATTGCAGCAGCAATACCGATACAGTGAGTGCCGTGACCGTTACCGTCTTCGACGATATCGTTGCCGTCTACGGTGTTATAACCAGGCATTAATTTAGCGGCTAAATCAGGGTGTTTGAAGTCAACACCGGTATCTGTTACGGCTAAGATAAAGTCTTTGTCGCCTTGCTCTTTGGCCCAACCGGCTACAGAGTTGACTTTTTCATGGTGCCATTGTTTACCCATTTGGGGATCGTTGGGTGAATCTTTGAATTTTTTAGGATCCCAATCACCAATCAGTTCGCCTTGAGGATTGTCTAGTTGAACAATATAGTTGGGTTCAGCTGAAAGAATATTGGGGTCTGCGTTTAATGCGGCCAGAGTTTGACCTTCAGACATTGCTGATAAACCGTTGCTGCTCGCTTTAACGACAGCCAGGGTTGAGATGGGGGTGCTGGCGATTACTTTGGTTTGCAGATTAGCTGCACGTAATTGACCGCTCTGAGCGACTAATGCTTCAGCGTTGGCACCAGGGCGGGTTCTGATTAGGTACTCACCGGGGACGTGGTCGAGGCCACGACGAATGGCATCATTTAATTGTGCTTCACGAGGGGTTTCTTGACCAGGAGCGCTTAAGCGGCCGACTTGTGATGGGGCATTGACTCCACCGGGACGAACCAATTGAGGACTTGACTGACAAGCAACCATAGAGGCGGCGAGAGTGGTGAGGGCAACAGCAGAAACTGTGCGACGTAAACTTTTCATAGATAACTGAATCTCCTATAAGGTGTGTTGAACAACAAACAATAATGGTTTGTTAAAAAAGGTTTAACCATTTATTAACATTATAGGGAAACTCAGAAGAAGAGTCAAGAGTTCAATGCGCTTTTTTTTGTTTTTTTTTGGAAAATTAAATGTGAGCGATTGAAAAAAGAAGGAACAGTGCTGAGGGCGGGACTTGAACCCGCACGACCCATAAGGTCGGGAGATTTTAAGTCTCCTGCGTCTGCCGATTTCGCCACCTCAGCAGAGGGGTGTGGACAGAGAGAACGGACCGGACGGGACTCGAACCCGCAACTTCCTGCGTGACAGGCAGGTGCTCTAACCAATTGAACTACCGGTCCTCAATTGAACAAGTTCAGTATAACGAAGTTAGACCGAAGGGACAAGTAGAAAACAAAGATTTTTTTTGCTTTCTTTCATTTAACTTAAGGTTGTGATTCTGAAGCCTTAAAGCTTTCTTTAATAGAGTGGCGGTGACGCCAGATATAATCGACACCAGAGAGCACCGTTAGTAAGACGGCGACATAATAGATTGCCATCCCCAAACGTAAGAAGCCCAGGCTGATGTCGTTGGGACTGCGTGCCATTAAGAGAATAAAGATAGCTGCCATTTGGGTTGCTGCTTTGGCTTTGCCTAATTGATCCGCTGCCATGACGATCTGCTTGTTGGCAAGCATGCCGCGTAAGCCTGTAATCAGAAATTCGCGCGCAATTACCAGGACCACGCTCCAGACAGGGAGCAAAATCACGCGGTCGGCTGTAAAGGCAATCAGAGCTGTGGCGACCAATAACTTATCAGCCAGGGGATCCAGTAATTTGCCTGCGTCCGAAAATTGTTGGTAGCGACGGGCATAAAAACCATCAAACCAGTCCGTACAAGCGGCGACCAAAAAAATGACTAGCGCCAGTGAATCCCATTCAGGGCCTGCTGTCACAAAGTAACAGAAGGGTACCACCAGCGCCAGACGTAATAGTGTAAGTAAATTAGGGAGTGTCAAAGAAGCGTAAGCGACTCAAACTTTCTTCAGTGGGTGCTACTGGATTGGTATCCGCAAGCCCTTCTGATTGGGTGCGCGCCTGACCGGTGAGCGTATCGAAAAAGACGATTTTCATACGACCCAGAGGAGGGGCGTTCGCTGCTGAGACTGCCGTGCCAAAGTTGCGCTTGGGAGTCACTTGACCATTGCCTGCAATTTCGAGCAAAGACAGGTTAAACCCACCGCCGCCATTAGAAACATAGATTTCCTGGTCGTTAGAAGTTACATCAACGCCGACTGGAGAAGTTGCCTGGCGTTGTGAGTCACCATTGATGGGGATGTTTTGTCCCACTTGTTGAATCTGCATATTGCCGGCCAACTGATTGGGGTTATTAATCACGCTAATCACATTGGCTGCTGAGCCTGTGATATAGATGCGCTGCAAAGATTTGCTTAAAGCGATATTTTCTGGGCCCACGACCGGATGTTGCCCGTCACGTAAGGTGACCTGAGCCACCGGGTTTTGAATATTGGCGCCATTAAAGACCAGTAGTTGATCATTGGAGGAGTCTAATAGATAGACCCGGCCATTTTTATCAACAGTCACATCTTGGAACTCAACGCGCGAATTGGGAGCGGGTTGAAAAAACTCAGCGAGAGTGAAGTTGTCAGCCTGGGTTTGATTAAAGGCCAGCAGGGTTCCATTGGATTTGTCGACGACGAATAAACGATTGCCATCAGGTGAAACCGCAATTT
>JBBKWI010000169.1:0-41072 GCA_037968875.1 Candidatus Sericytochromatia bacterium | reverse complement strand
CTGCGCAAAAAACAAGGTTTGCCCGTGCCACCGCTCTCGCTGCATCTGGTTTTCACAGGCAATCCAGGCACTGGCAAGACCACGATTGCCCGCAAATTGGCTGAAATTTACCGCGCTTTGAAAGTCTTATCTCAAGGGCAATTGGTCGAAGTCGATCGCGCCAGCCTGGTCGCCGGCTATATGGGCCAAACAGCGATCAAGACCAAAGAAGTTATTGATCAGGCTCTGGGCGGTATTTTGTTTATTGATGAAGCCTATACCTTAGCCAATAGTCAGCAACAAGATTATGGTCAGGAAGCAATAGACACCTTGCTCAAAGCGATGGAAGACCACCGCGATGATCTGGTCGTGATCGTGGCTGGCTACCCCAAAGAAATGAAGCGTTTTATCAATACCAACCCAGGCCTGAAATCGCGTTTTAAGCGTTTTGTTGATTTCCCGGACTATCAGCCCGAAGAGCTCTATGCGATTTTACAAAGCATGCTGGCTGACGCCCACTTAAAGCTGCAAGTTGAAGCCGAACCGCTCGCCAAACGAGCTTTAGAGCTGCTCTTTCACAAGCGTGGCGAGCATTTTGGCAACGGACGCACGATTCGCAATATCTTTGAGCATACCTTAAGCTATCAGGCCAATCGTCTGGTTCAAATTGATAACCCGACCCGTGACGATCTGGTCCAGATCGATGCCCGCGATTTACTGGCTGGCTTTAAATCGGTACTGAGCGGATTTTAAAATCTCTGTGCTAAACCCAAGATGAAAACTGCCTGCGGGCTAGTCTTGTTATATAATGCCGTAAAACTTCAGAGAAGGTAGAATATGTATAAACTCGTCTTATTACGCCATGGACAAAGCAGCTGGAATCAAGAAAATCGTTTTACCGGCTGGACCGATGTCGACTTGACTGAACAAGGACGTCAGGAAGCACGCCAGGCAGGACATTTACTCAAAGAAAATGGCTACACATTTGATCTGGCCTATACTTCTCTACTCAAGCGGGCCATACGCACCCTCTGGATTGCTCTGGATGAAATGGATATGATGTGGTTGCCAGTGATTCGCAACTGGAAACTCAACGAACGTCATTACGGTGCTCTGCAGGGCCTCAACAAAGCCGAAACCGCTGCTAAGCACGGCGATGATCAAGTCCATATTTGGCGCCGCAGCTTTGATACCCCTCCCCCGGCCCTGGAAGCTGATGACGAACGCAGTCCTATTCATGAATCCCGCTACGCCGCTCTCAGCACTGCTGAACTGCCCTTGACTGAAAGCTTGAAACTCACAGTCGATCGCGTGATCCCTTACTGGGAAAACGAGATCGCCCCCCAGATCAAAGCAGGTAAAAATATCTTGATTGCTGCCCATGGCAATTCGCTACGGGCCATGGTGATGTACTTAGACCAAATCTCAGAAACTGATATTCCCGATCTCAATATCCCCACGGGTGTGCCACTGGTCTATGAACTCGATGCCGATCTCAAACCGATTAAACATTATTACCTGGGAGATCAAGACCAGGTACAGGCTGCCATTCACGGCGTCGCCAATCAGGCTAAAAAAGCCTAAGTTATCTATTAGGAGCTATTATGTATACCCTTTCTTCTCAACTTAATCTAAGCACCCCCGATGCCAGTAAAAATGCAGCCTCTTATGCCGAAGCTCTGGAGCAATTAAAAGCCAAACTCAGCCAGATCAAACAAGGCGGATCTATACGAGCCCGTGAAAAGCACGAATCCCGTGGCAAACTTTTTGTCCGTGAGCGCATCCGTCTGCTTTGCGATCCAGGCACGCCTTTTCTGGAGTTTTCGGCCCTGGCAGCCGATGGGATCTATGAAGCAGATATTCCGGCAGCCGGTGTCGTTACCGGCATCGGGCAGGTATCCGGGCAACAGGTCGTAATCGTAGCCAATGATGCCACCGTCAAAGGGGGGACTTACTTCCCACTGACCGTCAAAAAACATGTGCGCGCTCAGGAAATCGCCTTAGAAAACCATCTGCCCTGTGTCTATTTGGTCGATTCCGGCGGGGCCTTTTTGCCTTTACAGTCAGAAGTCTTCCCGGACCGGGATCATTTTGGACGTATTTTTTATATGCAGGCCCAGATGTCTGCCAAAAATATCCCTCAGATAGCCGTTGTGATGGGATCTTGTACTGCTGGCGGTGCTTATGTGCCGGCCATGTCAGACGAAACAATTATGGTCAAAGAACAGGCCACGATATTTTTGGGCGGGCCGCCACTCGTCAAAGCCGCCACCGGCGAAGAAGTCAGTGCTGAAGAACTCGGTGGAGCAGATGTACATACCCGCATTTCAGGAGTCGCCGATCATTTGGCTGACGACGATCAGCATGCCCTGGAAATCGCACGCCATTGTGTCGCCAATCTCAACCGTAGCAAAGCGCTCGATATGGATATTCAGCCCCCACAAGAACCTCTTTTTTCGGCCGAAGAACTCTATAAAATCGTACCGGCTGATGAGCGCCAAACTTACGATGTGCGCGAAGTACTGGCCCGTATTTTAGATGGCAGTGAATTTCATGAATTTAAAGCTCTCTACGGTCAGACGCTGGTTTGCGGCTTTGGCCGCATCCACGGCTACCCAGTCGGTATTGTCGCCAATAACGGCATTTTATTCTCAGAATCAGCGCGCAAAGGAGCTCACTTTATTGAGCTTTGCAGCCAAAGAAAGATCCCACTGGTATTTTTGCAAAATATTGTTGGTTTTATGGTTGGCAAGGACTATGAGCACGGCGGGATTGCCCGTGACGGCGCCAAACTGGTACAAGCCGTGGCCAGTACCAGTGTACCCAAGTTTACGGTGATCATTGGGGGTTCGTATGGTGCAGGCAATTATGGCATGTGCGGCCGGGCCTATAGTCCGCGCTTTTTGTGGATGTGGCCCAAAGCCAAAATTTCGGTGATGGGTGGCGAGCAAGCGGCCAATGTATTGCTGACGGTTAAGCGCGACCAATTACAAGCACAAGGTAAAGATCTGAGTGAGGCTGAGCAGGCTGCGTTTAAGCAGCCTATTCTCGACAAATATGCGGCCGAAAGCTCGGCCTATTACAGTTCAGCCCGCCTCTGGGACGATGGCATCATTGACCCGGCTGACACCAGAAATGTTTTGGGACTGGCCATTTCAGCCAGTTTAAATGCTCCGATTGAAGACACCAATTTTGCAGTTTTCCGTATGTAGCTCCCCAGTAATAAACCTATTTTTAAAACGGCTGATGCAGACTCTCACTGATTCAAAGGGTTTGTGTTAAGCTGTCAAAAATTCGCCGCTGAAAGAAATGAGACCAAAAATGTCACTGTCGACACGTATTGTGCTGGGAATGATTGTTGGACTGGGAGCAGGCATTGCTGTGCAGCTCTTGAATTTGCCGCAAAACTGGATTGATCTCATGATTGCCTGGACCCAGCCAGTCGGTCAAATATTTTTGCGTCTACTATTTATGATGGTGATCCCGCTGATTCTTTCGGCCCTGGTGCTGGGAGTGGCAGAGCTAGGTGATCTCAGCCGTATTGGCCGCATTGGCGTTAAAACCTTAGTCTATACACTCGTCGCTTCCGGTTTATCTGTCGGTGTGGGCCTGCTGATCTTTAATATATTTCAACCGGGACGGGCCATTTCCGAGGCCGATCGCAGCTATTTAATGAGCCGCTTTGCTGAGCAGGGCACTCAGATCCAGCAAAATGTCGAGATCGGCGCCAGCCGTTCACCAGCAGATATTCTGATCTCACTCTTTTCAAAAAATCCTCTGGAAGACATGGCCCGCGCCTTTGACCCAAGCTATAGTGGCGGAGGCTTATTGGCGGTCATGGTCTTTGCCCTGATTTTAGGCCTGGCGCTTTCGGCTTCGGATCCCGAAAAGGTGGCGCCGGTCAAGGCTTTTTTAGAGGGCATCTATGAGCTGGTGATGCGCGTGATTGGCTTTGGTATGCACTTAGCCCCTTTCGGCGTTGCGGCTCTGCTCTTTGGTCTGGTCGCCAGTGTCGGCTTCTCGATTTTAAAGCTCTTAATTGGCTATGTTTTGGTGGTTTTATTCGCTTTAGCAATCCAGCAATTTGTGGTTTATAGTCTGATTCTCAAATGGGTCGCACGCACTTCACCGATTCAGTTTTTCAAAAATATTCGTGAAGTCATGGTCACGGCTTTCTCGACCTCTTCGAGCAATGCCACCCTGCCAACAGCGATTCGGGTTAGCGTCGAGAAGCTGGGGCTGCCCAAAGAAATTGCGCATTTTGTCTTAACCATCGGTTCCACTGCAAATCAGAATGGCACCGCCCTCTTTGAAGGCATCACGGTCTTATTTTTGGCCCAGTGTTTTGGGATCGATCTGAGTTTTTCGCAGCAGGTATTGGTTGTCTTACTTTCCATTTTAGCGGGTGTGGGTACAGCAGGCGTGCCTGGCGGATCACTGCCCCTAATTGCCAGTCTGCTGGTATCGATCGGCGTACCCGGTGAAAGTATTGCGATTGTCTATGGCGCCGATCGGATCTTGGATATGTGCCGCACCGTACTCAATGTGACTGGCGATATTGTCGCTGTCGAAGTCATTACTCGCTTAGAAGGCCTGAATAAAAAGATAGAATCTGACTAAGTATTTGATTTGGGTCAAGCCCGAATGAAGCCTTCTCGTGCTAACGTAGAGTTCAGAACCATTACAGAGGAGATCCCCCATGAAAAAATATCTATTATTGCTTTTAAGCTGCCTGATCCTGACGGCTTGCCCGGCCGAAAAAACCGAGACCAGTCAAACGGAAACCCAAACGGAGACACCCCCTTCAGGTGTCGCCACTGAAACCGAAGCCCCTGTTAGTGAAACCTTCAGTGGAGATGCCATTGCAGGCAAACAAGTTTTCTTAAGTAAAACCTGCACGGTGTGCCATAAAGTCTCTGGTGTGCCTGAAGCCGTGGGCGTGCTCGGGCCGGCTTTGGATAATATTGGCAATATCGCGGCCACCCGTGTTGCGGGCCTGGATGCAGTTGCTTATCTCCAGCAATCGATCGAAAAGCCAGAAGCCCATCTGGTAGAAGGCTTTCAAAACGTAATGACCCCGAATCTAAAGGGAACCATGAGTGAGACCGAGTATAACGATCTGATCGCTTATTTAATGAGTTTGAAAAGCTAAGCTTTTGCTTTATGGCCGCTCACAGACAGCATCCAGCTCAAGTAAGCGGCTGTTTTTATTTTTTGTCTGGCAGCTGCAACACTAACTTGGCCTAGCTGCTATCCGCTGAAAAGCAGACCGCGTTAATATGTATAAAAAACCCTGAGGTTCTATGATGTCTGATTCTTTTTTAATTTTAGATGCCGCCCTGAAAAAGCCCGTTGCTCGCACGCCAGTCTGGTTGATGCGTCAGGCTGGCCGCTATATGCCTGAGTTTCGTGCTATCCGTGCTGAAGTTGATTTTTTGACCCTGTGTGACACGCCAGAACTGGTCGTCGAAGTCTCGATGCAACCAGTCGATCAACTGGGCATCGATGGTGCGATTATTTTCTCTGATCTGCTGATTCCAGCCCGAGACATGGGCTGTGATCTGGAATATGTCAAAGGCAGCGGCCCGGTGATCCACAATCCGATTCGCCATGCTGATGACCTCAAGCGCCTGCGGATCCCTGAGCCCGAAGAGGCTTCTCCTAGCCTGGGCCAGGCGATTGCCATGCTCAAAAAAGAAGTTGAGCCCCGCATCCCGGTGCTTGGTTTCACGGGTGCACCCTGGACGACAGCTGCTTATATGATCGAAGGGGGCGGCAGCCGCAACTATATTCATATTAAAACAATGATGTACAAAGCCCCGGAAATCTTTGAAAAACTGATGCAGCAATTGACGGAGACCCTAATTAAATACCTGGTTTATCAGGTCAAGTCGGGTGCCCGTCTGGTCCAAATTTTTGATTCCTGGGCCGGCGCTTTGTCGGAGCCAGAGTATCGTCAATATGCTTTGCCGACAACCCAGCGTGTGATTCAGGGTTTCAAAGAACAATGCCCGGACACCCCGTTGACCCTCTATGTCGGTAATTCAGGTCATTTGCTGGAAGCCACCGCTGAAAGCGGCGCTGATATGCTCAGTCTGGACTGGCGTGTCGATCTCAATGACGCCATCCGTCGTGTCGGAGATAAGGTCAGCTTTCAGGGTAATCTGGATCCAGTGCGCTTATTCTCAACAGCCGATGATGTCGAAGCCCAGGTCACACAGATTTTGGATACAATGCCCTGGCAGACCGGTCATGTCTTTAATCTGGGCCACGGTATTTTGCCCGAAACCCCCGTCGAAAACGTAAAACGTCTGGTGGATACGGTCCAAAATTACCAGCGCAAATAATCGCTCTTTGAACAGGTGGGCCAAATTAAAGCGCCCGCCTGACTTCAGGACTTTTCTTTGGGCAGGACTTTGTCGCGAGCCTCTAAACGCATTTGAAGATAGTCCCCGACCGGATCGCCTGGCATAAACGGCAGGGCCGCCAGAAAGCAAGCCAGCATTAAAAACAAGGGCATCATTGGCGTGCCAATCGAGGCGATCCCCAGTACTGCGAAGAGCAAGCCCAAAGGCAAGGCCACCCAGAATGTCGGCGTCAGCAGCTCTTCTAAAAACTGGCTGCGATACTCCGGGTTCTCGCGCTCATAGCGCACAATCAAGCGCTCATCAAAGTCCTGGCTGACCAGACTCAGACCGCATTTCACACAGGCGGAGTTCATCGAGGCATTCACAAACCGACAGTCAGTACAGGTTTTGGTACTATTGCTCATGCCTTGTATATTCCCGCCATCCTCCTACCCTAAACCCTTAAGCCAGGCTTTAATAACTATCAAGCATGAAAGTCATCGCAGCCATGCAAACTCCTTTTAATAGGAGAGTGCATTGGCAGGGATGAGCTCACGGGTGCCATCTGGCTTGATCCAGAACAATCCTAACTGTGCTACATCGGCAAACTGCTGATAATGTACTAGCATCGGATAGTGCTGCCCTGCGAGTAAGTTGATAGTGGTCCCATGTTCTACATATGTTATCGGGCCGTCATCATTGAAGCGTAGTGCTCCACCCAGATACATGTATGCTCCATCGTCATGACCGACAATCACCTGATAGTTACCGCTAGCATAGCCCACTGGCAAACTCAGGTAACCTGTAAACAAACCCGAGAAATTGACACTGCGCCCGACTTCAAAAACATCTCTCTGGTTCGCACTTGTGTAGTTCAATTGAGAAAACACTTTGCTACCAAAGGGCTGATTAGGAGGTTCAGCTGAAACCGTGTTAAAAAACCGACCGACCAATCCTGGCTTTAATGCTGGAGCCGGTGGGATTTCAATGCTGACAGCATGGCTCAATACCTGAGAAGGCACAATTTCAAAAGCTGAAGCACCTGGCCTTTTCCAGGACAAAATCAATGGGTCTCTACCGGTGTACTGATAACGTAACACTCGGATTGGGTGTACGCCTGAAGTTAGGGATATCCCGCCTATGGATTGGACCTCTGGGGCTGTCGCAAACCGTACAGCATTGATCACAGGCGCCTCGATAAGAAGAATAAAACAGGTAAAACGAGCCCAAAACAAACTGATAACTAGCATATAAAAATTAATCATTTTTGTCAAATAAGTAAAAAAAAAATATACATACATCTATTTTGAAGTGATCTGCTAAAATAAAGGTCAAAGCTTTTCGAAAAGCATAAGCGGATGAAACCAAACGTTCTTCATTGGGATTTGGTATCCTTTTTGTAGGGTTGCTTAAGCTTGCTTTCAGCCCCAAATTGATCTTTACGCTCTCTGTTTAGTTAAAGAGACTAGAGAGATTAAAATCAAACGATGATGTAACTCTGATATGAAAAAAGGAGGGCTTATGCAAGTCTTACGAGGCCAGTACGTGCTCATTAGCTTCATTATGAGTTTAAGCGTTATGGCTTGCCAAGCGCCTGGACCCGAGATCCAACCTCCTCAGGCCACCGTCAAGCCTTCTCTTAGCCCGATGCCTTCAAGCCTTCCACCTGCCAGTGCATCTGCAATGCCGACACCCCAGGCCAGTCAGACAGCCCCTCTTCAACCGACGCCGACACCTTTTCCCTTGCCTACTCTGAGCCCACATCCGCTTACTGTTGTCGCCGGAACCGGTGAAGAAGGATCTCAAGATGGGCCAGCGCTGCAAGCTAGCTTTACGCAGATCAATGAGATGTGTTTGGACCCCACTGACGAGAGCTTGTATATTCTTGACGAGCACAAAATTCGTAAACTGACAGCAGCGGGTGAGGTGATCACCGTCGGTGGTAGTGAAGCCGGTTTTCAGGATGGACCCGTAGCTCAGGCGCGTTTCAATACACCCCGATCTTGTGCGGTGGACGATCAAGGCCGAGTCTATATCGCAGATTATCTCAACCGTCGGATTCGTGTTTTAGAAGCGGGAGTCGTTACAACCCTGCTTGGCAACGATGAAGCAGGGTTTGTAGATGGTGATCCTTCCCAGGCACGCTTGGCTCTACCCCAGGCTCTTGCTTTAGACGGTGACAAGTTGTATATCGGCGATTTAGATCGCTTGCGGGTCTGGGACCAGCATCAGTTGCAGACGCTGGCTGAAAGCGGTGGGCTCCCCAGTCACGTATATCGTAGCTCAGGTGAGTATTGGGGGGTACTCGATAAAACACTTGGGCTTTCTAGTATTCTTGACATTGCATTGACTCAAGAAGGAGGTATTTTAATTTCTCAAGCAAGTCAAGGATTAGTGTATATTCTTCCGAATAAGGAAACCTATATTTATACCTTACATAATACGGAATATGCCAATAGAAGCAGTAAATACGCTTCTGAAAAAAACGCCCAGGATCCAATAGATGCATATCGTATGAGTGGCGTGTTGGGTATTACTACTATTCCTAAGACGAATAAGGTTTTGGGTAGTATTTCCTATGGTGTTTACAGGCTTTTCTTAGATGCTAAAAATAAAGAAGCATCCGCTAATAGCGTGACCTTAGTATCCAAAGGCTATAGTCAAGCCATTGGAAATATCTACTCGGGTTTGGTCGCCAAGCAAGACGGCACCGTGTATGTAGCAACATCAAAGCCCAACCAAATCTTGAAGTTTCAGGTCAAGCTGGATTAAATGGCTTGCGCTTGCAAAATAGCTGACGTTATCCGCCTCGTAGACAAATTTATAACGGTTGAATATGCTAGAGATTAGGATCAACTTCTTAATTTAACCTGGATATTAAAAAGGAGAGCTGACCCTTACCCGTTTCAATGGATACACAGTTAAGCGACACCTACTGATCAGACTCCCACTCAATCGGCCTAGATCTCAGAGTTTAACGCTGATCAAATCAAGCGTTTCCGTCTCAATGAATCTTAAACGCTCAGGATCTGCTCTAGTGTCTCCAGGGCATTACATCCCATATAAATACTGGCATCCAGAGCATCACCATTGACTCCCTGAGGCATACGTCCAGCCAGAACCAACGGGCCTGAGCTGGCTTTTTTCACAATAGCAGCCCAGTCATTGAGCGACTCGACATACGCGGCATCACTGGAGCACAGCACCCAGATATCGCTCTCGGTCTCGGCGACAAAGCTGGCGAGGGCTTCCGCATCAGCCAGAGCCGGACTATTGACGACCTGACAGGCGGCAACCTCAAAGAAACCCCGTGCAAACTCTGAGCGAGCCAGATAATCTGGGGTCTGTCCCAGGCAGAGCAAAGTCACTTTTTTGGGGGATTGCTCCTGGCCCTGACGTAAGCTCTCGAAGTCTTCTGCCAGGCGCAAAGGGGCTAAGCCGTGCGGTCGTGTTGAATCTTGTTCTGGCCAGAGGCCCTGAATATGAATGTCTTGCAAATGCTCCTGAGGGTTAGCATAGGTATTGGTACCGACCAGCACCTGTCGCCGTTGCTCGATTTGCTTCAAGCGTTGTGCGGCAGTTTCAGCGATGGCAGCCTGAGGTAAGCCCTGACTGAGTGCTTGCAACAGACCCCCCTGAGATTCTAGTTCTTGAAACAAACTCCAGGCAGCGTCGGCCAATTGAGTCGTCAGGCTTTCGATAAAATAGCTGCCTCCAGCGGGGTCCAGCCATTGATCCAGATGCACCTCGTGCTTGAGCAATAATTGCAAATTACGGGCCTGGCGCTGGGCAAAGGCATCGGGGATGCCCATTGACTCCGAAAAACCACCGACACAGAGACTGTCGACATTGCCAACCACGGCAGCACAAGCCCCAATCGTCTGCCGCAGATAATTGGCATAAGGGTCATAGCGCGTCAACCAGAGACGTGAAGTGCGTGCATGTAACAGGGGCTGAGCTGATGGCTGCTGATAAATCTCAGCCAGCCGGGCCACCAACACACGGCAGGCTCTCATTTTGGCGACTTCCATAAAGAAGCGCGGGCCCACGCCCAATACCAGACGGGTCTGGGAGAGAATTTGCTCAACAGACAGACCCGCTTCGCTTAAAGCTTGAATACCTTCGACCAGACTTCCCAGGGTATACGCCAATTCTTGTGCGGCATGTGCCCCGGCCTCATGGAAAGGCAGACCGCTCACTTGCAAAGCAAAAGAGTCTGAGCCCTGCATCGCCGTTGCCACGCTGGCATAGGTCACGCTTTCAAGCTGGCCCTTTAAGTACAAGCTAACCGGATCTGAGAGCACGCCACCAGGCGCTGTGCGCGGAGTCCGGCCAAACTGAGCTTGCAAGCGCTGCTGATCTGCAGGCAGGGCTTCGACAAACAAGCCCAGCTCACTTGCTTTGAGTATCTCTTCAGAGATAGATAGGTCAGATTGATTACTGAGATTTAATTCAAGAGACTCCAGGCCATGGGCTAATTGTTGCGCGAAATCTTCATTGTCTGTTTGCCCCGGATAGGCATCCTGGGAGATCAACCAACCCGGCTGTGCAGGCCCCCGGCGGTGATCGCCTTCAGCGGGAGCATGAGGCAATAATGACTCGGGCAGATCTTGCGCCGTATAGAGCGGCTGTAATCGCAAGCCTTCCAGGGTTTGGGTGTAGAGCTGTTTTTCAAAGTCAGCCCCTTTGAGTGCCGTTTCGGCAGCTTCTCGCCAGAGCGAGAATTGATGCTTTGGAAACAGAGACTCGAGATCAAAAGATAATGGGGCAGATGGGTTCGCTTGCATATAATTTACCTGAAATTTTGTCAGACTTTTCTTCAATGTAACACTCTGCTAGTAGAACGACCAAGGGTTCAGTTCATTTTCAAGCTAACTCCTAATGCTCACTACCTAAGCCTTCAATATTTTCGTTGGCTTCTCGGATCAATTGCTGTGCCGTCGCTTCCGATAGCAGACCCCCGCGATAGGCTTCTTGATAAGCGCTTTTTTGGGTAATCAGCAGATGGCGTTCGATAATATCCGCCTGGGACTGGGCCAGTTTCGGATGGGCTTGCTGAAGCTCAAGCTGCTCCCGCTCGACACTGGCAATCGCTTGTAAATACGTCTTTTCTTTTTCCTGAAAAAGTTGGGCCGAGATCCGCCCCTGGGTATAAATCTCTTCTAGTTTGTGTAAGCCGGCACGTTGCCCGAGTAATCGACCTTGTAAGCTTTCGAAGTATTCCAGCGTAGCTTCTTTTTTACCTACCTTAAGTAGACTCAAAAAAGGTCCCATCGTTAAACCAGGGATCAATAATGAAAATAAAACCACGCCGAAAATCGTGATCAGAAGCTCCTGACGATACGGTACATCTGCGGGCAGACTCATCACCAGCGCCATCGATAAAGCCCCTTTGAGATTGCCCCAGATAAAGATATGGGTCCACTTCCAGGGCAGTTTAGCTTTAAAGAAATAATTAGAGAAGGCTGCCAGGGGATAGATCGCTAACATGCGGCCCAGAAATAAAGCCAGGATGCCCATGACAATTAAATAAGCGTTTTGCTGTAAGTCACGCAAATGAATTTGCAAACCGATCAATAAGAAAATTAGCGAATTGATCACAAAGGCCGCAAACTCCCAAAAGGTAGAAATCGCCACCCGTGTGGTCGGAGACATGGCCCGTTCCCAACCCAGGTTGCCGAGCATAATCCCAGCTGTGACCACAGCAATCACGCCCGAGACATGCAAGCTCTCTGCCACCAGATACGAGCCATAAGCCAGCACGGTCGTGATCATCAGCTCTAACAAATGATCATCAAACTTCTCAAGCAGGACGATTGAGGCATAGCCGGTCATCAGACCCACAGCCAGTCCCCCAACACAAACCAGTACAAATTTCTGCAAACTATCGGTCACTGAGAAATTACCGGTGACAACGACCCCCAGCACAATCTGAAAAGCGACAATCGCCGTGCCATCATTGAGCAAGCTTTCACCTTCAACCAGGGCGGTTAAACGGTGAGGCACACCCAATTTTTTGAAAATTGCCAGTACCGAGACCGGGTCTGTCGCCACAATCATCGAGCCAAATAAGAGCGAGATCATCCAGGGAAAGTTCGTGAAATAATGCATAAAGATGCCCGTAGCAAATAAGGCGATCATGACTCCTGGCATGGCAAAGGTCAAAATCGACTTCAGATCCGCTCGCAAATGAGCATACTCAATATTGATCGCCGCCTCAAACAAAAGGATCGGCAAAAACACGATCATTACAATATCGGGGGTCATTTTGACTTCAGGCAAATAGTGTAACAAGCCCAGAACCAGGCCGCCCAGAACCAGCATTACCGTATACGGTAAATTGATATAGCGCACCCCCATCGCCACAGAGGTAGCGATAATCAAGAGCGTGAGTAAGGTAATAATATCGTGATGCATAGAGCGACCTCAACGGCAATGTTTAATTCGGTATCCAAATCGTAGCATGCCCCACAGACTAGCACAAAGCACAAAACGGCTTACATTTAAGGTGTTAACAAAATCTCCATAAAAGGAAACCCATTTTAAGCGTTCTAAACTCAGATTCATGCCGCAAATAGCTTTGGCATCAGGCATAATGGAAGCAAACAAATAGCAGGAGATCTATTATGAGTGTTCAACAATTACAGGCCGATCAGATTCATGAGCTCTATGAAGCCCAGGCTGCAGATACAGTCTGGATCGATGTGCGCCAACCCGAAGAATGGGAAGAAGGCACTATACCCGGTGTAGAAAAAATTATCTTGAGCGAGTTAGAGGATCATTTAGATCGCCTCGACAAAGACAAAACCTATGTAATGGTCTGTCGCAGTGGCGGCCGCAGTGGCCGTGCCAGCCAGATGATGTCCAGCCAGGGGTTTGAGAAGCTGATCAACTTTGATGGCGGCATGCTGGCCTGGAACGAAGCGGGCTATGAGACCGAGACCGAATAAACCTGAATTTCTCATTTTAGCCATTACCCGTTAAACTACAAATAGTTCGATTGAAATATGAACGTAATAATTACTTTATATTTCAGATTAAAACACACAAGGAGTTTTCGATGGCACATTTTGAAGTCATTCAACAAGAAGGTCTAAATCTGGTCAAAGCCAAGCTAAGCAATGAAACCGTACGCACCGAGGCTGGCGCCATGTACTATATGCGTGGTGATATTAAGATGGAATCCAAAATGCCCTCCGCAGGCGGATTTCTGAAATCTATGGTCACCGGTGAAAGTATTTTTCGCCCAACATACACAGGTTCAGGCGAACTCTATCTTGAGCCCTCTTTTTCCAATTTCCATATCTTTGAAACCGGCGGCCAGGAATGGCTGGTACAAGCTGGGGCTTATTGGGCATCCGAAGAAACCATTAAGATTGATGTTCACCGTGACAAAGTCATGACCAGCTTCTTAAGCGGCAAAGGCATGCTCAACTTCTGGACCAAGGTCAAAGGCCAGGGTCAGGTCGTGATTGTTGCTCAGGGGCCTGTAGAAGTAATCGAGATGAAGAACGAGCGCCTGGTCGTCGACGGTCAATTCGCAGTCGCCTGGGAAAGCAGTCTCGATTATAAGATCGAGAAAGCAACGAAGTCTTTACTCGGTTCAGCCACTTCAGGCGAATTTCTGGTCAGCACCTATACGGGCAGCGGCAAACTCTTATTGGCACCAATTCCCAACTGGAGACAGTTCCTGGTCGAGCAGGTCCGTGGCGGTATGTACGCAGCAAGTGCAGCCAGCAAATAACACTGAGACTGAGACATAAAAAATCAGCCCCGGAATAAATCCGGGGCTGATTTTCGTAATTGTGTTGTGGTCTTAGACCAGTTCAACCAGAGCCATAGGTGCTGCGTCCCCACGACGGGGAGGCAAGCGCAAAACTCGTACACAGCCGCCATTGCGTTCAGTGTAACGAGGAGCAATGGTTTCAAATAACTGCTGAGCAACGGTCTTCTCGCGAACTTTGGCCTTCTTAGACTTATCATCCCGAGAAACAACGCGGTAGCGTTGCTCATCAATGACTTCATCTTTGTCTTTCAGACTAAGTACACGGGGCTGACTAGAACGCTTTTCAAGCAGATAAGCTGATACCGCACGACGTGCACTGAGATCTTCAGTGCCACGTTTGGCCAGCGTAATCATGCGTTCTACTTCACTTTTGACGGCCTTGGCTTTTGCTTCAGTCGTGGTGACACGACCGTGCTTCAAGACCTGAGTGGTCAGGTTACGCAGCAGAGCCCGGCGTTGATCGGCCGGTCGATTCAGGCGATGACGTTTTACTTTATGTCGCATTAGTCGTTTACTCCGCTTCTACTTCTTCAGGATGTCTGGTGCTTCCACCACGTAGGGTGTAGCCCATTTCATGAACCTTGTCGATCACTTCTTCAGCAGATTTCTTGCCGAAGTTTTTGATTTCCATCAGTTCACGTTCGCTCTTTTTGAGCAAATCCGCAAGATTGAAAATATTGGCGCGCTTCAGACAGTTGTATGCCCGAATTGACAATTCAAGATCTTCAATTGAGATTTCTTCTTCTTTGGATTTTTCAGCTTCTTCTGGTTTTTCCAGGAGCATGCCGCTGTCCAGAGAAATAGGCTCACCGCTTAAGGCAGTGAAGACCTGAAACTTACGAGCTAAAATGCCCGCACTGGTGCTGATCGCACTCTGGGGTTCAATACTGCCATTGGTCCAGACTTCTAAGACCAAACGGTCAAAGTTGGTCACCTGGCCAACACGCGTATTTTCAACTTTATAATTGACTTTTTGAACCGGCATATAAATCGCATCAATCGGCAACCAGCCCAGAGGCAGTTCTTCACGACGCATTTGTTCAGCAGGAACGAAGCCTTTGCCAGCTTCAATACGCATTTCAATATCGAGACGACCGCCGGCTTGCAAAGTGGCCAGGGGCTGTCCTTTGCTTACCACTTCAACTTCGCTATCGGTTTTGATATCTTTAGCAGTGACAGTAGCAGGCCCTTCAACAGAGAGAGTCACCGTTTTGGGTGATTCGCCATGCAGCTTAAAAGCCACCTGTTTCAGGTTCATGATCATATCCAGAACGTCTTCTACCATTCCTTCAATCACAGAAAATTCATGCAAAACGCCGTCAATTTTCACAGCGGTAATCGCTGCGCCTTCTAGATCAGAGAGTAGAACACGGCGTAGAGAATTACCCAGAGTAATGCCGTAGCCTTTATCAAGAGGCTCAGCAATAAAACGGCCATATGTCAGGCCTTCCGGGGTTTCATAACTTTCAACACATTCAATGGTTGGGTTTTCCATCTTAAAACCTTTCCTACAGGGTTATACAATACAACGCAGAGTCTAGACCCGGCGACGTTTTGGAGGACGGCAGCCATTATGAGGAATGGGTGTTACGTCACGGATGCGACTGATATTCAGTCCTGCAGCCTGAAGGGCACGGATGGCGGTTTCACGCCCTGAACCGGGACCTTTAACAAAAATATCAATGTCTTGAAGACCTTGATCCATTGCAGCACGAGCTGCATTTTCAGCAGCAGATTGAGCTGCAAAGGGAGTGCCTTTTTTGGCGCCTTTGAAGCCAACGGTGCCAGCACTGGCCCAAGAAATCGCATTGCCTTGACGATCAGTGATCGTGACAATGGTGTTATTAAATGTGGACTGGATATGAGCCACTCCACGACTGACGCCACGCTTGACTTTGCGCTTTGTACTTGTTTTCACTTTAGGACGAGCCATTGCGTATTCTCCTTACTTCCGGCCGCGACCAGCGACGGTTTTCTTAGTTCCGCGACGGGTGCGGGCATTGGTACTGGTCCGTTGACCACGGCAAGGCAAGCCTTTACGGTGACGCCAGCCACGATACGTGCCAATTTCCATCAGACGTTTAATGTTAAGCTGCACTTCACGGCGCAAATCACCTTCAACGCGATGCTTGGCAATTTCCTGACGGATACGATTAATCTCGTTATCGGTCAGTTGATAGGTACGGGTATCAGGACTGATACCTGTTGCAATAATAATTTCTTTGGCTTTAGTAGCCCCAATACCAAAAATATAGGTAAGGGCGATAATCAGCCGTTTGTTTCGGGGTAAATCTACACCTGCAATACGAGCCATAAAACAGCCTGTTTCTCCTTTTTATTGAACTGACGTGGGGTTCTTAACCTTGACGCTGCTTGTGTTTGGGATTTTCGCAAATCACCATCACGCGACCTTTGCGTTTAATTACCCGACACTTGATACAAATTGGTTTGACAGAAGAACGTACTTTCATGTTTTCTGATCCTTCTTTATGTTTTGAGTCGATATGTGATCCGGCCCCGGCTTAGGTCATAGGGTGACATTTCAACCTTGACTTTATCCCCAGGTAGGATCTTAATAAAGTTCTTGCGCATTCTTCCAGAGATATGAGCAAGAATTTCATGTCCATTTTCCAGCTTTACAGTAAACATTGCATTGGGAAGGGATTGCTGGATCGCACCTTCCATTTCAATGACATCTTCTTTTGCCATAATTAATCTTTCTCTTAACCTGAATTATACGTCCGAAAAAAGTGGATGACAAGTAGACGGGCCGAAAGCCCCGTGACGTCACGCTATCGTAATCAGGATCTTGAACAGTCGATTAAACACTATAGCGCAGTCTTAAGCAAAAAGCCAGATGATTCAGCCCGGAATGGCGAAAAAATTATGCTTTTGTAAACGGTCCTGTTGCGCCTGGTTAAACTTGTTCAGGCTATCTAAAAGTCGTTGGGAGACTTGTTCCGCATTTAAGCAATCAAGACTCAACCAGCGGATTAACGAAGCCAATAATGACCAGCCCAGACCTTGTAAAATCATATTTTTGGGGCTCAATGAAGGACGAGGCAATTGCAAAACGACTTGTTTATGATCGCTAATGACCTGCGGCCAGCACTCACAAGCTGATTGGAAAAGTAGATCCAAAGGCTTAAATGACTGTTCTGGGTAAAGTGCTCGCAAGCGATCTAGAAATAGATCCTGATCTTTCCAAAAATAGGAATAGGCCAGATGCTTCGCGTCTAACGCACTGACACAAAGCGCATCCTGCTCACTTTCGTAGCATTCGAGCACCCCTACCGGCTGCGTCAACTCCAAAACACCATTGCGCACTGGCAAGCCCAAGATCCCCTGACAATTACAAAAATTCAGATGTATCGCTAAGCCAGCCTGATCTGCAACCTGAGACACGGGCAAAGACTCTTGCTTCATGGCGGAGAGGTCGAGTAGATCCGCTGTCCACGAGCTGAGCGGCGTTTTCGCCTGAGGCCGATAAAAAAGATCCAGGTGTTGAAAGCTCCACTTTAAAGGCCAGACAGGTAGGTCATAGCCCAGAGGCTGAATCAAGCCATAAGCCATTCCAAGCCAGGGATAGTCAGCAAAGTCAAGCGCATCAGAATCAATCAGCCAACCCCGCCGGGCTAAACTTTTGGCCAGCAAGATTGCCAGCGGGTGATCACCAAATAGATCTATTTTCGCCGGAAGACTTGAACTCATAAAATTTCCTTCACTATAATGTCTATATGCGTATCGAAGGGGATCCCAAACCATTATACCGCTCAGATCCAGTCCAGGCTCCGACAACTGAGGCTGCCTCGGCTGTGTCTTTTCGCAGCATTTTAGCTGAGTTTTTTGCTCCCCTCTCAGCTCCATTTGCTTTACAAACCAGTCTGCACCTCAATCTTA
Organism: Candidatus Sericytochromatia bacterium; assembly: GCA_037968875.1. Taxonomy (GTDB): domain Bacteria; phylum Cyanobacteriota; class Sericytochromatia; order UBA7694; family UBA7694; genus JBBKWI01. The sequence goes on along the minus strand of JBBKWI010000169.1, from coordinate 23,060 downwards.
GCAGCGGCTCTCTCGATAGCCAAACCCCTGAATTGATCGCAAAAGAATTCCATCAGGAGCTCAAAGAAGATACCCAGCAAGAGCAGGAAGCCGATCAAGCCGAGTTCCGTGAAGACGAGATTCTGGAAGATCTTGAAGAAAACCAGGAGCTGATGGAAGACCTGGTTGATCAATGGGAAGATGCTGGCGAACGTATCGGAGAAAAAAAAGACAATCGTGAAAAGGTAGAGGAAAGCGAGGATCTCAGCGATATTATCGAAGACAACGATGATATTATCGAAGGCGAAAAACCGCTTGAAGATCTGCTTGAAAAAGAAAATCAGAACAAACAACGTCGTGACGATCTTTTTGAGCTGGAGATCCAAAAAAAATTACTGTCAGGCCATAGTGACAGTGGGCAAACTGTTTCCGAACGCGATCTGACTTACGAAGAAATACAAATGCTGGTCGAAACGACCGTTAATAGCAAAGATCGTTTACCTCACACCGTACGCCGCATTTTGAATCAGGTGTTAGAGTCCTTGATGCAGGGCAGACCCTATTTGCTGCAGGTCTCAAACATGATGGGACTCGATAAAGAAGATTGGTATAACTTACTGGGTCTTTTTCCGGGCCAGTTTTATGACGGTTTGCTGCGCCAATACAAGCGCAGCGCTCGGAGTCTACCACTGTATAGCCTCTTGCAAGAAGCCTTTTTACAAATAGCTCCCACCCAGCGACGTCAACAACAATGGGAGCAGATCCTGCGGCTAAGCTTTCCAGATTGGCCCCTATTGGTTCACAATTGGCTTCAAAATCAACCCCTCCTGTTTCGAGCAGAGGATCAAAGCCTGAAGCATATTTTAGAAATCTGGAAGCAACAAGGTAGTTTACCCCCTGGCGCCACCGGACGCGCCCTTGAGCTAGCTCTGGCACATCAACACCATCCAGAATCGATGCATCGGCTGTTTGTCATATCTCAGTCGCTGCTACATGGCCAGGAGCTAACGGCTGATCAGCAAGACTTTTATTTAGAAAAAGTGTATGAACGTTGTTTTCACAGCCAGTTCAGCGACACCCAATCGATTCGAGACCTACTCCAGCGTGCCCTGCAAGGCCAGGACTTTGATGAAAAAGAACTGTCTCAAATTGTTCAGGGCTGCCCCCAACAGGTACTCTCATTTTTGCCTTATTCCCAATTAAGTTCGGGCCTACAAAATTTGATCGACTATATTCAACTGGATTTGTTTGGCAATGAAGAAGCGGTTCCGCAACTGCTCTTAGAAGAGGGTGTAAATTAAGCCAGCGGGTCTGCTATAATTAACGCTGTTAAAGTCTAGTTAATAGAGAGTTAAATTATGCTGCAGGCTTTAGGGCAGTGGGTGGTCAAACACCGTCTCGTCGTGGTCATCATCTGGGTGCTTTTGCTACTACCTGCACTTTTCGGAACTACACGACTCCATCATTACTTGCAAGGTGAAGTCGCCAGTGGCTCGGGCACTGAGATGAATCAGCAAGAAGCCCTTCTCAATCAGGACTTCCCTGATCAACGTCTTTATAGTATTCAATTGGTTATCGACAGTGCCGACCAAACCGTTGATGCAAAAGCCTATCAGCAAGTGCTTGGCCTCTACGAAAAAATCATTACCCAGCATGTTTTGTCTGCCGATCCCCTGAGCTATCGCCAATCCCCCAATCAACTCAGCCAAGATCGCCGTAAAACCTTTATCTTTATTGGATTAAACGCCCAGAGCTTTGCCGAAGCTGACGTCGCCGCTGTTGAGCTAAGTGAACGCTTGAATGCAGTGACGCTACCGAGTGGTTTTCAGATGTATCTGACCGGCGGTCCTTTGTTTTCAAGAGAAATTACAACCGTTAGCGCCCATGATAGTTTTGAGACCGAAGAGCGCATTTTACCGCTGATCATGTTGGTCTTGATCTTCGCTTTTGGTGGCTTGATCGCTGCTGGAATCCCAATGATTGTCGGTGTCTTTTCAACCGTCTTTTCGCTGGGTATTTTATGCGTGCTCGCTCAGTATGTTCAGATTACCTCACTTTCCCAAAATATCGTGACGATGCTCGGCCTGGGAGTGGGGATTGACTATTCGCTACTCTTTGTCAGCCGTTATCGCGAAGAACTGCTTGAGAAAGGCCTCAATAAAGAAGATGCCGCTATTCAAACCGTGATCGCTTCTGGGCGCACGATTTTGTACTCTGGCACCGTAGTCAGCATCGGTCTGATGGCCTTATTGGTCCCCAATGTCGTCTTTATGCGCTCACTCGGCATGAGCGGCCTACTCGTCGTAGCCATGACGATCTTGATTAGCTTAACCCTGGTCCCTGCGCTTCTGGCAATGCTGGGGGATAAAATCAATTGGCCTAAAAAACTCAGTGAATGGACCTATAATAACTGGGGCCACGGCCGCTTTTGGTCGCGTTGGGCACGCTATATTATGTCTCGTCCACTCTTTTTCAGCTTTGTTTCAATTGGGATTTTAATCAGCATTTCTCTGTTTGCCCTGGAGATCAAAGTCTGGAATCCGACGATTCAGATTATGCCCAAAGAACTAGAAACACGACAGGGCTATGAAAAGATCCTCGAAATTGATCCCAGCAATTTATTTGCACCGATGATCATTAGTTTTGAAACCCGTGACGGCAGCCCGATCTGGCAAGAAAAAAATATTCGTGAAGCCTATGCTTTTATGAAGGCCATTCAAACCCTGGAACCGATTCGGGATAGTATTGGTTTGATTAATATCAACGAGCCCCTGGCTGATCAAATGGTGCTTTACAACACCCTGGCGGCAACAGGTGGTGTTCAAAACTTACAGCTCTTTCAGCCTGGCGCCAACTTCCCGTTTATCTCGACAGATGAAACCAAGGGGGTTCTGGCTAGCTTTCATGAATATGAAGGCTATGGCATGTTAGACAATTCGGCAGATCTCCAAACGATCGCTGAAGTGCGGGAGTTTCGAGATATGGTCGCTCCACACTTCCCCAATATTAAAATTCTGGTTGGCGGCTTGAGTGCAATCCCCTTAGAAATGAAAGAAGCTATTTTCACTTACTTTCCAATGATTGTACTGAGCACTGTGATCGTGACCTATTTGTTGACGATGTTTTCTTTTGGTTCGATCTTGCTGCCTTTAAAAGCTGTTTTACTTAATCTCTTATCGGTGACAGCCACTTATGGTTGTATGATTCTGGTCTTTCAACGCGGCTTCGGAGCTCACTTATTGGGGCTTAAAACCGTTCCCGGCGCACTGTTAATTGTCTCGCCCTTGATTTTATTCTGTATTATTTTTGGCCTGAGTATGGACTATGAGATTTTCTTAATCAATCGCATTAAAGAAGAATATGAAAAATGTGGAGATCCAACCGAAGCCATTGCCATCGGTATGGAAAAAACCGGCGGTATTATCACCAACGCCGGTTTGATTATGATTCTGGTTTTCTCAGGATTTGCTTTTGCACGCATGATTGTGATTAAAGAATTTGGCTTCGGTCTGGCTGTGGCAATCTTTATTGATGCCACGATCATTCGCATGATGATCGTGCCTGCTTTAATGAAACTCTTTGGTCACAGCAGCTGGTACTTTCCGAAGTTTTTGGACATCCCCTTCTTGCGCCGCTTGTTCAAAGAGTAAAGCAGCCTAACTGGTATAGCCTTCGATTAAGAGGTCCTGCCCCAAAGCGCGAGATTCAATATTTTGAATCTGCCAGGCTTCAGAGATAATCGTGGCTCCATTGCCTTCTATCGCTGAGCTGGCATCACTGCCGCCAATGATTTTGGGAGCGACCAGAAAGGTCACCTTATCGACAATGCCAGCTTCTAGAGCTGCAGCCCGCAAAGTCCCGCCGCCTTCAATTAAAACCGAAGTAATGCCCCGCTTGTTTAATTGACCCATCAGGCGGAAAAGATCCACTTTAGGCTCTGAGCTACTTTCATCAGGGCAATGCAAAATTTCAGCTCCAGCATGACGTAAGGATTGCAAGTGCTCTTCATGCGCCCCATAAGAAATGGCAATCAAGACCGGTGCTCGCGATTCATCAGGATCTGAGCGCAAAAACAACTTGGCAGTGGTAGGAGTACGTCCTTGACTGTCAATAACGACTCGCCAGGGATCGCAGCCACGCAGTGCCTTGCAACAAAGCTGTGGGTCATCTTGCAAAACGCTATTCACGCCAACCATCACTGCGTCATAACGCGCTCTCAGGGTATGCACAAACTCTTTGGCTTCAGGCCCCGTAATGCCTTCGTTGTCCCCCATAGCAGTTGCTGTTTTGCCATCCAGAGACATCGCCGTCACCAGATTTACAAAAGGGCGCCGGGTGCTCATATCTTTGACATAAATCTCATTCATGCGCCGGGCCTCTGATTCCAGCAAGCCAGTTTCTACTTCAATACCAGCAGCCTCTAAAGCCCGCAGGGTTTTGCCACTGGTATGGCTATTGGGATCTTTCATCGCAACCACTGCCCGCACAATGCCAGCACCAACAATCGCATCTACCAGGCTCAAGCCATTTTTCAAGCCAAAGGCAGGCTCCAGATTCACATAGAGTGTGGCGCCACGTGCTTTGTCACCGGCTGCTTTGATTGCATGCAATTCTGGATCGCAGTCATCGCGATTAGACATATAGCCTTCACCAACACACTCAGCTCCCTGGGCAATGACAGCCCCGCGAAAGGGATCTGGAGCAATTTGGATAAAGCCCTTGCGCGCCAGCTGCAGGGCCCGCTGCATGAAATTTTCTTGGATTTCTCTTGAAGTCATGAATTCACCTTCTGTTTATGAATAGCTATAAAAGCCGCGACCTGTTTTTTTGCCGTAATGGCCGGCCTGTACCAAACGTTTGAGCAGCGGACAGGGGCGATAACGGGGCTCGCCAAAGCCCTCATGCATCGTCGTCATGGCTGAGAGACAGACATCCAGACCGACTGCATCTGCCAAAGCCAGTGGACCCATGGGGTGATTAAAGCCCAGCTTCATACCAGTATCAATATCTTCAGCACTGCCAACACCTTCCATCAGGGCAAACATAGCTTCGTTTAGCAAGACCATTCCCAGACGCGTGGTAATAAAGCCAGGGAAGTCGTTGGACATAATCACGGTTTTGCCTAATTTTTCTCCAAATGCTCTTACCACTTGATAAGTTGACTCTGAAGTTTCTAAGCCACGGATCAATTCCAGCAGGGTCATAATATGTACAGGCGAAAAAAAGTGCATGCCGATAAACTGTTCTGCACGCGTGGTTACGCTGGCCAGGCTGGTAATCGGCAAGGAAGAAGTATTGCTTGCAAAAATAGTTTTGGCTGGGCAGATCGTATCCAGTTTTTTGAAAAAATCCTGTTTGAGGGTTAATTTTTCGGGGATCGCTTCAATCACCAGTTGCGCTTCTGCAGCACGCTCTAAATCAGTCGTAAACTCAATACGAGCCAAACTGCTTTCAGCGTCGGCCTGGCTTAAACGGCCTTTGTCGACCGTTTTTTGCAACAATTTTTGGTATTTTGCCTGGCTCTGTTGAATAATTTCTGAATTGATATCATATACCAGGGTAGGTGTCTGAGCTGTCACCGATGCGGCGTAAGCAATCCCCCCTCCCATTAAGCCGCTACCGGCAATAAAAAGCTTGTCAATCGTCATGATGCTTGCTTCCCTTTCGTTTTTAGGTGATCGGCAGTCAATCTGAGCTGGACATCGAGAGGTACTGCCAGAGGTTCTTTATTGTCAAGTCTAGCATGAAATACAGCGGTGTATGCTATCATGGGAAAGCAAGTTTTCCCGAGAATACATACGCATATTACCTATGGCTAAATCGAAATACGAAGATCCAAAGTCTTCTCTCAGTCCGGACCAAGTCGTCCAGGATTATACTTCGCTGGTTAGTAAAATTGCCTATAATTTGTCTCGACGCACAGTAGACCCGGTCGAAGACTTGATTCAGGTGGGCATGATCGGCTTACTCGAAGCACACAAGCGCTACGACCCGACTCAGTCAGCTTCTTTCAAGACCTATGCCACCCATTTTATCACTGGCCATATTCGCCATTATCTGCGCGACAAGCAGCAATTGCTCAAAGGCCCGCGTTCTTTACAAGAGCTCTCCTACCGAGTGCAAATGACTGAGAAAAAACTCAAACAAGAGCTCAAACGTGAGCCCCTGGTCTCAGAAATTGCCTTACAGCTAGAGATCAGCGAACATAGCGTTGGGGAAGCCAAAGCTTATGCCAAACAAGTTCGCATGCTCTGGCTCGATCAGCATTATCAGAATGATGATAATGAAGGGCGTACCTTATTGGACTCTTTGCCTGACGATCAAAGCAGTTTGCAAAGCAAAATGGACACCCGCATCTATATCGAAGAAGGCATTGGCCAATTGCCGACTCTCGATCGCAATCTGCTGATTTTACGCTATTTTGAAGATCTGACCCAGGCAGCCATTGCCGAGCAATTAGAAATGTCTCAGATGGATGTCTGCCGTAAGCTCAAGCAGGCAGAGAAACGCTTACGCAAAATCCTATACACCCACCCCGATTAAAACAAGTCATAAAAAAAGCCCTGTAAGCTTAACACTTACAGGGCTTTTTAACGTCATTTAGTTAATTTTCTTCAGCTGGCTCCGCTTTGACCGACTGATAAATCTCTGAATTAACAGGGTCTGAACCACTGCTGCTCCAGAGTACACTGAGTCGGCCTCGGCTATCCACAATCACCTGTGGCTCTTCTACAGGCAACAAACGTTGCGAAGCCGGTAGATTTTCATAGCCAGGGAAAGGGGTGCCAGTCGCTGATGCACTCGGTTGAGGTGGAGGCGTTGCTGTAGGACCCGGTGTCGGTGATGGGAAAGCAACAGGCCCACCAGTCGTGCTGGAACTAGAGCCTTCGGGTTGTTCCCAACCCTGATTGGTCCGGCGACGATAACGCAAAATCGGTGTATTGTCGACCAGAGAAGAACCCCAGGCGACATTCACATTGCCCACATTATCAATACCAATAGAAGCATCACTCAAAACCGGTAGGGCCTGCCCACGAACTTCATGCACGAATTCAGGCTTAGACCAGCTATTATTTGAACGGAACAAATACTGAATCGTATTGTCTATGCGACGCACCAAATGCAAGCGATTTAAGTTATCAATCGAGATTGATAGATTACGACGACGCTGACCATCGGCGCTTTGGTTGAAAGGAACTTCTTCAATCGGGCTAAATTGCTTGCCATCCCACTCGATATACTGTACCCGAGAAGAATCCTGAACTTGCCAGGCGACTCGGATCCAACCGTCGGTACCAATCGAAACTTTGGGGCTGATCGCTTGAACAGATTCTGCTGATAAGCGAATCGGCTCTAGCCATTGTCCATTCTGCAATTGCGAAATATAAACGGCGTGTACGCCAGTAGCCATTTGATCCCAGACAGCAAACACTTGCCCATTGATGGGGTTAATCGCAATATCTGGATGATCTGCATCGACTTGATCCTGTGGAGAATTGGTCGAAATCACCAATGGCTTGGACCAGTTGACACCATCAAAACGCGCAAAGACAGCACGGCGGCCTCGGAAATCGGTGTTATTGCTATTGGCAGACCAAATCACATGCGGTGTGCGGTCGACGCCTACAGCGACAGCCGGGTTACGTGCACCACGGAATTTATTGTCACCTGGGGGTGAGATAAAGCGATTATCTGTTGACCAGGTTTTGCCATTCCAACGACTATAAAAAACCGAACCGGCTTCTTCATTTTCAGAGAAGCCATCCTGACGCCAGACCATATGGATATTATCTGAGCCATCTACCATCGCATTGGGTTGATCCGATGAGCCAATATTACCTGAAGCATTAATCGGGCTAAGTGACCAGTCCACGGTTTTGACTTCAAAAGTCGTAACGGTTTGTTTATCGCTATCGACAGTCACTTTTTTGGTCGCTGAGAGCTCATTGAGACTTTCAATCGTATCACCTTGAACCTGATAGCCTGAAGCAACGACACGCACGATCCATTCTCCCGCAGGAACATTGTCAATGCGGAAATCGAGTTCGCGCGCTGCGATTGCAACTGCTGTTGCCGTAGCGGTATCGGTAGTCGTAGCAGAGGCACCTGTTAAAGGAGGAGCCACGACAATGAACGGTTCAGATACAGGATCATTGGAAAAAACGACAGCAGCATCTCCAGGCTTGAGACCTTTGATGGTACCGGTAATATTACCCGCTTTAAGTACCGGGTTGACTGGCACAATCGAAGGAACCTGGCCCTTGGCCGCAACAATCACATCCGCAAAGGCATCAAAATTAACCAAAAAAGGATTGGCAGCCGACTTGGCTTCTTCAATTAATGCTTTTAGTTTTTGGGTATCGATCAAGCCAGCAGCAGTAGCATCACGCTTCTGCACACGCTCGACAACTTCAGCCACCGCAGTGGTTAAAGGGTTCACATCGATATCCGGAACCACTTCTGCTGATTCAACAGAGAAGACCGACTTCACCACAGCACCGGGAACAGGATCAAGATCATCCATGCCCTGCACCGTTAAGAGGTAGTTTTTGCCCAGGGGGACTTTAATGGTAGCTGTCATGCCACCCTGAGAAATCGGAATGATCTTCTCAGCTTGAAACTCGGTAGTCACACCCTTGATCGTGACTTTCACGCGATTGATACGCTTTTCTTCAATCGACTGAAGACCAAAGCCATGATATTCACGCAAAGCTTTGTAGGCTTTGGGAACCGGCATAGCGACGTGTAAACGGATCTGCCCACCCGCTCCCGTATTGAGATTGATATTCCCAAAGGGCACAGAGTTAACAGTCATAGGGGCTGGAGCCTGACAGCTAATAACAGCAGCTGCCGACAACGAAAAGGCAAGAAGAATACCTGAGAGGCGTTTTGATTTAGCTTTCACGGTTTAGCTTACTCCGTAAATCTGATATTGGCCCGAATGGTTCCTTCTTGAACCACGACCTGGACGATATTACTGGTTACATTGCCAGCACTGGCAATCAAATTGGTTGTACCGGTAGCAACAGCGGTAACAACCCCTGTTGAATTCACCGTAGCAACATTTTCATCGCTGGAAGACCAGCTAAAAGTCAAACTGGAAATATCCTGAGCTTCGGAGTCTTTACCGATCGCTACAAATTGGCGCTGCTCACCGAGACGACTAAATTTAAAGAGCGTCGGCTGCACAGCCTCATTTTCAGGTTTAATAACAATGGTACGTAATTTTGCTAGCTCAGGAGAAGTTTCAGAATCATCTCCCTGAACAGAAGCATCGGGCGTCGCTGGGGTTGCTCCACCTGTAGTTGGAGCGGGACTCGCACCATTAGAAGCACTGGCTGGTGTCACGGACACCAAGATCAACGCTTCGTTGCCCAGGCTTTGTGCTTTGACTCGGGTATTCCCAGGTTTTAAAGCAGTGATTTTGCCATTGGCATCTATCGAAACAATTTCAGGGTTCAAACTTACCCAGGTGGTGGGTAGATCGCGTTTAATATCGCCGTCCTGGTTCAATAATGCAGTAACCTGCATCGAGGCACCAACCTGTAAGTCAACGTTTCCAGGCTCAATTAAAAGAGCCACTCCCTGATTATTTGACGGATTCGTATTATCTACGCTCGGGGTATTAATCGGGTTGTCGTTATTACTACAGGCGGGCAAGGCCAATATTGAAGCCAGGAGAATCAGTATAAGTGGTTTACCAGACACAAGCCACGTAACTCCTTCATGTTCACTCAATTCCACAATCTCTATAAAAACGGTCACTTTTTTGGAATCAGATTTTAGTATAACATAGCCGTTTTCTGGAAATAAACACTATAAAACAAAGTGCTAGAGCGTACTTGGGGGAAGCCAGAGCAAGGGGAAGCCGCCGCAGTAACGTTAAATAAGGAAAATAAAACTTAACGAAAAAACGAAAATTTAACAGAAAAATAAAATTTCTTCGAATTATATTAAACGTTCTGGCCTCTAGCTCCCCTAAATCTCCTTTGTGATCGACCTTTACTGACCCGCGCTCTGGCCAAAATCTTCAACCCGGATGATGCTATGAATCTCACGTGTTGCTTCTAATTGACGAATCTGAGCGACGGCCTGTCTGAGCTTCTGTTCAGAGACAGGGTGGGTAATCAAGACGATTTCAGCTTCACCGGCCTGATTTTTGGTTTGCACTAGAGAGTGAATACTGATGTCCTGGCGACCTAAGATCTCGCCCAATTGCCCCAGTACACCGGATCTGTCTTCGGTTTGTAGACGGATATAATAGCGATTGATCACTTGCTCAGCAGGTGCCAATTGCGCCATTTCATGATGGTGTTGACGTCCCATCAATAAACTTGGGGGCGCATCCATTTCAGCCACAATATTCAGGATATCAGCGACTACCGAGCTAGCCGTCGGCATTTGTCCGGCTCCGCGCCCATAAAACATCAGGTCCCCAACCGCATCTCCTTGCACCATTAAAGCGTTATAAACACCATTTACCGAAGCCAATGGGTGCTCACGTGGAATCATGGCTGGATGCACGCGGGCTTCGTAACCTGTGTGGGTACGCTTGGCAATTGCGAGCAATTTAATCACATAACCGAATTGTTTGGCATAAGCAATATCATCAGCACTAATATGTTGAATGCCAACCCGGTGAATCTGTTCAACATCAATATGCTTATCAAATAAAAGCGAAGCCAGAATCGCAATCTTATAAACCGCGTCATAAGCCTCGACATCATCCGTCGGATCTGCTTCAGCAAAGCCCAGTTGTTGGGCTTCTTTTAAAACAGAAGTAAAATCACGGCCTTCGTCAGTCATCGCTGACAAAATATAATTGGTGGTGCCATTAATAATGCCATAAACAGAGTGCAAGGTATTAGAAACCAGGCTGCGCTTGAGGGTTTGAATAATCGGAATCCCACCGGCAACCGCCGCTTCGTAGTGCAAAGCGCAGCCATTCTCGGTGGCAATTTCAAACAGTTCACTGCCGTGTTGCGCCATCAATGCTTTATTGGCAGTGACCACATGTTTACCCGCCTGAAGTGCAGCCAAAATATACGCTTTGGCCGGTTCAATCCCGCCCATGAGTTCGACCACAATCTGAATTTCAGGATCGTCTAAAATTTCGCGGGGGTCAGTGGTCAATAAATCGCTGGAAACACCGGCTCTGCTTTTTTTAAGATCCTGTACCAGAATCTTGTGCACACGCGCTTGCATTTGGGTGCGATAGGTATAACGTTCGTGCTTGTCTTGCAAGAGTTTAACAACACCCGTACCGACGGTTCCACATCCTAATAGCCCAATTCCGATTTCGCTCACAATGCACACTCCTCTGGTATTTTGAGGCAGTTTAACATTTTGCCAGCGTTTTAGTTTTTAGCACCCAATTCCTCAACATTGATGACCTGGTCCTCACCGATTTTCATTTCAATGAAAACCCGCCCTTCCAGGTACATGTTTTTAGTCTCTGTTTCCACTTTTAAATTATTAGATTCGAGATAGGTTTCTTGATGGGTTTTGATTTTTGAGCGTGTGGATGAAGTTAAGGTTTGGTCTTGCTTGCTCCATAAAAAATCGTCTGTCTGAATAATATCTTGCAGATCTGTTAAAATCTCGACTTCTTTTTCCATATGTAGATTTTGAAGCTGGGAATCATAAGTCGCTAGATTGGCTTCCCAGGTCATGCTACGGGGGTTATCTGAACCATCTCCATCGAGGGCTTCCCAGTCTTTGAGATTAAAAAATTCGCCATGGGGCTTGGATATAGGCTCTTTACTGCCTTTGGTAAATTCAATATAGCGCTGGTCACGGCTGACTTCAACTTCGTCAGCAAAAATCGTAAAGAAGGGGGTTCCCTGCTTACGGCCACGTAGCTCGACGCCATAAAAGCGCAGCCCAATTTGTTCATCAGGGCGAGTCGGTAGCTCCACAGCCACCGGGTTTTTGGGGCTTAGCCACCAAAAACCACCCAAAATACAGCCTATCAAAAGCATGCCAACACCAGAAAAAACCCAGGGGCTGACCATTCTTTTTTTGTTTAAGGTTCCCCATAAGCGTAAACCCAGGCCCAAACGGGGCTCTGCTTCGGAGTCAGGCACAGGTAATATATCAAAGACGCCTTCCAGATTTGTCAGTGGAATAATCGCTTCTGAATCGTCTACCTGTTCAGGCTCCAGACTCATTTTGTACGCTCTAAAAAGGCCAGACAGGTATCTCCGTAACGGCGCTCGTCAATTAAAATCCAGGGCTCTAGTAATTGCCAGGACTGTTTGCGACGGCGATACTCCAACACCAACAAGCAGCGTTCTTTAGTTAAAGGCAACTCGGCCAAATGCTCAAGACTTTTTTGGTAAAGATTGCCATCATATGGCGGGTCACAATAGACCAAATCAGCATCCAGGCTTTTTTGCAATTTCAAAAAACGAATCAAATCGCCTTCAAAAAAGCGGCACTGCTTTTGCCAGCCCAAATCGCGAATATTTTGCTTTGTCAAACCCAAAGCACGGCGATTATGTTCAACAAAACTGACGGATTCAGCCCCTCGGCTCAAAAACTCCAGCCCCACACCGCCAGAACCCGCACACAGGTCCCAACAAACGGCTCCGGGCAAACGTTCACCGATAATATTACAGAGCGCTTCACGTACGCGAGCCGGTGTCGGACGGACCTCAGGAATATCCAGCCATTTCAGGGCGCGCCCCTGCTGATCTCCCCCGGTTAGTTTAAGCATAAAAACTCCTCTTGGTGTGCTAGCTCTAGTCTACCAAGTTGTCTGATCGGTTAACAGAGCATCCCTCAGGCATGTCCTTGACGCCGCTAGCAGACTCAGTTATTCTTTGCCACATGAGTGGATTAAGTGATTGCACCTTTTTTGTTTGATTTCGTGTCAGGCAAAGCAGGTGAGGAAAGTCCGAGCTCCACAGGGCAGGATGCTGGGTAACACCCAGCGGGGGTAACCCCGGGAAAGTGCCACAGAAAAATACCGCCCCTGCAATCGCAGGGGTAAGGGTGCAAAGGTGGTGTAAGAGACCACCAGCAATTGAGAGATCAATTGGCTAGGTAAACCCCATCTGGAGCAAGGCAAACAGGAGCAATAGTGGCCCGCTAGCTCCGGGTTAGCTGCTAGAGGTATCTGGTAACAGATATCCCAGATAGATAATCACTCACGACAGAACTCGGCTTATCGATCCACTCTTGAACAGGGCTTTGGTTGTACACCAAAGCCCTGTTTCACTTCAGCTCAAGACCCAGGCATCTGCGCAGTCGGGATCAATATTTTCGATTTCATCCAGATAACCATTTAATAAATCCTGGCGTCCGCCTTCAAAGGTGGTCTCACCGTAATCATTAAAGTCATCGTAAGTCTCTTCAGCTTCAGCATCGTCTTCTTCAAAATCGTCAACTTGACTCAGCATATCCATGCCAACGCGTAAAATTTTCAAGAATTGGATAAACGAAGAGCTAATACATTTCTTTTCGCCATCAGTGTCCAGTCGGTAAACAGGGGGGCCCATCTCTTCATCATCAACGCCTGATTCTAAAATCAGGGCCTGATCATTTAAAGTGCCAAAAGCCAACTGGTCCTCACGCTCCCGATCAACTTGCCATTCAGGCAATTCATCAGACCGGTGCAGCTTCACTTTTAATTGGGGGCCAATTCGCCAGAGGCTATTCCCCGGATCGAGTTCCTGCAAAAACTCATGGTAAATTGCGGGTAGATTGAGTGTGTTTAAACTCTTTAAAATATCTTTGTCAGCGCCGTCGTGGTAATCATAACCAGCGTGATCCAGCAGCATTTTCAAAGAAGCTATTTCCTCATGCAGCAGCTCGTTAGACATTCATTCTTCCTTTCAGATTGCTGGTTTTAATTATAGTAACAGGAGCCACGCATAAGTGTGACCCCTAAACTCCTGCTCAACATTTCATGAGTTTTCAATCCACGAACAAAAGCAGTTCAACACCAAAATCAGGGACTTCAAATGGGTCTTCTTAGCGGATTGATAAGGCTCAGGCACCCGCGAGAACGCCCCCATGATAAGATGTAGAGAAAGTAATTTTGCGAGGTATACGCCATGAATATCCTGATGCTTACCTGGGAATATCCCCCAAGAATTGTCGGCGGGCTGGCCCGACACAGTGAAGAAATTTCTGAAGCCCTGGTGCATAATTGGGAGCAAGTGGACGTGATTACGGCCGATCACCCCGGCACCCCCGCCTCAGCAGTGGTCAATGGCGTGCATGTACACCGGGTCAAAGAAGCTTTTGAAGCGCCTCAGTTTTTTCCCTGGATTTTACAACTCAACTTCGGCATGCTCTCGAAAGCCCACGAAATCATGCAAACGCGCCAAATAGATATTATTCACGCCCATGATTGGCTGGTTGCCCATGCCGCTATTCAGCTCAAACAAATCTATAATAAGCCGCTGATCGCCACAATCCACGCCACCGAGCGGGGCCGTTGGAGCGGGATTCACAATGACACACAGTCTTATGTCAATAATATGGAATGGCTGCTCAACTTCGAAAGCTGGCGCACAATTGTCTGCTCAGACTATATGCGAGACGAAGTCATGAGCAATTACCAATTGCCTCACGAAAAAATCGATATTATTCCCAATGGCATCAAGCGGGATAAATTTTTGTTTGACTTCCCTGATTTTTGGGATTTCCGCCGCCGCCTGGCCGCCGATCACGAGCCCTTAATCGTCTCCGTCGGTCGCATGGTGCCCGAAAAAGGCTTTCAGACACTGATACAAGCCGCTGTTGAAGTCTTGAAAGAGATCCCGCAGGCGCGCTTTGTGGTGGCAGGCAAAGGCGGCATGTTAGAAGAACTCCGTCAGCGTGCCGAAGCCTACGGCATTGCCGATCGCTTTCATCTGCCGGGTTATGTCTCTGACGAGGATCTGTTAAAGCTCTTGCGCGTTGCCGATGTCGCGACGGCCCCCAGTATCTATGAGCCCTTTGGCATCGTCGCCCTTGAGGGCATGGCTGCCCGCACACCGGTTGTCGTTTCGGACACCGGAGGCCTAAGCGGTATTGTCGAGCATGGCGTCACGGGCATCAAGGTTCACCCCGGTTCTCCTGATTCTCTGGCCTGGGGCATTAAGCAAGTTCTTTATCACCCTGATTGGGCTGCTTATATGGTAGATCAAGCTTACCAACGTTTGATCGATACCTTTAATTGGGATATTATTGCCGATCAAACCAAAACAGTTTATGAGAGAGTGCAGGCAGAAAGTCAGGCATGAGCCCTATCCTGATCGCTGATGATCATCATATCGAAAAGCCAAGACAAGCGAACGACGTATGATTATCGCCATTGCAGGATCTACTGCTTCAGGAAAAACACAACTCGCCCTTGAGCTGGCAGCCCAGCTTGATGGCGAGATTCTCTGTGCAGATTCGCGTCAGATTTATCGGGAACTAGACATCGGCACAGCCAAACCCAGCCAGGCTGAGCAGGCGCAAGTGCCACACCATCTTTTTGATATAGCCGAGCCCTTAGAAAATTTCACCCTGTCTCAATATTGTCAGGCAGCTGAAAACTGCTTTGCTCAAATTGAAGCCAAAGATCGCTTGCCTTTTTTGGTGGGAGGTACAGGACTCTACTTTCGCAGCTTACTCTATGACTACACTTTACCCCAGGTCAAGCCCCAGGCCGATTTACGCACCGAATTAGAGACCTGGGATAACCAACGCTTAGCAATGGAATTACAACGGGTCGATCCGATCTCTGCAGAGCGATTACATCTCAATGATCGCCGCCGCAAGATCAGAGCCTTAGAAGTCTACCAGGTCACGGGTCAGCCCATATCTCAATGGCAAACCCGTTCACAAACGATTAACCGCCGCTGCTTATATCTGGGTTTACGTGTACCTAAAGAGCGCTTGTATCAACGCATACAGCAACGTATCCAAATTATGATCGATCAGGGTTTAATCGAAGAAGTCGAGCAATTAAGGCAAAAGTATGGCAAAGATTTGCCTTTATTGCAAACCCTCAATTATGCTGAAATCAACGCTTATCTGGACCAACACTGGGATCTCGAAAGTGCAAAAGAAAAAATGTTTATTCATACTCGGCAATATGCCCGACGACAAATAACCTGGTTTAAACGTGATCAAGAAATCAAATGGTTTGAACTCAATTCAAGCGCAGACCTGAAGCAGGCAGCTGAATGGGTCAAGTCTGCTCTGGGAGCCCACCATGAGTGAAGACGCTTTTCAACTGAATGTGGAAGATCACCCTGAAACCTGTCTCGTGCAAACGATTCGCCTGGGCTCCCAACACCTGGCCCAGGTCTTGCAATTGTTTGAGCGCTACTATCTGATCGAAAAACAAGGCGGGTCAAACGCTGCTGCAGTGGTGATTCATGACCCTGAAATCCTACTGAGCTTACAAACTCAGGGCAAGCTTAGCAAAGAACAGATCCAGCCTTTGTTGAATAGCTCTCGAATTGATATCGTTTTAGACGAGCCGATTGCTAACGCCTACCATCAACAAGCCATCTCTCAATTTCAAGCACTGGCCCCTGAGCCCCAATCGCGCACAGCTGCTTATCAGCAGCACAGCAGCATTGGCTCACAGCACAGCCCGCCTTCCCCTACGCCCACTATCAGTCAGCCAATCACAGAGTCAAGCACAACAACAACGCCTCAGATTAGTTCGATAAGCCAAATCACCTTACCTCTGGTACATCAAGCCCTGCAACAAGCCGAAGAAAAACAACAAGAACTGGTGAGCTATGCCCAGCGCTTGAGCGAAGACGTGGAAACCCAGAGTACCCAACTAAAGCAAGCCTTGAGCCAGTTGCCGCAAATTCAAGCACAACTCAATGAGCTCAACCAACGCCTGGAAGCCTGGCAGACACAAATGGAGGCCAGTCACTTTAGCCGGGATAGCTTATTGCAACATACGGCGAGCGAACTCGAAAGCTTGCAAACCCAATTGCAAAGTATTTTGACCCAGGGCCTGGCCTTACAAACTATTTTGCGTGAACATCATCTCTCACAAGATCAGCAAACTCCACTGAAACTACAATATTTAGAAGAAATGCTAGCCCATATCGTGCAACAGCGGCATTGGGTCCATTATTTAAAACAGCAACAAAGCTATGCCGACTTAGAACAAGAGCGTCTGGTACAAGTCAAAGAGAGACATGCGCGCCTACAAGAAGAAATCCACCATTTAAAACAAGCGATTGAAAAAGTAGAGCAGACCAATCAGCGTATTCTGGAACAGGCTCCACTGGCGGTGCCAGAGCCAGTACCGGCTCTGGCACTGCATGAACTCAATCGCTTGGAGTTTGAACTTCAAGTGATCGAAGCCGATCCCGGATTAAAAGAGGAACTGATATGAAAGCACTGGCCTTAATTGGCATCTTATTACTTTTAACGGGACTGATCCCGACGATGTTTAAGCAAATGCCTTTTGCTACTCTGGCTTTTTTGGGCATTGCGACGATATTAATGCTGCGACGTGAACTGCAAAGTGAATAAATACAGATCGATCTTTAGCCTCTTATTGCTCTTATTAAACTTCAGTCCCGTGGACGCAAAGTGTGACGAACGCTTAATTCTACAAGCCGTTGAGCCGGTGATTATATTTGGTGAAACACAAGCGGAAGTCAAAGCACGGGTAGATACGGGTGCGACATACTCCAGTTTAGACTCTGAGCTAGCACGTCGCCTCAAACTAGACCGTTTGCCCTTGCGAGAAGTGAAGATCAAAAATGCCCACGGCGTGAGCGTGCGGCAAATCGTTCGCTTGAAATTCAAGCTCAAAGGGCAATTGCGCAGCGCAGAATTCACACTGATCCCACGTCAGGATTTGCCCTACCCTGTCTTATTGGGACGAACCAGCTTGCAAGGTTTCTTAGTCGATCCAGGTCCGATCAAGAGCCTTAAAGACTAAGCAGGTGATGACATTCTTGCATCACTCGTTTCTGATGGGCAGGGTTGGATTTACCTGGCAAATGCAATAAGAGCTCAGGACGCTCCAGGATATCGCGACACAAAATCAATTTATGCTCTAGCAGATATTTTTTTTGTGTTTGATTCAGAGAGGTTAAGACCGTCAAAGGATACAATTTGAGGGTTTCGAGCCAATCTTTGAGCGACTCACCAGCGGGCTGATCCCAGCCAATTAAATTCAAGCCTACGCCGCCAGCATAAGCAACAGCATCCCCCGAAAAACGGGCATTGGTCGCAATCCAGGGCTGAACCTCTGAATGAGTTAAATTGCGTTTGATGCGTATATCTTCAAAACGCGAATGGATATAAAGCGGAACTTTGACATCACATTTATAGCCCGGGAGATTGCGGTATTTGCACTCCACCAATAAGAGCGTTTTCTCAAGGGTGCCCACGACATCGACTTCATGTTTGACACAACGCCCATTCAGAATTTGCCCCACCTGCACTTCAAACCCCCTGGCCCGAAAAACCTCACCAATCAAACGCTCAAAGGGATAACCCGAAGGGCCCAGCTCCATCATTGCGCGTTTTAATTGATAACGTGCGGCGACGGTTTTGCGCAAACCCCTGAGATGGCGAAAGGCACGCTTCTGTAAGCGGTCAGACGTAAGACCCGCCTCAATCTCTGGAAGCAAGCGCTGCCAGACTTGCTCGACCAACATATCAGAAGCCCCGGCTTTACGCAGAGATCGAAAAAGCTTTGCTTGTGAAAAAAGCTCACGTTCTCCAGATGCTTTGAGAATCTGAATCTGTTTTAGCTGTGCTGTCAAAATAGAGGCCCCCTTTGTTTTTGTATATGAGCCTAACATAATTTAGAGCAATTGATCTTGAATACTTGCCCAGAGGGCCTGGAAGTACAATTCCAATTGCTCCAGACTAAACTCCTGTTGAATCTCCGGACAGATTTGATCCAGCATAAGTTGCGGCGGCACTCCACCTTGCAATAGAAAGGGCAATAAATAATAGAGCCTATAGGCATCAGCATCAGGCAATAAACGACGTGCAATCGCTGTCGGACGAAACCGTTTCAGCAAGCGCTGAAGCGGCAAATTCAGTCCTCTCTGGGGGTTCAAAAATAAACGTTCAAAGTCTCCTAAGTCGGCAGGCACCTGCGTAAAGCGCTCAAAGAGATACAGATAGACATTCAGAAAGAGCTTAATCAATTGGGAGGTTCGCTGTCGCAATTGTTTTTTTTCTGCGTCACTGTCTGAAGGCTGCAAAAAATACTGGGTCGCTTCTTGATACAAATAATCCAGTTCTCGTCCCCATTTCAACCCCGCTGCGCGTTGCCACTGCGACAACTGCCGTACCCGTTCCTGGCAAGAAGAATGATATTTTTGTTCGGCAATCAGACAGGCATCTCCCAAAGACTGAACCACTCGATACCACTGGTAAACCGCATTTGAATTCAGCACTTCGGCCCGGGCGAGCGGAATTAAAATCCCCCCCCAATACAGGAGCAAAGCAAGTGCCTGCTCAGGAGCAAAAGGAGCATCCGATGCAAAACCAGCCCGAATCGGCTGCTTTTCCCAGAGACTTTGGTGACTTTGAGCCAGGTCATACCAAATCAGGCGTTTGGGCAAGCGTTGTATTTCAGCGACTGAACCGGCAGCTCTCAGATCAACAGGCAAAGAAACTTTATCCTTAAGCTGCTTTTCCCAGATCCGGTACTTACGGTACAGAGACCTGGGTTGGTAGCCTGGCTGATAAATCAGAAAGAGATCATAATCAAAAAAGGGTTTCTCTGTTTCCGCAGTGCGATAAACAGCTCCCTCTTGCCTGCCATAAGATCCCCCCAACCAAATACCAGCTAATTCACCCAGTTTGGGATCATGGTGATCGCGCAAAAAATGCACTATAAATTTAAGATCTCGCTTGATCTGCTCATCTAATAGACGACTGCCTAAAACCGTGAAGCGAGAAGAGGAGCTTGCGTGTTTCAAAAGTGTCTCTACCACCTGTCAAAACCTAGTGTAGCAAGAAAACACAGTTTGAAGCCAAGAAAGTCAAGCGAATTAATCTTAACAAAGATCTATATTAAGGTTAAGATTAGGTTAATTCAAAGAGATTTGAGTTCAGTTCCATCAGATTAAAGCACATAATTAACTATCGAGTCGAATTTAGGAGTAATTGCATGAAAAATCTCGTTTTAAGTATCGCCAGTTGTTCACTCTTTCTCAGTGCCTGTAGCCAGGCCAGTCAACCCCTGCTTCGCCCTGCGGCACCCACTCAGGTGAATGCCGCTCAGGCCAATACCGCGCAGGCAAAACAAGAATCACCAATCACTGAACGTCAGGTCAATGTTCCCCGCTCTGGTTTTGATCAAATCGCAGATCAAAACAAAAACAAAGCTTACCCTGCTGACAATCTGTTTAAACAAGCCAGCTCAGAACTCAACGCCCGCTCTAGCTATGGCTCACCCTTTGGCAACTTGCCCTTTGAAACCTGGACTGATTTCCGCGATCATATTAAATATGGCTATTCAAGCCCCTACGAAGACAATAAGTACATGAACGATTATTATGCCCAAAATCATTTTAACCGTTATGTTAATTCTGCTTTCCGCGAAGTCCAACGTTTATATAAAGCCTCTTCAGATGAAATGAAGCGCTTTATTATCTTAGACGTATTGGCAAATAGCCTCGAAGTAGACGGGCGCCGCCTGCCTTACGAAGACGTCCATAATCCCCCTGCTGAGCGTCACTATAAATTATTCCCGACCGAAGCAGCCAAGCTAATGCCGACCTTTGGTGAAATTAGCAATCACAATCGCACCAGCTACGACGTCAATTATATACGTTGGGACGAATACCGAGCCGCTCGCTATTACCAAAGTAATTACTCACGCATCTATGGCATGATCATGGAGCATGGCCCCAGTAAAACAGAAGCATGGAGACTGGTACACCGCGAAATCAGCACTTACGCAGCCCGTTAAAATTGACTCTCAACAACAGCCGCTTGTACAAAATACAGGCGGCTGTTGTAATATGAATATATTGAACTCTTTGCGGGAAGTAGCTATGATTAAAATCCTTTGTCTATCTTTAGGTCTCAGTCTCATCAGCGCATGTGGCCCCGGCCCTGTCGCCAATAATAATAACAACACCAACTCTGTTAACGTCAATATTTCAGAAGCATTTATCTCTGATGCTGTCAAAAAAGCCCTCGAAAAAGAAAAGAACACTCCCAAAAACCCGACAGACCCAGTCAGCAGTACAGAGCTTCCCATTAAAAACACCAGCGATCAAGTCGATCAAGAAATCCAAACAGCAACAGCTTCTGATAGCCAGGCTTTGAGCACCATTGTAGCCAGCTCAGCAGCAATTAATAACCGAGATTATAATTCCTTATTTGACACCTTACATCCAGACTCTCCCTTGAGTGAGCAATTAGGAATCATTTATGACAGTATCATCGAGGCTGACTTATACCACCAATTGACAAATTTAGAGATTGGTGAGCAAAACAGTGAGTTTTTGTATATCGATGTCGAACGACTGACCCGTAACGTTTTTGGTATGACTCGTGAAAAAGCCATCTACCAGCTCAAGCAATCTGGCAATTCTTGGAAAATTTTTAATATCACCCTTTATTCTCAGGTTCAAGCTTAACACCCCAAACCTTGGTCTAGCTGGAGCTTATTGTGTCTATCACCGTTATTATCAACCCTGTTTCAGCTCATGGCAAAACCCAACATCGATGGCCTGAGTTAAACCAGGCCCTGCAAAAAAAGCTGGGCGCATTTGAAAGCCTTCACACCAGCGCTCCGCGAGAAGCCACTCAACTCACCCGGCAAGCCCTTGAACAGGGAGCCAAATGGATCTTCGCTGTCGGTGGCGACGGCACTCTGAATGAAGTCGTGAACGGTTTTTTTAGCCCTACAGGCAATTTGATTAACCCCCAGGCGCGCTTATCGGTTTTGATGTCAGGGACTGGCTCAGATTTTGTCAGAACCCTTCAACACCCGCTAAAACCGATTGACGCTTTGGCGCAAATTTTGGCAGCATCCCCCCGCCAGATTGACCTTGGGCGGGCCCGACTGGCCCCAAACAAAGACCAGGCCGCTTTAGAGCATTACTTTATTAACATGGCTAGCTTTGGACTGGGAGGCGCAGTAATTCACCGCTTACAAAAATCAAAATTTTATCAGAACATTAATGGCAGAGCGGCTTTTTTGCTCAGCACCCTCGAAAGTCTGGCTCTCTTCAAAAGCAAGCCCGTTGTCTTAAGGATTGACGAGACCCTGGAGATTCGCACCCGTATTCAACAAGTCGTGATTGCCAATGGCCAGTTTCAGGGTGGGGGCATGAGAATTGCTCCCCAGGCCAGGATTGATGATGGTTATTTTGAGATCATCATCCTGGAAGATCAGCCCTTGCTACCGACGCTAAAGGCTTTTAGCAAAGTCTATCAGGGGAAACACCTGGACTCGGGCTTACTCCGACATCTGCAAGCTCGCAAGCTCGAAGTCATCAGCAGTGATGATGCTCTACCCAAACTTGAATTAGATGGTGAAACACCTGGCAGCTTGCCAGGCTGTTTTGAAATTTTGCCGCAAGCCCTCTGGTTTCAGGGTTAAAGCCTAGGTTGCTTCGACTGATGCTATCGCATATTGCTGTAAGACTTCCAGGCTCACTTGTTCCAGGACCCGTTCATGGGTCGCTTCCAGATCAATCGCCGGGGCACGCCCAACGGCCAAAGCTTCTAGCCAGCGTAATAAGCATAAGCACCACTGATCTCCAGACTGCAAGCCTTTGAAGCCATATGCTGGCATTGGCGTACTCAGGTCATTGCCCCGGGCTTTGCTAAATTCCAAAAAAGCGTCATCAACAGCAATACACACCAGATGTTGGCCAGGGTCTTCAGGCCCACAGTTACAATAGCCATCCCGATGAAAACCGGTCACTGGGTCCAGACTACAGGGCTTCAAATTGGTCCCTAAGACATTTTTCACAACAGACATAGCAATGCCCCCTTTTTAAATTACTCTAACATCATATAAGGATCTTTCACATTAATCCACATTTCACAAAGCGAAAGGCTTGAATAAACTTAAACAATTATGCTAGCATAAGTATTGCTCGGGGATGTAAAGGCTTCGACACAGTGCGTTA
>JBBKWI010000168.1:0-16837 GCA_037968875.1 Candidatus Sericytochromatia bacterium | reverse complement strand
AATCTATTCTGCTGCTACCGTCTAACCCGGTCACCAATATTTATGAGCCCGGTGACGTGGTCACCATCAAACTAGATTCAACGGTTCAGGATCCGGCCGGTAATTCAATGAATAGCTCTGAATTAGAAGTAGCTGGAACCGCAAGCTAAGCTTCTCCATTCAGCACCAATGCCCCTTCTATTGTAGAAGGGGCCTTTTTATATTAATCGCATGCGCTTTTCAGTATAGAACTTTGCAAAAGGCTTCCCTGCAGACACCCATCAAAAGCTACAATGAGAGCAAGATAAACCCGAAAGAGGCCCAGCATGCCCCCAGTCAATAGCAGCCCCCTCAGTGAGTCTGAATTAATTAGCCAATGGATGAATCACTGGACAGCCACCCGCAAACGTCCTAAAACTGTCGCTGAATTTGCTGCGGCAACTGGCCTAAGTGAAATCGCGATTGCCGACCATATCGACAACCTGAATCAACTTGAGAAAAAAGTCTTCGCTGCTTTTTTCAGCCAGACCCTGAGCCTGCTTCAAGCCAGCCCTGAGCTGGCGACATATAGCTATGAAGAACATTTGTTGGCTATTTACTTCAGCCTGTTTGAGCTCTTGAGCGCCAATCGGGACTATGTGCTGTTGGCCTTACAAGATGGAGCACCCGCCCCGATGGGTATCAACCCACTTAATTTGCCCAAGCTTTCTCGCTTACAACAGGAATTTACTGAAACTATCGGCCAATTAGCCCCTCTCGAACTTCCCATTCCGGTCCCACTGCTTCAGCAATGGGGCGCCAAAGGCGTCGCTGAAGCGACCTGGCTGCAATTGCTTTCGATTCTCGCTTTTTGGTTGAGTGATGACTCTCCAAACTTCGAAAAAACCGATGCCTTTATCGAGAAATCGGTCGGAGCAGGTGCTGATTTAATGAAGTTCACCGATCTGTCTCGCTTAGGAGATTGGGGTAAATTTTTGTTTCAAGAAAGACGGCCCTTTAAATGAAACCGATCGATCGGATTCCCACATCAAAGATCCAACGTGCTTCTAAAATTGTCGGCACTGGCCTGAAAGTTGGCAGCAATTACCTGAAACATTATGGTGAAAAGCTACGCGATCCCAGTATCGACAGAAGCGGCCTGGATCAGGCCAATGCCGAGGATATTTACAATACCCTCAAAAGCCTGAAAGGCTCAGCTTTAAAAGCAGCTCAGATGCTCAGCATGGAAAAAAACCTGCTACCTCAGGCCTATCTCGATAAGTTTTCATTGTCACAGTTTTCAGTCCCACCTTTATCAGCACCACTGGTCAATAAAACCTTTCGCAAATATCTGGGCAAAGATCCGACAGAACTATTTGACGATTTTGATCCCGAGTCGGTGGCTGCTGCCAGTATTGGCCAGGTACACCGGGCCCGTAAAGATGGGCAAGATCTGGCCGTTAAAATTCAATACCCCGGCGTGGCTGATAGCATCAGTTCCGATTTAGCACTGGTCAAGCCGATTGCCCTGCGTTTGTTTAATTTATCAGCCAATCAGGTCCAGCATTATTTTGAAGAAGTTGAAACCAAATTAACCGAAGAAACCAATTACCGTCTGGAACTGCAGCAAAGCCAGGAAATGGCAACAGCTTGCGCCCACTTACCTGGCTTGAAATTCCCACGTTTTTACCCTGAGTTTTCATCTGATCGGATCCTGACGATGGAATGGATGGATGGCCAGCAGATTTCTCAATTCGCCAAAACCCATGCCGGAACCCCACAAGCTGAACAGATTGGTCAGTATTTGTGGGACTTCTATATGTACCAGATCCATGTATTACATAAGCTGCATGCCGATCCCCACCCCGGTAACTTTATGGTGAATGATGAACAGCAATTGATCGTGCTCGACTTTGGCTGTGTCAAAGCGATGCCAGATGCGTTTTATCAGGCTTACTTTGAGCTATCTCAAGAAAGCGTGTTCAATGATCCTGAACGACTGCAAAAAACCTTATTCAAATTGGAAATCATTCGCCCGACAGACAGCCCAGAAAACATAGCCTATCTGACTGACATTTTCCAGGAAACCGTGCGACTTATTACGGCTCCCGCGCGCACCCCGCGCTTTGATTTTTCGCCCAATGCCTATTTTCAAGAAATCACTGAGCTAGGCCAACGTTATTCAACAGACCCCAAATTACGCAAGCTCTCTGATGGTCGAGGCTCACCGCATTTTCTCTATGTCAACCGCAGCTTCTTTGGCTTGTATTATTTGCTGCACGAGCTACAGGTCAGTGTTGACACCCAAACCTATTTACCATCGCATTTCGATTAATAACGGTTAATTCAGATGTGCGGCTTCTTCGTAAGAACCATGTAAGG
Organism: Candidatus Sericytochromatia bacterium; assembly: GCA_037968875.1. Taxonomy (GTDB): domain Bacteria; phylum Cyanobacteriota; class Sericytochromatia; order UBA7694; family UBA7694; genus JBBKWI01. The sequence continues at coordinate 14,497 of JBBKWI010000168.1, read as the reverse complement.
CACGCTCACGAGCAGGGAAACGATCATGAGGGATCTGCTGGATACTGACTGGTGCAGGCACACCCTGAACCAGATCGCCGACAACCGCCAGAATAAAGCGGGTGCTACGGGTCAGGTACTCCAAGTTGACCGTACTGAAAACATCGCCTCGGCGATGATAATGGGGCGTCAAATCACCCGAAGTGTATTCTTCTGATAAGCAGACTGAGTTAAAGCCTGCCCGGTGGAAGGATTCGTGGTCTGACTGGCCTGTATTGCTGCGCTCAAGCGGCAAATTAAAGCCATGACTGCGATTGACCATTTGATAATAATCCCAGAGATTGCCATCTGGCTGCGCGACTTCAATCGCCTGATCGCCATCGCCGTCCCAGCCCAGCATATCGATATTGTGCATGCTGCTGATCTTGAGGCCCTGCTTACGGAATTCTTGAGCCAGGGCTTTGCTGCCCACCAAACCGATTTCTTCTTCGTCGAACCAGGCAAAAATTAGATTGACTTTGCGGCCACTCAAACCTTGAAAAACAGCAGCGGCTTCCAGCACAGCGGCTGAACCCGAAGCGTTATCGTCGGCACCGGCATTGCGCACGGAATCCAGGTGCGCTCCCACCACAATATATTCATCCGTTGGGATATTGGCCATCAGACGCACAAAAATATTACTGCCATTGCGTCGGTAATCCTGACGCTCGACTTGATAGCCCAGGCCTTGTAAGGTCTGAGTTAAATAGATGCGGGTTTGCTCACGGCCTTCAACAGATCCCCGTTCTGCAATCTGACTTTGATTCGGCAAGGCTTGCTGGCCTGATAACGCAGCCAGATAAGTCGTCAAGCGCTCGGCTTTAACCTGATTTTCGATCGCACGAGTCGGCCCCTGAAGGCTGCGTAGCTGAGGGCTAGATTGATTGGACTGAAAAACGGGAGCGGGGCCAGAGCAGGCATTGAACAAAGCAAGAGAAGCTAGAGTCAAACAACTAGCAGTTATACGTTTCATGTGGACCTCAAGGTATAGCACTTCTTTAATAGTATAGCGAAAAGTCTAAAAACGTTGCTTAGAGAATGTGCTTTGACGATCATTTGTTTCGAACCTGCCTGAACCGCTATACTAAGCAAAACAGAGTTTTGGAGTTAAACATGAAAATCAAAAACTTAGCCCTCGCCGCCTTATTGATCGGTTTGAGCGCCTGTGTCAAAAGTGTACCCATTGAAGACGACCTCTCACAAAAGCAAGCAGCCATTGCAGCCACCCGCACTTATGTCGAAGCCATTGAAAGCCAAAACCTGGACTTTGTCGTCGAGCATTCGGTCTTTCCCTATTGGCTAGACCGCGAGATCGTGGACGCCGACGGACTCAAGAAGATGCTCGCAGAAGAAGCCGAAGATTTGGCCAATTGGGAACTCAAGCAATTGCGATTTTATACTACCGCTGACATTGCGATTTTTGCCCCGCGTATGATCGAAAAACTAAGTGAAGCCCAAATCGCACATGAGTATTTTGTCGTGGCCCAGTTTTCTGATCGCAGCGATAAAGGCCGCCGTCTGCAGTCGGTTTTGTTTATGCTGCAACGGGTCGATGGCCACTGGAAAATCGCCGGTCTGGAAGACTAAGCTCTTTATCAGGAAACCGGCATGGCCTCAACATTGACCGTTGAAGCTTCGATAAACTTGGCACGGGCTTTAGCATATTTCTCGTCTTTCCAGAAGAGTAAGCAACCGTTGCAACCTTTGCCACAGCAGCCTTCAAGCCCCATGCGTGGGCCTTTGGTCTGGACTGCTTTTTGTTTGGCCCAGTAGAGCATTTCGCGGTTTTCGTTGAGCTGACGATCTTTGCTGCCGTGGTCAATACTGAGCTGCTCGATTTCCTGACGCTGTGACTCCAGGTCAGAGACGACTCTGAGCTTATCTTCTTCAGACAGGGGTTTTTCGCTGCGAGCAATGGTTTGAACGGGCAGGTGATGTTTGAGCTCTTCGGTGCTCATGCTATGAAAGAGACTGGTCGGGATTCGGATTGCTTTGCCCTGACCGGCGGAGACTTTCTCGGTAATTTTGCCATTTTTGGCATCCACAAACTCTTGCAGACGCACGCGCACCGGCTGGCGTAAGGTCGGTGAAATAAACTCCAGTAGATCACCCGGCAATAAGAAGTTTTTTAGCTCAAAGACAAAGCTGTCTTCGTCCCAGGAACGAATCACGCCAGCGGCTTCCCAGTCAGCCAAAGACAGAGTGCTGTAATAATTATGGGAGAGATTATTGAGACGGCCATCATGGAAGCCGAGGGTATAGCCCCGATTGGGGATTGTATAGAGCTCTTGCATATATTTGTCAGGGGTCCAGCCCTCGGGATCGGCGTACCAATCGTCGATCGCCATGCGATAAGCCCGCGTCACCATTGCCACGTAATAGGCTGATTTATTGCGGCCTTCGACTTTAAGAGAGTTCATGCCAGAGCTCAGGATCTCAGGCAAACGGGGCATCAGACATAAATCTTTTGAGTTGAGAATATAAGAGCCTTTGCTATCTTCTTCTAAGGGGAACATTTCACCCGGCCGATACGATTCCTCTAAGAAAAACTCAAACAATTCTTTGGTTTCTTCGGTTAGGTGTAAATCTTTGAGGCTGCCATCTTTGAGACGCATATGTACTTTGTAGTCCCAGCGGCAAGAATGGGCACAATTGCCCTGGTTGCTGCCGCGCTCAGCCAGATAATTAGACAATAAGCAGCGGCCCGAATAAGTCATGCACATGGCGCCATGCACAAACATTTCCAGTTTGATATCCGGGCATTTTTCACGGATTTCTTGAATTTCAGCAAAGCTGACTTCCCTTGCCAAGACCACCAGAGCGGCACCTTGTTTTTGCCAGAAGTCAACGGTCAGCCAGGAGCAGACATTGGCCTGGGTCGAGACGTGCAATTCCAGCTCAGGGGCATGGTCTTTGACATATTGAAAGACACCAGAATCCGCGACGATCACGCCATCCGGCTTAGCCGTGCGGATCGTTTCAATAAAGCCAGGCAGTTTTTCGATGTCTCGGTTGTGCGAAAACAGATTCAAAGTCAAATACACCCGTTTGCCATGTGCATGAGCAAAAGCGATGCCTTCGAGCAGATCAGGCATTGTAAAGGCCGAGCGGGTACGCAATGACATATCCGGGGTACCAACGTAAATCGCATCTGCGCCATAGAGAACAGCAGCCTGGAGCTTTTCAAGAGAACCAGCTGGCATCAGCAGTTCGGCACGTTCAGAAAGGGGGGTGGATTTAAGAGTTTGCGTCGCATCAGTCATGGGGAAGGGCCTCGTAGTGGCATAGGTTGATTTCCATTATAACGCTGTGGGCATGATCACGTCAGGGAGTAGCACCTGGAATCAGCCAGCTCTGTCTCAAATAATTCTATCCTTTAGCTGATATTTTGAGCAACAAGCCCTAACAAGGATGGCCTAAGCAAACAATATTGAGCGAAAGAATCTCGCTTTATTTTTGCTTCATTTCAGCGATGATCGCCTTGATCTTCAACTTCCCTTGATGGCGAACCACCAGCGTTTTTTCTTGTGTAAGCATCATTATTTTTTTTGAATCAAGCTGGAAGCTTTCATGTACTTCGCTCGTTATCAACACCTGATTTTTTTCTGGATAAATTTTGAATTTAAGATTTTTTATTTGATAGCTATAATCTCGGCCTTTTAGCATCTTCCAGCCAAGCTCTAAATTTTTGCCGTATTCGGCAGCAGTCAGGGTCTGCTTGCCCCCCAGAAACTCGGGCGCACTTAGACTAAATTTAGCATCTGGTGTGATCAGGCCCATTATTAAAGAGGCATCGTGGGCTTTAGCAGCGAGCTCAATTTGATTGAGTAACGATTTAACTTCGCTTTCTGTGATCGGCGGCTGCTCCTTTGATTGAGCCACTTGTAAGTTTGAAGCCTGCGCTGTCAAACTGCAAAAGCCTATCAAAAGGACGCTGCTGAAGCAGAATGCAAGGAATTGACTTCTCATAGTTATACTCCAGAAAATGAGGGTATTGAACATTCTAAGCACCTACCCCCCAAATGAGGAGCAAGGAATAAAGCCTAGCTTAGCGTAAATCCCTACTCTTGACAATCGGGGGAACGGTAAGCCTTATTTCGAAAGCGATTTCACGAATAAAAAAAAACCAAGAAAACTATTTACAAATTAGTAAGCATATAGTATATTAAATAGTAAGTAATCACATCAGAGGAAAATCATGAAAAACAAGACAAGACGCTTCAGCAAAAAAGAGATCCACTCCAAAAGCATTCGCTTAACCCTATTGGGCCTGAGTATGGCGAGCACCGTGATCACGGCTTGCGGACCAACACCCAGCTCCCCCACACCAGCAGCGACTTCCAAACCAGCAGCGACTTCCGCGCCAAGATCGGTTCCAACAGCGCAAGCGACAGCCGAACCCACTTCAGCCCCGACAGCCGCACCCAGCGCCAGTGCAACGGCTTTCCCGAGCGCTTCGGGCACCCCGGCTCCAAGTGCGACCTCAGATATTTCGTCCGTCGACTCTTCAGATAAAACAGCTCCCAGTACCTCTCCAACGATGGCACCTACAGCAATGCCCAGCGCCACACCTTCTGCAGTGAGTCCAGAGCAAGCCCGCGCAGGCTTATTAACCGCTGGTAGCTGGAGTGATCTGAACCATTGGGACTTCTGGCTCAATTTGATGCAATCGCCCTGGTATGACGAAGTCAAAGCCTGGAATATCAACCCCACCCGCCGGATTGCAGTGAGTTTGCAACAAGCCGAGCAAGCATTGGGCGATCAATTGCTCAGCCTGAAAGATGTGCAGGGAAATTTAGTAGGTCAAAGCCGCACCAATATGCTGGGGCAGAGTGATTTCTTTATTAATTTGCATAATCAGAGCCAGCAAGGGCCCTTCACACTCTACAAAGGAGACCAGGCTGACCAGCTTTTACAAAGTGACATCGAAATTCCCGTACAAAAAGACTTGAAACCGCTGATCCTAGAAAGCACCGGCGTGGCTCCAGCCAATCAAGTCGATATTCTGCTCAGCATCGACACCACCGGCTCAATGGGTGACGAACTCAGCTTTTTACAAACAGAACTGCAGAATGTCTTGAAAACAGTTAAGGCCAACAATCAGCAATTGAATTTACGGGCCAGCACCAATTTTTACAAAGATCAAGGTGACGAATATCTGGTGCGCCCCTTCCCTTTCACAAGTGATTTTAGCCTGGTGCAACAACAACTGAGCGCCCAGTCTGCTGGTGGCGGTGGCGATTACCCCGAAGCCGTAGAGTCAGCTCTGGCTGATGCCATCCAGGAACACCAGTGGCAGACCAGCGCCCGTGCCCGTCTTTTGTTTCTGGTGCTCGACGCACCGCCCCACCAAAACAAACAGGTGCGTGAACAATTGCAAGCCCTGACTGAGTCAGCCCGCAAAAAAGGCATTCGGATCATCCCGGTGGCTTCCAGCGGCGTCGACAAGGCGACAGAGTTCTTGATGCGCAGCCTGGCGATCAGCACCGGTGGGGAATATGTTTTCTTGACCGACGACAGTGGCATTGGTGGCGGACATATTGAGCCTACGATTGGCGAGCATCAAGTCGAAAAATTAAATGCTCTGATGATCCGTCTGATCGAAAAATATGCAGGAATGAACAACTCACAATAGCCCGTTCTGTATGGTAATGCTAGCCATTGCTGGCTAATTGAACTTCTTGTTGCTGGGTGGAGCTTCGGCTCCACCTTTTTCTTTGCTCAGATTCTCTGGCTCTGAATAGACAGCCAAAAAATAAGCTAAATCAGGGGGGAATGCCGTATTTGTATGCAATAATAGTGCTATAATGTATGCGAATTTTAAAGGGCAAAATCCATTGATTTGCTGACTTTTTTTAGCGATTTTGCCGCAAGCACAAAGGTTGAAATTTCATGACTACCAAATCACACGTTGAACTTGATCGGGTCACCATCCGCTTTGCTGGTGACTCCGGTGACGGAATGCAGCTCACAGGCTCCCAATTTACCAATACCTCGGCTATTGTCGGTAACGACATATCTACTTTCCCTGACTTCCCTGCTGAAATCCGCGCCCCAGCGGGCACACTGCCCGGTGTCTCAAGCTTTCAGGTGCAAATCGGCAATGTGGACATCCACACTCCTGGCGATGACCCGGATATTCTGGTTGCCATGAATCCAGCAGCACTCAAAGTCAATCTGCCCATGGTCCCCAGAGGCGGTACGATTTTTGTAGACACTTCTAGCTTTACGACACGTAATCTGAGCAAAGCCGGCTACGACACCAACCCCCTCGATGATGGCAGCCTGGTCGGCTACCGTGTGGTCGAAGTCGATATCACCAAGCTGACCCTAAACGCCCTGGCTGAACTTGATCTCGATAATAAATCCAAAACCCGCTGTAAAAACTTCTGCGCCCTCGGCATGATGTACTGGATGTATGGCCGCCCGCTGGAGCCCACTCAAGAATGGGTCGAGCGCAAATTTGCCCGCAAACCACTTTTGGCTCAGGCCAATAAAATGGCACTGCAAGCAGGGTATAACTATGCCTACACCACCGATTTAATTCCTTCCTCATTTGAAATCAAACCCGCCGTGATTGAGCCGGGAACCTATCGTAGTATTTCAGGCAACCAGGCGCTGGCGCTGGGCTTGATTGCCGGCTGCAAACAAGTTGGCCTGCCTTTGTTTTTGGGCACGTACCCGATTACTCCCGCCAGTGATATTTTGCATGAGCTATCTAAGCACAAAGAATACGGCGTACTGACCTTTCAGGCCGAAGACGAAATCGCAGCCGTTTGCGCGGCAATCGGTGCGTCTTATGGTGGCGGATTAGCAGTCACCTCGACCTCAGGCCCGGGTATCGCCCTCAAAGCTGAAGCCATGGGTCTGGCTGTCAAAACCGAACTGCCCCTGATTGTGATTGATGTGCAACGAGCGGGCCCTTCAACGGGCATGCCCACCAAAACCGAGCAATCGGATCTCTTACAGGTGATGTATGGTCGCAATGGCGAATCACCGATCTGTGTGATCTCTTGTTCACGTCCGACAGACTGCTTTGATGTGGCTCGCCAGGCTGTAGAACTGGCGATTCGCTTTATGATGCCGGTGGTGCTGCTTTCCGATGGCTATATCGCCAATGGCACCGGCCCCTGGAAGCTGCCCGACCCCGATAGCTTTGAAAGTATTCCGATTCGCCGTCCGAGTGACCCGAGTACCTATCAGCCTTATCAGCGGGACGAAGAGTCTTTGGCGCGCTCCTGGGCGATTCCGGGAATGCCGGGCTTTGAACACCGCATTGGCGGCTTAGAAGGCCAAAACGAAACCGGCAATGTCTCTTATGATCCCCAAAACCATGAAACCATGAGTTTGATCCGCGAAGAAAAATTGATGCGGGTCGCTGAGTTCTTGCCTGAGCAAAAAGTCGTCGGACCGACTGAAGGCGATTTACTGGTGATTTCCTGGGGCGGGACTTATGGTTCGGTCTTTTCAGCTGTCAGCGAATGCCAAAGAGAAGGAAAATCCGTGGCCCACGCCCATTTAACCCATCTGAGTCCCTTCCCTAAAAACCTGGGCAGCTTGTTGGGCAATTACCGTAAGATTCTGGTACCTGAGCTCAACTTAGGCCAACTGGCTAAGATCTTAAAATTCAGCTTTGATGCTGAAATTGAACAGTTAAACAAAATTCAGGGTCAGCCCTTTAAGATTCGCGAAATCAAGAGTGCGATTGATGCACTGCTGGCCCAGGGAGAAAATTAATGTCAGACACCAAAACCTTAAGCAAAAAAGACTTTACTTCTGATCAGGAGGTCCGCTGGTGCCCCGGCTGTGGTGATTATGCTATTTTAAATGCCGTCCAGTCGGTCTTACCTAAATTGGGGATCCCCAAAGAAAAGATCGTCTTTGTTTCAGGGATCGGCTGCTCATCACGCTTCCCTTACTATATGTCGACCTATGGTTTTCACACGATTCATGGCCGAGCAGCTGCCATTGCAACCGGTCTAAAACTGATTAATCCAGAGCTCTCGGTCTGGATGGTCTCAGGCGATGGCGACTCGCTCTCGATCGGTGGCAATCATTATATTCATGCTATCCGTCGCAATATCGACATCAATTTATTGCTGTTTAATAATGAGATCTACGGTCTCACCAAAGGCCAATATTCACCCACCAGTCCAGCCGGCCTGGTGACCAAGTCCTCACCCTATGGCTCCCTCGATCGCAATTTCTCAGCAGCCAGTTTGTCGATCGGTGCAGAATCCACTTTCTTTGCCCGCGCACTGGACTCAGACCCCAAGTACCTGCAAGAAATCATGATACGAGCCACGGCCCACAGAGGCACTTCCGTGATTGAGATCTTGCAAAACTGCGTGATCTTCAATGACGGCGCCCATGAATGGACCACCAATCGCGAAAGCAAAGCAGATCACCAATTGCGTTTAGAGCACGGCAAACCAATGTTATTTGGTGCCGAAAACAACAAGGGCATTCGCTTGAATGGCATCACACCTGAAGTCGTGACCCTGGGCGAAAACGGCATTACTGAAGCCGATATTTTGGTACACGACGAAAAAGCAACTGAGCCAACCCTGGCTTATTTCTTAAGCCGTATGCGTGCGCCGGACTTCCCGACGCCGATCGGTGTCTTCCGGGCCGTTGAAGGCCCCACCTATGATCAGCAATTGCACCAACAAGTTGAAGATGTCAAACTCAAAAAAGGCCAGGGCAATCTCAAAAAATTGCTTTATTCTGGCGATATCTGGGAGGTAAAAGCATGAGTATTTCTAAACAGGCTCTGGCCCTAATGCTAAGTTCGGTCGCTTTACTAAGCGCCTGTGCTAGCAATCAATCCAAAGAAACCCCTGACCCACAAGCAACAGGTGTGACCACACAACTACCTGATGCCCCGGCTTCAGATAATGCTGAAGGCCTCTATACCTATGCTCAGGCTCTCGAAGCCAAGGGCAAGGAGCAAGAAGCGATTAGTTTTTATTTACAAGCCACACAAGTCGACCCTGAACTTTTAAAAGCTCACGTCGCGCTGGCTCAACTCTATACCAAATTTGCACGGGCAGAAGAAGCCAAAATCGCTTACGAAAACGTCTTGCGTTTGGATCGCACCCATCCTTTTGTGGGCCCTTATAAAGAAGCCCGACTCAAGTTTTATTCAGCCATGAATATTGCTCAAAACGAAGAGTATGAAAAGGCCTTGAAGCTTTTGTCTGAAGCTCCTCGCAGCACGCCCCTTGATGCTGAAATTGAAGTTATGGAGAAAAAATGGCAAGGGTTGATACAAGGTAGCACCACAGCCAAAGTCTCTCAAGACTTGATTGAACAATCGTCGCTGCTGGCATATCAGGGCAAATATCAAGAAGCGATCAATTTGATCCAAACCGCACCGGATGCCAGAGATAATTCCGCGATTCAGGAAAAAGTATCCCAATGGAAACAAGCCCTGGGAGATCGCAAAACGCCCGGCCCTCAGATTACACCTCCTCCGATTGGCAAAGGCAATCAGCGTTTTGTGATCGGCGAAAAAGTTAATTTGCGTCAATCACCTTATCTCTACTCAGAGTCTTTGACCACACTCAATCATGGCAGCTCCGTTGAACTACTCCTGGACAAAGGCTATGAAGCCGATGGTTATCAGTGGAGCAAAGTGCGCACCTCTGAAGGCAAAGTCGGCTGGGTAGCAGCCAATTTGATCAATACATCTTTGTCTTCGGTCAAACCATCAACAAGCAGCTTGCCAACTTCACCCAGCACCAACACCAATAGCAGCAATGCCCAAACATTTGGCACCCGCTATGTCAAAGGCAGCCGGGTCAATATCCGCCGCTCGCCTTCGGTCAATGGCACTCTGGTGACACAAGCCATGTCGAATGCACCGGTGATACTGTTATCAGAGCGCTCGATTGAAGCTGATGGCTATCAGTGGAATAAAATTCGACTCGAAGATGGTCAAACCGGCTGGATTGCCAATGATTTTTTGCTAGCCAGCAAAACAACCTCCAATATGGTGGCGCCAGGTGCCTCGGTGCCGACGCCAGCTGCGAGCAAAACTCGCTACGCCTATGTCACGGGAACGGGTGTCAATATCCGTTCTAGCCCCACAACCGATGGCAAAATTGTAAATCAACTGTCTAGTCCCACCCGTGTGGTGATGCTGAATGATGCGCCGGTCAAAGCCGGTGGCTATGTCTGGCAACATATTCAGGCGGATGATGGCAGCAAAGGCTGGTTAGTCACTCAGTTTCTGGGTTCAAGCGCTCCAGCAGCCACTGCAACGGCCTCGGCTTTGCGTCATATCAAAGGCGACAATGTCAATATTCGCAAAGACCCCAGCCTCTCGGCAGGGCTTTTGATGCAGGCAGACGAAGGCACGGCAGTCACCTTATTGACGACTTCAGCCACCAAAAAAGAAGGCTATAATTGGTACAAAATCCGCCTGGCGGATGGACGTATCGGTTGGGTTGCAGCTGACTTTTTGTCTAAGTAAACAAATTAAAAACTAGCGGCCCTGGAAATGATTCCAGGGCCGCTTTGTTATCTCTATTTGTAATCGCTTACTGAAGTCTTAACCACCCGGCTTAAAGGTCAGTTGATTATAAAGAATGATAGCGGCCACTTCGACCTGCACGGCTCCCATGCCAGCATGATCTTCGCTGAACTGACGCAGCACAGAAATACGTTGCTGATGCTCTATGGCTTCGTCGAGATGATTGGTAAAATAATCCAGCGCGGATTTGATATCGCGACTGCTTTCACTGTGCAGTTTTTCTTTCCAGGATTCATCAGACATAGCGGCAGAGCTTCCTCATCAATTTATAGGATAATTATTGTAGCATTTGAAAGGCTTGTCTTCGTTGCCCTTTAGCAAAGCTTAAACTGGGATTTACGTCGGACTGCTTATTCCCCAAAGATACTCAATTGCTGCACCGCTTCGGCCACTTGCAAGCCAGAGCGTTCGGCCTTTTTCATCAAGCCCGACTGGATCCGGCTACGGCGCTCAATATCGCTAAGTAAATCCCGAGCACGGCTCAGCACTTGTGGCGGCAAGCCAGCCAGGCGAGCGACTTCGATCCCATAAGAGCGATCGGCCCCCCCGGGAACGACCTTATGTAAAAAGACAATGCCATCAGGGTTTTCTTGCACAGAAACCTGAAAATTGACCACATTCGGGATCAGTTCTGCCAATCGATTGAGTTCGTGATAATGGGTAGCAAATAAGGTACGGCAGCCAATCTCGCGGGCAATGTATTCCGAGACAGACCAGGCAATGCTAACCCCATCAAAAGTGCTTGTGCCCCGGCCAATTTCGTCTAATAGCACCAATGAACGCGCCGTGGCATGGTGTAAAATATTCGAGGTTTCCATCATTTCGACCATGAACGTACTTTGGCCGGTGGCAATATCGTCCATCGCTCCAACACGGGTAAAAATACGATCACAAATGCCCAGGCGCACGCTTTCAGCAGGTACATAAGATCCGATTTGAGCCAGGAGAGCAATCAAACCAATCTGACGCATATACGATGATTTGCCTGACATATTGGGGCCCGTTAAGATCACCAATTGCTGCTCCTGATCGAGCTGTGTATCATTGGGCACAAAATAGCCAGCGGCCAGGGTTTTCTCGATCACCGGATGGCGGCCCCCTTTGATATCTAGCACCGGTTCATTGACGAGTTCGGGACGCACATAGCGTCCACTGACAGCGATTTCAGCCAGTGATGTCAGGACGTCCAGACTGGCGATTTGGCGGGCCAGGTTTTGAAATCCAGCCACCTCTGACTTGAGTTGGTCACGCAGAGCGGCAAAGAGTTTGTATTCCAATTGCTTCATTTGTTCGTCCGCATTGAGCACAGCAACTTCTTTTTCTTTGAGCTTGGGGGTAATATAACGCTCGGCATTGGTCAGGGTTTGCTTACGAATATAGTCCTCAGGCACCTGCTCACGATTGGCATGGGTCATTTCAATATAATAGCCAAAGGTTCTATTGAAGCCCACTTTTAACGTTCTGACACCCGTACGTTCTCGTTCGCTATTTTCGAGATCTTGGATCCAATCTTTGCCCCCGCGCAAGAGTTGACGGAGCTCGTCTAGCTCAGCTTGTACGCCATCATTAAAAATGCCGCCTTCCTGAATTTTAAGGGGCGGAGACTCCACCAAACTGCTCAAGAGATGATCGGCCAATTCTTGCAGTTCTGGCTGACTGACTCGCAAATCCTGAAACAAAGGGCTGACTGTATTTGAGAGCAAATAAGCCAGGGCAGGTAAACGCTTCAGCGATTCTGCCAGCGAACGTAATTCACGGGGGTTCGCTGCTTCGGTGGCAATTCGAGCAGCCAGGCGCTCGATGTCGCGAATGCCGTCTAAAGCCAGACGTAAATCTTCTCGTAGACTGTCTTGAGCGATCAGCTCGGCAATTGCATTCTGACGGCTTTGAATCGCAGCCAGGTCGAGCAAGGGATGAATCAACCAGTCTCTGAGCAAACGTCCGCCCATGGCTGTAGCCGTTTTATCTAAAACCCAGAGCAGCGAGCCTCGAAATTGGCCATCGCGATAGGTTTCTGAGAGTTCTAAATTGCGTCGTGTGGTTTTGTCGAGGATCATAAACTGAGACAATTGGTAAGTGTGCAGCGACTGAATCTGACCCAGGGCTGACATCTGGGTATGGCTGAGATAATGTAAGATCGCACCCGCAGCGGCGACGCCTAGCGGCATCTGATGACAGCCAAAGCTCTCAAGCGAGACCACACCAAAATGGCGTTTGAGTCGCTCGCTGGCAGGCTTCAAATCAAAAGCCATATGGGCTTCCCAGCTGACAATCGCCGGGTCAAGACTGCCGTCTTCTACCCAGGAGGCCCATTCAGTGGTCTGGATGGCGACTTCTTGCCAGGGTTCTTTGCTGGGCAAAATAAGCTCTGCTAGCTCCAGCCCCGCGATTTCACGACGCAGCAAATCTTCGGCGTCTTCTCCGGTGAGCTGCGTTAAGCGAAAATCGCCGGTCGAGATATCGACATAGGCCAGGCCATAACCCTGGCGGTGCTTATAGACAGCCCCCAGGTAATTGGGCTTTTTCTCGTTCAGCAGGGTTCCTTCTAGCAAAGTACCTGGTGTAACCACACGCACCACTTCACGCCGTACCAGCTTACCTGGCTGGGGGGCTTCCATTTGCTCACAGATCGCGACTTTAAACCCTCTTTGGATCAGTTTAGGTAAATAGTTTTCCAGTGAATGATGCGGCACACCAGCCATTGGGATGCGTTGATTGCCACCCCCCTCCCGGCTGGTCAGGGTGATTTCCAGCTCACGGGCAGCGGTTTCGGCATCTTCAAAAAAGGTTTCGTAGAAATCGCCCATGCGGTAGAGCAAGAGGGTTCCTGGATATTGCTTTTTGACTTCTAAAAACTGTTGGATCATGGGGGTATAAAGACTGGGATCGCGCGAGCTCATGGCTAAATTCTCTCTGGTTATAGGGTTGAAGTGCTGGTATTTTAGCACGTCAAGAGAATGTATTAATCCGTATGTTTTATGGTATCTGGCAGACGACTGACGTAGACAGGTATAATGAAGCAGTTTAACGAAGGGCTTCCATGAACCAGCGCCTGATTTACTTATTGCCAGCAACACGACAAACCGCTCCAGATTTACTTGCTTTTGCAAACGAATTTGTTGCAGGCTTTGGAGTATGCAAAGTTCGCTGGCTACTGGTAACTGACTAAAGCTTATGATTATTCGTTGGATCTTAAATAGCTTAAAACTGGCCTTGTTTATTGCTGCCGGGCTAAGCCTGGCAAATTGGGGCGGCGATCAGCTTTTCGTGTTAGAGCTGGCTGGCCATTTTAAGCCACAATGGGCTTTGCTTTTGCTGGCCTTAACACTCTTGCTCTTGATCTGCCGTCAATTCAAATGGGTTGTGCTCGGTCTGTGTGTCTTAGGCATTAATGGCGTTGAATTCAGTCCCTGGTATCTGCCGCAAACCGTTTCCAAATCAGCCAAGCGACTGCCGCTGCGGATCTATTTCTTTAACCCCTCGCTTTATAATAATCATGGCGAAGACTTTAAGCATCAAATATTAGCTGAACAACCTGATCTGGTGATTTTGCAAGAAGCCAACCCAGAATATATCCAGCAAATGCAAGCATTAAAACGCAGCTATCCCTATGCTTATTTTAATTTATCACATCAGCTAATGACCAATCGCGATATGGCCGTCTGGAGCCGTTTCCCCCTGGGGAAACCCCAACGCAATATGCTGGGGGTCGACAATACGCCCGCAATGCATTTAGAACTCCATGCGCCTGGTCATAATTTTGAATTATTGATCGTGCATCCGGAATCTGCCAATCGCAGCCAGGCCTTTGTACTGCGCCATCAGCAGATGCAGGCGGTGAGCAAGTATATCCAACAGCGTCCTGGCTCCTGGATCCTGATTGGTGATCTCAATATTACGCCCTGGTCACCGCTTTATCAAAAAATGGTCACGGCCACCGGC
>JBBKWI010000167.1:0-4464 GCA_037968875.1 Candidatus Sericytochromatia bacterium | reverse complement strand
GATCTATATATTTCTATTATAAGGGATATATAGATATAAAGCGACAACCTTACCTTGTAGCAAAATCATTCAATTCATTCATCAGTATGCTAGTTAAATCAAATCCTTAACTTACCATTCTTATAAGCCACTAAAGCAGCTTCTAGAAATGCCTGAGTAAATTCTTTCTCGGGCATTTCTTTTTCTTTGGCCAGGGTTTCCAAATCAGACTTCACGGCACCAGGCAAGCGTACACTGGCCATCTTTTCCTTAACAAGCTTTTCTTCACCCTTAAGCTGTTTATGAGCAGCTTGCACCTTAAGCCCAGGGTTTTCTTAAATTAAGGAAACCACCTGCTCCTGTTCACTCATAATCTTGCCATTATTATTATATCTGTTCAAATACTCTGCTTTTTCAACCACAGTGAGGTTATTACGGCTGAGCGGTTTCGTTCCTTGCCAGGCTTGGAACAACAAACGCATACTGAGCGTCTGGAGGCTCTCTGCTGCTTATGGGAGCAACAACGCCTCAGACTCCAATAATAAAAGCTGAGGCGGCGTGGCATCCGGTGGATACACCCACTCTAATAAAATAGAGCCTGAAGTCCCTGCTGGCAGGGTGTGTTGCCAGAAAGGGGCTGGGCGCTCGCCAGCGTGCAAAACGAGATGGGTCGTCGTTTGCTTTGGAGTGGCTGAATCAGAGAGGCTTTCGCTCAACTGGAGTGAACCACGAAAAGTCACCTGGGTAGCGGGTGGCGTCAAAAAGACAGCCTTGCCAGCTTTAACAGACTGCGGCTGAGCCAGAGTCAGGCGGTAGCGCCGGGACTTTTCGCTGGCAGGCAGCACCAGCTCGACTCGGTAATGTACCCCGTAATTCCCTTGAGATTCAATTGCAGCACCGGGCAAGCGTTTCAGCACCGCAGCACTTTGGTTTTGGCCACTGTCATAGCGTTTGAGATAAAGCGAAGCCACCGGCCAGGCCAGGGCGATCCCGTTATCGAGTTGGCTGATTTGTTCCGGAGCCAGCTGAATTTGCCCCTGCCATTGCCGACCTTGCACCAGACCGGCGACACGACCATAGCGAAAGCTGCCGCCAGCAAGCGGCTGCTGCGGGTCATAAAGGGTGGCGCTGGCTTCAGCTGGCCCGGCCCGTTGACCTTGCGCTAAAAGCTTGAGATAATCGGCCAATTCGGGAGGGTGATTGGCTTTGATGGCCACCAGACTCAGATCCAGATCCTGGCTGCTACGAAAATGCAGCAAGCCACTCAAAGCATTGTCCTGCTGGACCAGCAAGAGCGGATTGGTCGGCAAGGGCCAGCTATACAATAAATGGGGCTCGGAGATCTGCCACTGGGTCGGATTGAGATTCGATGCTTGCTTGACTTCAGCCAGGGCCAGGCGATCGCCAGGACCCGCATAAACTTGCCCTTTGGGATTGTCTTGCAGTGGCGGCAAAGCCACAAAAGGCGCGTCAGGTCGAGTCAAGAATGTATTGCCACGCAAGAGCTCCAGCGCAACGCTTTCGGACGCACTCTCAACAGGCCGACTGGCCACCAGCCCAAGATAGATTTGCTCACCACTGAGCACCGGGGTGCGGGCTATATGATGTAAAAAGAGCCCAAACTCACCTTGCAAGGCTTGATTCAAAAAGGCGTCGCCAGCTTGCATGCGGGTCGAGAGCAAAACCCCTGAGGTTTCAATCCGTTCCGGGTTATTGCTATGCAAAACCAGGCGATTATCGAGGCCACCAGGCAAGGCAGCAACCTGCAGCGCTAGTTGACTTGGCTGCTGGGGTTCAGTCGGCATTTGTTGCTGCAAGCTCCAGCCACAAGCATTGAGAAACAAAGTCACCCATACCAAAACCGGGGATACCCATCGCTGAATCAATTTCAAATCTCCTTCTGCGCATTCGTTAACGTCTTTGTTGCAGCCGATACGGGCTACCGGCCCAGGGCTTGCTAAAGTGTACCCGCTGAGGCACCAGTTCGACGGTCTGGGCCATCAGCATTCCCTGATAGACTTCCCAGACATTCCAATGGGTCTGGTAATCGAGCCCTGGCAAATCTTGCTCTTGCCCCAAAAACACAAAGCTAGAGCTAAAGAAAAGCGCATCGTCCAGAACGGTTGTAGCCAATCCCTGGGCTGCAAAAAAAGGCGCTAGCAGAGCTTCTAGCTCAGCATAGAGCGGCCCCAGTTGGCGCTGTTGCAGCAAGGCTTGCAAAACCCCGTCATAAACCCCCTTCCAGATTAGCTGCCCCTGGCGATTACGCACCGGAAAATGTTCACTGTGGCCCCCTTGCACCTGTTGGGCATGCTGACGAATAGCCGCCACCACGCCTTGCAGGACCGGAGTTTGCTCTGTCGGTTCTGCCAACTTTTCGAGGACCTGACGTAGGCTTTGACCACTGGCATGTAAGAGCATCAACGGAATCCGAATCAGGCCGGGCTTAAAAAATAAGAGCTCCGTCAGCCAGGCAAAGCTACGGGCCCGCAGCCACTCTGGACGCGGCAGAGTCTCGGTCGCAATCACCAAATGCTGGTATTCAACGATCCCATCCGGGTCTTCACGAACGGGCGTGTTAAAGGCCACACTGGGCACAGCCACGCTTTCGAGACCATAGCGCTCGCGATAAGCGGGAGCCGCCATCGGCGCATTGGGAAGAATGTCGACCGTAAAAAGATTGATTGAATGGTACTGGCCGTTTTCGATCAGCTGGCAATAGCCCGCCACAAAAGAGTCATAGCTTTCTTCGGGCAAACCCAAAATCAAATCGCTATAGGTATGCACATTCTGCTGGCGCAGACGAGCATGCAAGCTCTGGAAGTCAGACAGCGAAATATTAGCACGGCCCGAAGCAGCCAGGGTCGGCGCATGTAGGCTTTGAAAAGAAATCGTGGCATAAGGGTCCAACCCGGACTGAGCCAATAAAAGCTGAATTTCAAAAGTGCGCTCAGAAACGTTTTTGGCATTTTGCACCGCCAGAGCTTGTGGGAAGCCGCTGATTTGATGCTTGCTGACAGCATATTGGGCCAGTTCCAGATCACGCTTGAGCATCCCAAAATTGGCATCACAACAAAAAACCTGCTCGATCTGGTGCTCGCTAAACCAGTCCAACTCAGCCAATAGCCGAGGCAAATCAAAGCGATTGACTTTGGCAGCTGTAGCAGAGCCCCAATCACAAAAAGTACAGGTAAAAGGGCAGCCCCGATTGCTTTCCCAGAGTGCCGACCAGCGCAGCTCGGGCCAGGCCGCCATCAACGGATCAAAGACCCCGCTGAGATAGGGCGAGGGCAAATCAGGCAAATCCCGATTGCGGCTGGCACGTGGCGACTGTTGATAGCTGCCATCTGCCCCACGCCAACTCAGGCTAGCAACGCGAGACCAATCGGCCTGATGGCCCTGGGCTTCGAAGGCCGAGAGCAGTTCAGCAAAGACGGACTCGCCTTCGCCATGCACACACAGATCGACCTGAGCATGAGACTTTAAAAATTCAGCACTGTGGTCCGGCACCTGTGGGCCCCCAAAAACAATCAAGACCTCAGATTGGGCTTGTTTGAGCTCTTGTGCGAGCTTCAAAGAGCGCTCAATATTCCAGGCATAGACCGAAAAGCCCACCACATCAGCCTCCACCAGGGCATCCAGCTCTAAGCTCAGACGCTGAACCTGGCAGCGCGGCAGCAAAAATTGATAGCGCTGGGGGTCCTGGGCTTGCAGATAGGCTTGCAAAAGCCCAATTGAGTACGGCAAATAATGCCGAAAGCCCGTATTGTACTGCACCAGACCAATCGTTAAAGGGGTTTGCATCTTGAGATAATAGCAGACTCAGCTTCACATTTGAAAGCTGACAACTGAGGCAACAAGGCCTCAGCCTGGCGTCGCGATAGCGCACCTCCTACGCCAGTAGCCAAAAACGTTATAATGAAGGCACCCTGAGTGAACAAGTCTCCACGACGAAACAGATGATCCCCCTCTGAGGAGCTAACAGCCCATGCCACTGATTCCCCTTTTTAAAGACCACGCAGATTATCGCAAACACTTTCTGGATCAAGCCCTCTGGGAGCAGGTTCTGGCAGCGGTCTTACCCGGTTTAGATCGCGATCCCAGCCAGTTTGAGCGTTGCCGTACGGGTTCGGCCATTGTCTACCGCTCAGAAACAGAAGTCTTTAAGCTCTTTGATCCCCTCTGGCCCACCGAGTTTCCCCGTGAACGGGGCGGTATACAGCACTTTCAAAACCTGGAGATCCCCGCCCCCCAATTGCTCGATACCGGACGTTTTGAGCAATCCGATTATTTGCTGATGTCACGCTTGCCAGGACAGTCTGTCGGAGAGGTCTGGCCCCAAATGTCTCCCGCGCAGCAGACTGATTTTGTAAAGTCTATCGGGCAATTGATCCAACAATTACACTCGCAACCGGCTTCAAATGACGCCGCTTTTGCTCTCGATTGGGACGCCTTTGTGCAGCAGCGTTGTCAGCTCTTTGCCAA
>JBBKWI010000166.1:0-17039 GCA_037968875.1 Candidatus Sericytochromatia bacterium | reverse complement strand
GCCCGAGCAAGTCGGACAAGTGACTGCGATGGTTGGGACTTAAATGCTGGGCAATTATGATTGCGAGATTTTCGATTTGAACCGGGAAATGGGAGAGTAATTCTCTCAGGGCTTCCAATCCACCTGCTGAAGCCCCAATGGCAACAATATATAAAGAAGGATCAGATAAAACACTTGATTTGGATAACAATTTTCAAAACCCTTAGCAACCCTTGATATAGCTATTGTACTCTCTAATTATTAATCTTGAATTTATTTTAAAATTAGCTAACAGAGCCCTCGAGCTTAACCATAATGCGAGTCGGTTTCACACGGGACTGTCCAAGCTCGACTCTAACTGTTCCTAAGCAGAACTCAAATCATTAGAGTTTTCCTGTTGGGCTATTGAAAGCATTTTTGGTAAGATCAATTTTGTTGCAAAAAAAAGAAACTCAAGCCACAGATCTGCTTAGAAAACCCACCACACCAACAGATTTTGAATTCGGTCATTTGGTATCAGAGACTATTTCATTTCACGCGCAAAGGAATAATCGATTTGCACCTGGCCTTCAGGGCTCAAGATCGCATTTTCAAGCTTTACACCGGGGTCAATCCTTTTCAGCAGGGCTGCCAGGTCAATTGAGAAGACCCGACCCGACTCAGGGTCTGCCTCACCTTTGCGATTTCGACGCTGGTATTTAACTTCCTGCTCTTTCATCATGACATCGACTTCATCAGCGACTTTGTCTGGGGCATCAATGACTTTACTGACAACATTAAACAAGAAGTTTTTGAGTTTAAGTTTATCTAGCGAAACTTCCAATTGATTATCCACAATTCGAGTACTCAGTTCCAGGGAAGCATTGATGTTTAATTTTTTGCGATTGACGGTGGCATTGAGCACATTGACTTTGCCATTGGGTAAGATTTCCAGCTCAACTTTTTTGAGACCACCGTCTTCCAGCATTTTTTCGGCTTCATCAGCCAATTTTTCGCGTAAATCTTCGGTTAATGAGAAACGCAATTGCCCGTCATGTACTTCCACTTTGCCTGGTGAGCCCTGAACATCTGCATCCCATTCAACTTTGCCCATTGGCAAAGTCATTTTCTTACCATTCAATTCAACTTGCATGCGGGCATTGTCAATTTCTGTGCGGTTTTCGAGCGAAAATGATTTCATGCCCGTTTGGGGATCGATCAGGATTTTGAGGTTCTCAAAGTTTAAGTCGGCATTTTCAAAATCAACAAAAGCCGCATCCAGCCCCTGATCCATTTGATTAAGACCGGCTTTAAACTGTTCACCAAAGTCAGCCCGTTGAGAAAGTTTTTGTACCAATTTACCGATTTGCTCACGGTTAATGTCCATCTTGCCATGCATTTGGATTTCGATACCTTCTGGGGTCGACTTGATTGTGCCACCTTGATTGCTAACGCCAATATCATCAACCTGGAAGCCAAAATTGAGATCTTGTAATTCAAAGCCAGAGAAGTCTTTTTTGACCGAGACTTTGCCTTCCAGGGCGCCTGCGCCCTCAGGGTTTGATAAGGTAAAGCCATCTACCAGGCCTTTGAGCTGAATACCTGCTCCCGTAATCTCAAAACGGTCAGACTTTTCAGCAATCAGTATCTTGCCACTGGAACTAATATCCAGCGGGCGGCCATTGAAATTGCCTTTGAGCTGCAGGCCTTTTCCATCTTCGCCTTCAAAGTGAAGTTCACCTGTATTGGGATTAAAGACAACTGTGCCATGGGTTTCCAGCTGATCCAGTTTGATCTGACCCAGAGTAGCGCTCAATTTGCTGCCATTGGTTTGAAAAGCCAGGTCGCCATTTTGACGCACAGTCAATTGCACTGGCCCTGAAGTTTTAAAGGATTCGATACCATGCTTTGGTAAACTGCCGCTGGTTTCACCGGTCCAGCGTAATTCTTGCTTTTTCATATCAAATTGTACCGGCTGATCAGTTTTAATTTGTGAAAAATCGACTTCACCCAATTTACCGGAAGCGGTCAATTGACCATTTTGAGGACTAAAGACCAGGGCTTCAGGAGTATATTCAAGCTGGCCATTGAGACTGACATTCTTAAGTTCCAGGTCGCCAATTCGACCGGATCCCAATTTCAGGTTTTGATCGCCCGTGCCTGAGAAACGCAAATTCTGGCCGGCAGCATCCATTTCAACTTTGCCCTGAACCGCCAGATCTTTTAATTGAAAGCCCGGTAGGTCCAAATCTAAGCGAGCATTATCACTCAGGGTTTGAACGGTGTAGCCCGTCGGGTTAATTTCACCAGAGAAATCGCCACGTAAGCTGATTCCTTGATCTGTGACCAGCTCAAGATCTTTGACCTGATGCAATTTCACTTGACCCTCTAAGCTGATGTCTGCGCTGCCTTTGCCTTTCAAAGTTTCAAGTTTGACGCCCTGAACTTCGCCTGTGAGATCAAAGCTGCCATCACGCAAGCTCAAACCAGAAGCAGGATCAAAAGCAACTTTGCCTGAACCTTTGAGAGCAGTCAGATTAAAGTCCTGAAATTTGCCTGCCAATGAGATACTTCGGGCATTGAGTGTTAATTTGCCAGTGTTTAAATTGGCATCTAAATTACCGCTCCCTTTGAGCTGTTTGATTTCTATGCCTGGGCCTGAGCCCGCCAGATCAAAGCTACCTTCGCGCATTTTTAACTGACCACTGGGATCAAAACTGAGCTTACCGCCCCCAGAGAATTTACTCAGCTTAAAGTCTTGCATTTGCCCCGTAAATGAAACATTGCGTGCATTCATTTCGACTGAACCTGAGTTTAAGTCAGCGGAAAGCGTCCCTGATAATTGTAGATTCTTGATATTTGTGCCTGGCATCGTCAATGACTGAAGGCTGGCACGGGGATTCTCACTATTGGCGCCCTTGAGCTCTAACTTACCTGTGGCCAGATCTGTCTGCAATTCAGCTCGGGAAACATTCAGGCCCTTGATATCCATTTTTTGGGAGCCCTGTTGGATAGATCCTGAAAAGGCCAGAGATTGGCCGTCAGCCAGAGAGAAGCCAACCTGATTCGGCTTTCGGTCATCGTGTTTAAGGCTACCCGACAAACTCAAATCGCTGATATTGAGAGTGCCTTCGGGGCTTTTGATGGTGCCGGCCAGGCTCATATCTCGCCCACCAATTTGGGTCAAATGACCACTTTGGTTGAGCGCCAAATCGCCCTCAACACGGCTCAAGTCAACAGCTGTTGACCCCATATCCAATGACAAATTTTGGGCACTCAAATGTCCCGAGGAGTTTTCAAATGCGACTGGCTTGCCTTTGGCATTAAGTCGTGTGGTAACCTCCAGATCGTCAATTTTCAATTGACCTGAAACGGGCAATGTTTGACCTGTTAAGCCTTTTAAACGTTGGCTTAACCCCGCTTTTTCAGATTCTTGTACATTGAGTGACAAATTGATTTTACTGGTGACTTCAGAGCTATAGTCAGTAAAAAGCTTAGCGCTGGCATCTATCGTAATCGAATCAGCACCTTCAGCATCAGCGACAGCCCGTTTACCCCCCGTCTGAGAAGAGGCAACCACGTTGACATCTTTTAAGCGCAAGGTAAAGTCGCCATTGGTATCCGCTTTCATGCTGAGCAATGAATTCGCTTTGGAAGTCACGGACTCAAGCTTGAGGGTTTCGCCACCTGCAAAAGCGATTTCTTGAAACAAGGGAGAGTTTTCGATGTCAGGTGAAAGCACATAGTCGGAGATAGAATTGGCTTGCACTTTAAAGCCCATATCATTGCTCATGCCCGTAATCATATCTTGTACGGCTGATTTCAGAGTCCCAAATGACAACGCATTCAATACGCTAGCTGCACCCCCGGCCAAGCCGCCGACTTCGACTTTTAAGCGTCCATTTGACATCGGACGAATATCAACGCGAGCGACTTCAACTTTACCTACAAAACTTTTATATTTGACCGGAATGCTATACGTACTGTTTTTAGGATTAAAACTGAGCCCAAAATTTAAATCCGGATTATTCTTATTGGCTTCAGAAACCGCTTGCTGAAACAACTTGCGTTCAAGCTTTAGCGTCAGATCCATTTCACCTTGCAAGTCAAAGCTACTTTTTTGATCGATGCCATCGATATCGCTCAATTCAAAATGGGCTTCCAGGCGAGCCAAAGGCGCATTTTGATCGGCATCACCCAACCAATCCACGCTGGCTAAAGATTGGCCAGCAGGTAAGGCCACACGGGTATTATCTTGTTGCACAATATAGGTTTGAATGAGTTGAGTTTCTGGCAGTATCGATGGGGATTGAGCGGCCGGCTTTAAGTTTGCGCCTGAGGGTTGTATCGGTTGCGGCGATGAAGGAATTTGAGGCATGAGACATCCTTTAAAAATGAGTGGTTCCGTAGCTTGTCTATCATGCTCTTATCCCCAAATGCAGGGCGATTCTTGCCTCAAATTAATCAGAGCTTAAAAAAACCCTTATATCTTAAAAACGTTTCAAGTACTAAAACTGAACCCGCCAGTTCGGATACTGAAAGGATTCGCAAATGACTTCAAGCGGACTGAGATCAGGCCCGATGGCAAGGCAGATCCCTCCTCGCCCGGCACCTGAGAGCTTTGCGCCCCAGGCGCCCGCCTGAATAAGCCTAGCAAGTAACTCGTCCTGATTCTGAGAAGAGACGCCCATTGCGTGTAAAAAGAGCTGATTTTGATTTAGCTGCTTGCCGAGTAATTGCAACATTTCTATACGTTTAGCTGACGCTGTTTTATCCAGCTGAGAGATGGCCTTTAAAACAGTAAAGATCTCCTGACTGACAGCACCGATTTGCTGCATCAAGGCTTGATAGCGCTCAGGATCTCGCTGCATTTGAGTCGCCACCCAATTCACGACTTCGTGGGTAGGGGCAGCTGGCCCGGTATCAATCACCAAGAGTTCAAAGCCTGCTGGCAGCTGAAAAAACTGCGGGGCCTGCCCGCGCTTAAAAATAAGCGCGCGCTCATAAGCTACCACCTGGGCATCGATGCCACTGGGCTGCCCATGATAAATTGCTTCTATTGCTTGCACAAAATCATAGAGTTCAGCAGTCGTGTAAGCGTATTTAGCATAAGCTGCCAGGGCTTTAAAAATAGCCGCTGAAATAGCAGACCCAGAACCCAGGCCACGCTTGATCGGAATGCTTGAACTGATGCTGAGACTGGGACAATCGCTCAGTCCAATTTGTTGCTGAGCCTGTTTGACGGTCGTGACTAAGGCGTGCTCTAAACCACCCGTTTGAGCTTTAGCTACACTAATATCCAGTTCAAGCCCCAGATCCGGGGCAAGTATTCGTGATGGGCTCAGGCTTTCAGAGAGTAAAATCTCGCAAGTGGCACGCATGCTGGGTATGGGCAAAGCAATCCCCATTTGATGGTAGACCACAGCATGCTCCCCCGCAAGTATCAGCTTGCCACAAGCAGATCCAGAAAAATTGTCCATTTATTGGGGCTGTGCCATGATCTCCTGGGCACGAGAGAGGGTTATTTCACCCAGTTGAATCAATTCAGCAGCCAGACTATCGACGCGATCGCCACTGGCACCGGCTGTCATAGCCACCGTGCGGGCATGTAAGGCCATATGGCCTTTTTGAATACCGTCAGTTGCTAAGGCACGAATAGCCGACAAATTTTGAGCCAGCCCTACACATACGGTGACTTCGGAGAGTTCTCTGGCCGTGCGCGCACGCAAAAATTTCAGAGCGACTTTGGCCATTGGGTGCATTGAAATCGCTGCGCCGACAATCCCCAATGCCATCGGCAACTCTAACTCACCAACCAAATGACCGTCTGCATTACGATACCATTCCGTCATCGAGCGATAGCGGCCCGAACGAGCAGCATAAGCGTGTGCTGCCGCTTCTACGGAACGCCAGTCATTGCCTGTCGCCATCACAACGGCATCCACACCATTCATGACACCTTTGTTATGGGTCACTGCCCGATAAGGGTCTAAGATAGCGAAGTTTTGCGCTTGTACAATGCCTTCAATCACTGCTTCCCCGTCGAGATTGCGGGTATTCAGACATTCGGCAGGGATCACACAACGTGCCCGAGCCAGACGGCGATCAGCCAAATTAGAGAGAATTCTCAAATACACTTTACCACCCGTTAAAGCCTCAATTTCAGGCGCTAAGCCTTCGACTGTTGTATTGATCAGGTTTGCACCCATTGCGTCACAGGTGTCGACAAGCACATGCACAATCATCATGCGGCCATGGGGTCCGTTTTCTTCGCCTAAATGATGGACCTCGATATCTCGCATACCGCCACCGCGTTGCACCAAATTGGCAACAAAGTGGCGATTGGCCAGGTCAATCAAACGCTGCTTATTATTTAAGACAGCCTGCTCAGCGACCTGCCAATCTGTGCAATTGACGACCTGAATCTGACCAATCATCAGAGGCTCAGTACTAGACGTCGTGAAGCCACCGGCATCTCTGACCAATTTGGCGCCAAAACTAGCCGCAGCGACGACTGAAGGCTCTTCAATCGCCATCGGCACCAAATACTCTTTTTGGTTAATCAAAAAATTGGCACCGATACCCATCGGCAATGAGAAAATACCAACTGCATTTTCGATCATTTTGTCCGCTTGCGCCAAAGACAAAGCACCCGATGAACTCAAAGCTTCAACTTCATCAACATTCAGCTCATATATCTCCGCCAACTTGCGGATGCGTTCTGTGATGCTTAACTGGTAAAAGCCAGGTAAGCGAGAGGTTTTCACGCCGTGGCCTCTTCAACTTTGCCTTCTATTTTTTCGAGGGCATAGGTCATGGCTTTAGCCGCTTCTGTAATTTCAGCTTCACCACCGGCCAAATGCAAACGGCCAAAGGCACCAAAAGCGCGGATTTCCAAAATTTTGATTTTGGCTGCTTTTTCGGCTTCATTCGCTGCCAATAAAACATAACCTGCAGGATAGGTTTCAAAGACAAACATCGTTTCACCCGCGGTAATCATATCGCCATGGCGCATGCGATTAATCAGCATCGAGTGGTGAGAATCAATGCCGGTAATCATCTGAGAAGAAACAATACTGGGCTTAATGCGATCTGTTTCGACAGCCCCAATCTGTTCCAGAATAATGTCACCAGCGGCTCTCACTTCAGCTTGATCAAAATCATGGATTTCTAATGCGCCATATTGACGCTCAACGATTTGCATACCTGGCTTGACTTTGGTTTGCTTAAGTACCGCATCTGTCAACGTATTGATAGCAATACCCGGAGAGATTTCAACAAACAAAGAGGCCTGGCCCTCTACGGGTAAGAAGCCGCCTGAAATTGTCGCCTGAAAAGCGGCCACCTGGGGCTGTAGAATATCAATATATGTATAGGTTCTAAGTTGAATCATCAATTTTCCTTTCAATCGGCCGAAGCTCTCTCAACTCGGCAGTTTAACATATTCAGACTGGCTGATTATTTTCTCAGAGGCAGTCACTTTTGCTGGGCAGTCCTATTTATTAGCTAAAAGCGCCCGGCCGTGAGTATAGACATCAGAGATTTCACGTGAATATTGCTTACTGAAGCCTGCATTGGTCAATAAGAAAAACAATTGCTCTTCGTCCATTCTGACATTAAAGGCATGAGCCAGTCGAATAAAGCGATAATAGCGCTCCCAATCTCTTCCACCCAGTAAATCTTTGTGGGCATGGTTGGAAAAATCATCAAAGGCTTGCTGAATTTTAGGCGTTAACTGTGGCTCAAGTTTTTCGAGAGACTTCACATTCAAACGCAAGCGAGTTTTGTGTCGGCGGTTGTAGTCTTTTAAGAGATCTTCCATGGTCTCTTTACAGAGGCTGGTGTATTCCGGGTACTCCGGCATATCGTTTTTCCATTCAGGACGATTTAAACGAATATGGACGTGTTTCACATCAGTACGCTTGGCTGAAATCACACGAATGGTTAAGTTTTCAGGGCCGATAGTCTTGCATTTAAGAAAGAGAATCAAACTCTCGTTATCGGGATCTTCTTCAATCTCACATGAATACTGTTCAAGTTCGGTGGCAACTTCAACCAGACGCTCAATAAAAACATGTGGACTGGCATTGGGTTTGATTTTAATCGGTGGGTATTGCTGCATGGTTTAGCCCCTGGTTTTTTCTTTAAGTACGGCCATGACCAGGTCATGTTGCTCAGGTGTTAAGACAGGTTTAATTGGCTCGCCAATATCCAAAACAATTTCGAGAGTCTTGCTCGGACGCTGCCAATCCAAATGGTACCATTTGGGTTTCAAGCCTATGCCCCAAACCCGTAACTTACCATCCAGCAATGTCAGACTATCTTCGGTCACCCCTTTGATATCTGCATATGCAATCCGTTTGCTACCCATTGGGAAAAAATACTCTTTGATCGTGATCGCATCGTCATCACAGACGATATAACGATCTTCGTATAATACGCTCATGAGAATCTCCTGTCTTTTTTGCTGGTATTATACCCTGCCCAGCACAATCAAGACAGTCCAGCCAACAAAAGAGCCCCATCAGTTTCGTGCACCGATTTATTGTAAAAAGTCTATCAAAATGCCGCAAAAATGCAAGCCAGGTCAAATACAGTGCAAACTTTACTTTTCTTAAAAATTGTTTATAATTAAAGGACCATCAAACTGAGTTTTGGAAATGGGTTCATGGAATCGTTAGAAGAAAAAAAGAAGCAGCTCTCACAATTATTAGAACAAGCCAACCGATTACATCATAAAGGCGAACTCAACAAAGCATTAAAGCTCTATCGACAGGCTCTGGGTCTGGCAAATAGTAAAGAAAAAAAAGACGAAATTCAAGTCAAGATCGATGACGCTCACGAGATGCTGGCATTTGTACAAGGTACAGATGAACCCGAAAAAACCAAATTGAGTGAAGTGATCAAGGATTGGGCAAGCGCCAATATTTTTGCAATTGCGGGTGCCGCTATTCTGGCACTTCTGGTACTGCTGGGGATCTTACTGACACCAGCCATGAAGCAAGTCTTAAATCGCCCAACCCAGGCAGCACCTGTCCCTGAACCGACCGTAGCGCCCGATGTCATTATTCGCGCAGATAATGATGCTGCCGGCAACGAAATGCAGGGCACCAAAGAAGACAGTGGTGAAGGCAATAAACGCAAAGACAAAATATCCATCGTTACGCTCACTGTGCCCGACTCGATCTATGAGCCTTACCCTAGCAAATATATTATCAAGGGACCTGCACCTGTATATGAAGCTGCCAATCCAGCAAAGGCCCAAAGTCCCAGCGCTCAGATTCTGCTCAACACCCGTGTCTTGCTCGTCGCAAAAACAGATAATAAGCAATGGTTAGAGATCGAAACGGCAGAAAAGCAACGCTACTGGATTTCAGCGGCCTATTTGGGAGACTCTCGTTTTAAATCTGCAGCTGAAATTGATGCTGAGATTAAGACTGCACTCGGTGGGAAATACTGGGAGTTACAAGCAGAAGGCCAATCTGCACCGTTCACTTATTATTTATACATCAATGCCCCACAAGCAGAAGCAGCTTATGAGGCCTTGATAGAGGCCTACCAGTTTTATGCTTCTCGGCAACTCATAAAAATGATCAATACCCATTCCCATAGCAAAACCGAATCGATTCAAGTCGAAGCACAGAAACCCCAAAATCTGGCTAGTCAACCAAACCCAATCAAAGTTTCGATTCATCTCCGCTCTAAATCAGGACTTGGCTCTAACAAAACTCTGGGTCAAAAAACGATTGAAATCCCCAAACTGGGTAGTAAACGCTATGAACTGCGGACACAATTAGAAGGGCTTTAAGCCAGAGCGATATTGCCGGCCAGCGCCAGTTTTTCGATTGAAGAATAAAACGAATGTTGATCGAGCACGGTTTGTTTCCAATTGTCTTTTAAGCTCAAATCCGTATTGAGATTCTCCATGACCTGATGATCGTCAGCTGTTGCTTCTTCAGCCATTTTGACACGTTTGATAAGCATTTTTTGATCTGCTGGATATTTTTCCAATAAGACTTTAAGCTCATCTCCCCGACGCATGCCTTCAATAATCAAATGCATCACTGAGCCCTGAATGCTACGCTCAGAATGGCTATCTGTGTCAGAAAATGAAAATGAACCCTCGTTCCAATTGATCATTTCGTAGACGGCGTCATTCCCGACCAGTTTGGGTTCTTCTAGAAATTCAGCATGGTAAACTTCACCCTTTTCGAGGTAAAGCTTGCCCTGAAACTCTGGCGTTTTAAATAATAAAGCACCGGTTTTCATATCATTGCCGAGCATCTGCAATATATTGGGAGGTATAAAGACTGAAAGTGAACCGGTCACAGCGCCATCTTTGGTGTCCATTTGACTTTTCATGCGTTTGACTTCTTCTTCGGACTGCTTCAGTTGGCCCAGAATATTATTCAAACGTGTATTGTCTTCTTTCAACTTGGCCAGGGTTTGTTGTAAAACCTGGTATAACTGCGAGTTTTCGACTGCAATGGCTGCGATATTGGCCAGTGAGCAAAACAACATCAGATCTTGGTTGTCAAAGGTGCCATTCTTTTTGTTGAGAACCTGCACGATGCCAATTGTATTATTGCCTGAACGCGTCATGGGTACACACATGATTGAACGGGTCACAAATTCAGACTTTTCGTCTACACCTTTAAAAAAGCGTTGATCTTTGCTTACATCGGGCACAATCAAAGGTTGATTATTTTCTGCAACCCAGCCAGCGATCCCCTGACCTCTGGGCAAGCGCACAGATTCAACGGTTTTCCCTGAGTCACCAGAAGCCAGATGAAACACCAATTCACCTGTATTGACTTCTCGTAAAGCCAATGAACTGGCTTCTGCATCCATAGCGGAAGCTGCGACATCAATAATCGTTCGCAATAGAATTTCCAGATCGATGGTTGAGTTAATATTGGCATTGATTTCCATCAATACTTGAAAGCGCTTGACATATTGCAGCGCCTCTTTGCGATCCAATGCTTCGATATTGATATCGTTTAAATCAGACATGTTAACCTCTATCTCAGTATACTTTGCTTTTCAGCGTACCATCCCACGCCACCACTGGAAAGAGCGCATGAGAAGAGTTTAAGTGAATCCGTCCCACTTATTTAACGATTTTTTGAAAAGACATGTTAAAATTGAGGGCAGAAAATACGATTGCTTCGCATCAGGAATTCCCCACTATGAAAGAGACACCCTTTTCAGGTTTTCGCTCCGTCCCCCGTACCGGCGTGATCTATGTTATGAACCGTGCTACCCAATTGGGTTTTACTTACGAAAATCCCGAATGGTCAAACTTAGGCCAGGGCGCTCCTGAAGCAGGTGAGCTACCCGGTGCTCCTGCACGGATTACGCAAGTCGACCTCAACCCGCTGACTCAGGAATATGCGCCTGTACCCGGTCGCAAAGATTTGCGCCAACAAGTTGCTGACTTTTACAATGCAATCTATCGCCAGGGCAAAGCCTCGCAATACAGCTGGGAAAATGTCTGTATTTCTGGCGGTGGACGCCAGGGATTAACCCGGATAGCAGCTTCATTGGGACCGATCAATATCGGGCATTTTATTCCCGACTATACTGCCTATGAAGAAATGCTGCACACCTTCAGAGGCTTTATGCCGATTCCGATTCAGCTCAAAGAAGAACAGGGCTTCAAACTCACTCAAGCCGCTTTGCGTGAGCATATACAGGGCATGGGACTGGGAGCTATCTTGTTTTCGAATCCTTGTAATCCAACGGGCCAGGTGATCGAAGGACAACAATTGTCCGATTGGGTTGAAATTTTCCGCAACGAAGATGCACTCTGTATCATTGACGAGTTTTACTCGCATTTTGTCTATACCGACTATGACCCCAATCAGGCAAAAATGGTCTCTGCGGCAGCCTATGTCGAAGATGTCAATCAGGACCCGGTTGTGATTATTGATGGCGTCACTAAAAACTGGCGTTACCCCGGTTGGCGCGTCTCCTGGACACTTGCTCCCAAGCCCGTGATTGAGCAAATTTCAAGCGCCGGTTCGTTTTTGGATGGCGGCGCCAACCATCCCTTGCAAGCCCGGGCGATCGAGCTTTTAAACCCAGATCTGGCACGCCAGGAGACCCTTGCAATTCAAAAATGTTTTATCCAAAAGAAAGCCCGTGTACTCAAGCGGCTTCGCGAAATGGGAATCACAGTAAGCAACGAGCCTGAAGGTAGTTTCTATGTCTGGGCCAATCTCTCGGACTTGCCTGAGCCCATAAATAATGGCTTGACTTTCTTTGAAGCAGGCTTACATGAAAAAGTAATCACGGTTCCTGGTGAATTTTTTGATGTCAATCCAGGTAAACGTCGCCGCTCCAAAAAATTCTCGAATTACACGCGGATTAGTTTTGGCCCAGAAATCGCCAAAGTCGAACAAGGACTTGATGCGATTGAACGCCTGATTCAGAATCACCGCTAAGTCAAATGACAGCTTCAAAAACTGGATTGAATAACCGAATCTTTTGAGCTGACTTTTGAAAAATTCAGAGATCCAGCTTAAGGGTATTATTGGTATACCAGGCATCTGTCCCAAAGGCATACAAACCATTGGGTGTAGCCACCAAATCTAAGCCAGCCCGACCGGGTACCAGGTCGGGCAGGTTTTGCCACTGGCTCTCGCCGGGCTTCAACAAAAGAGTCTGCTGCTGAAATCCATTGGGGTTGGTGCCTCCGGTAACGACTATACCCTGTGCAGTCCAGGCGGCTGCGAAACCGGCACGGCCTTCTGGCAAAGGGGGCAAGGCGTTTAACTGCCATTTGCCAGTTTTGGTGTCATAGCGATCGATTTGCCCCGTATAAATACCGCCAGCATTGAGGCCCCCAATCAAAAACAAGGACTGACCGTCACTCAGCAATTGCCCCCAGGCACGGGCAACAGGTAATTTGCCGATGACTTGCCACTGTTGTGTTTTGGGGTCGTAAGCTTCGATGCTATCTAACATGCGCCGTTGCAGGTCGCCACCACCAGCGACATAAATTTTACCCCCCAGGGTTTCTGACATGGCCATAAAACGCTCGGTTTGCAAAGGCGCAACAGCTGACCATTGGCCTGTCTGCGGGTCAAAACGGTCGACTTGTTTAATGGCACCGCGACCGACTGGGTTCGGCTGAAGCGCTCCAGCTTGACTGAAACTTTGAATCAAGTTATCTGTTTTTTGAGCGAAATTATAGCCCCCGATGGCATAGACTTGCTGATTTAAAACAGAGGCCGTATGAATATAACGCGGAACTGGCATCATTGGCAGCGCGGTCCAGGTCTGGGTCTGTGGATCGAAGCGCTCAAAGGTTTCCAGAATATCCTGATCGTTAAAGCCACCAGTGACATAGATCGCATTGCCAATGGCATTGGCTTGCAGATTATAGCGGGGTTGAGGGGTGCCTTTTTGCACTTGCCAGTCGCCCTGGGTTTGCTGTTGAGTAAAATTGGTTTGGTTTCTGAGCGGGAGTGTTGTTTGGCAAGCCCCTATCAATAGCAAGCTGCTTAAACCCAAAACAGAAACTCCAGAAATTCGAATTGCATTTGTCATCAACAGAAAACCCTCCTTAAGATCCAGAAATAAGTATAACAGCTCATTTGAACTTACAGCAGAATGAAGGCCTGCCCTTTTAAGCAATTAATTGTGCTAAGTAAGACGCATATTGTTTCAACAATGCATCTGGTGCTGGCAGTTCGAGTGCTTTCAAAAATGTTTGTTCCAGACGTTGCGCCATGCCCTGTAAGCGGGACTTGTCTTTCATCTGAAAAGCGATCTCCAGGGCCTGGGCGTAGGCCGCCTCACTTAAATCGTCCCAGCTCAGCCATTGCTCGACCAGCGCTTCTGCTTGCTCATAGTGACGACTCTTTAAATGGTCTTGCAAGCGCCAGCGCAACAGGTCGAGGGCATGTCTGGCATAGGCCTCTCTCTCGGCAATCCATTCATCAGCAAACTCCAGGTCAGGTAAAAATGGCCCCTGATAATAACTTAGCGCCTGATCTGCTAAAGTAGCAGCTGCTTTGGCATTTGCTGGATCTTGCTTCAGATTAAGCCAGTCTTGATATCCCTGCTCAAAACGTTCGACATCCCAATCATAAAAGCAATCCCAATGAAAGCGATAACAAGCGTCTTGAAAAAGAATATAATTTGAAGTTTGCTTGCCTTTGCGATTGGGCTCAAGCACTTTTCTTAAGGCGTGTATATGCACATCCAGACTGCGCAAAGCAGCATCCAGGTCATCACTTTGGGTTAACCAATCGGCCAGACTTTCGCGGTGTATCCCGTGAGGGTGCAAAAGCAAATGAATTAGCATATGCCGGGCCCGTTTGCGTGGCCAGCGATTGATGACTTTCTTATCTATACTGACTTGAAAAGAACCGAAGCACTGAATTTTCAACCAGCCTTGTTGTTGCCCTGGACTCGCTGGGATGACCTGTTCACGCGATGGGCTCTGCATTAGTGCTGTGCTCTTAACGCCCGGTTGTAAACCAGAAAGAGCTGCTTGTGCTTCTCTGAGAATAATCAATGAACTATTGCTTTGTGCGGTTTCACAGATTTCGACCAGAATGCGCTCAGCTTGCGGTTTTTGTTGAGAACGAATCAGGGTCAAAGCATAATTCAAGCGAGCAAACAAAAATTCAAAACTGGCAGGATCGAGGCCTTTCAAAGCAAGCTTGTGCCACTCAAGTGCTTTTTGTTCTTGTTTAAAATAGCGCCAGAGTCGCGCTTCGACGTCTGCAATAAAAGGTTCGAGGCTAGACCACTCAAGCTGCAAAGACGTGTGCCGGACACGCTGCAAGTGGCTTTGCGCTGTATTCAAATCGACCCGTTCACCCAAAATTTGGTAAAAGGTTAAATTCAACCAGATCAAGGGTTGAGATTCTAAGGGCAAAGCCAATATTCTGCTTTCGAGATCTGTCGGTAATGATTCGGCAGCATTCCCTGTCAACGCATCCAGGAAAGCCAGCATCACGGTCAACTCCACTTGCATCGCTTCATTTTGATCTGCAATTGCCAAATGCATCGCTGCCTGATAATGCGCCCGGGTTAAGTCATATTCCCCCTGCTGGTAAGCCGTTAAACCTTGTAATATCAAAGCACGGGTTTGAAAATTGATCACGACGGGATGCTGTCCAGTGAGAGACTGCAGCACTTGTATACACACAGCGCTCTCAGCATAGCGACAGAGCTGCCGAAAGCGATTGGCTTGCAGATAATACCAGGCGGCACAATCAACAGCCTGACTTAGCTCTAAAAGCTTAGCTCCTTCAGAGAGTGCCTGATCAAGCAAATCATAACGCCCGCTTAAAGAAGCATCATGAGCCAGACGTGTCAAGATTCGTAAGCGAAACGGATCTTCAGTGCGAGTTAAACGCAATCCCCGTTCTAAATAAGCCCGTGATTGCGCTAAAGATTCAGCTTGATGGGTGGCTTTCCAGAGCCAATAGGCAGATTCCATTTGGCTTTGCTGTTCTAAAAATCGCAGCATTTGCGCCGATAACTGCCCCGGACGCAGCTGCCATTCGCTCAAAAGAGTCTGGGTTTCTGGCAGCCAAAAATGCGCCGATTCGGTAATAAAAGGGGGCCATTGTTGCTTCAAGGCCTGTTGTATCAATTGCTCAAAAACAGATTCACTTAAATCACCCGTGCGATAACGTTGCGCAAGCACCAGCCCTAGCGGCCAGCCCTGGAAGTCTTGCCAGAACTGATGGTCTTGCGCTTGCCAGTCCAAGCCCTGCTCTTGCCAATAGCTCTGCGTCTGCTCCAGGCTCCAGACCAATTGACTGGCATCTAAGACCTGACCGCCAGCAGCCACCCAGCTCGCCAATTCCAGTTGTGGCTGTTTACGTGTGCAGAGCACCACAGTGAGCTGCTGCTGGGGAATTTGCCAAAGTTTGGCCCAAAAATCTCTGACTCTTGCTAAAGACTCATGATTTTCCCAGTCTTCAATAAATAAACCCAGTCCTCTGGGTAATGATTTAAACCAATCCAAAGGGGCTTCTGGTTCTGGTGTGGGTAGGCCAGCTGACTGGCAGGCAAGATCGAGCGCAGCAAAATAAGCATCGGAGAACAGATATTCGCCGCGAATGACTAAAGTCTGAGCAAAGGCACTTTGCCATTGTCGACTCCACCAGCGCTTGCCATAGCCCCAGGGGGCCACCAAAACAACGCCAAGAGTATCGGAGATCTGAAGATCTTCAGGCTTCATGCATAGAGATTTTCAAATTCAGCAGCATAATGTTCGTAAATCGCTTTGCGTCTTGGCTTCAACGAAGAAGTTAAGAGCTGCGCTTCCACAGAAAGTGGCTCTGAATTGATCCAGATTTTTTTGATCGTTTCATAGGATGCCAATTCTTGATTCACAGCAGCAATTTGTTGATCAATTAATTCACTGACCGTTTGACTTTGACAAAGCTCAGACCAGGTTGATTGTTGATCAGATAAATGCTTGCGGATAGCTGTTTCTTCGAGGGTCACCATGGCTGTCAGGTATTTTTTATTGTCTCCAAAGACAATTAAATGCTGAATAAAACGATTGTCTTGAAAGCGACGCTCAATATTTTGGGGCGGAATATTTTTGCCACCGCTAGTGACGAGTATTTCTTTTTTACGGTCGATGATTTGCAAAAATCCATCTTCAGTCCAGCGCCCGACATCCCCCGTTTTAAACCAACCGTCGGCATCGAAGCTCTCCTGAGTGGCCAATTCGTTTTTATAATAGCCCGTAAAGACATTGGGACCTTTGGCCAGAATCTCGCCGTCATCAGCCAGTTTAATTTCTACACTCGGGTAAGGTACACCGACAGAGTCAAAATTGTATTGATCCCGCCGGTTCATGGTCAAGGTTGGCGAGCACTCCGTTAAGCCATAGCCTTCAATCACCAATAAACCCAATTGATTAAAGCCTTCTTTAATTTCTTTTTTGAGGCCTGCCCCGCCCGAGAGGCCAAAGACCAAACGGCCTCCGGTTACTTTTTGAAAGGCCGCGACGTCTCCGCCCTGATCTTGGATTTTGAGGTAGAGCTTTTCCCAGTAGGCAGGTACAGATAAAAAGGTGTGGGGCTTCACGGTCTCAAAGC
>JBBKWI010000165.1:0-16742 GCA_037968875.1 Candidatus Sericytochromatia bacterium | reverse complement strand
CCGCATTACCGGACAAACAAAAGAGGAATTAGAATATGCTGAATCTAAATAAATTACAACGTGCCAGTGCACATGAAGCCCAGGCTGTGATGGCTTTTATCGAGCGCCAATTTGCATTGTCGCGGCGTTATTTGGGTTGGGAAATTGTATTTTTGTTTTATACCATTATCAACACTCTGACGATCGCGCTAATTGCCGTGGGCATGCAAGAACAAGGGCAGACTGTTGACCCCAAATATATCTTTTATCTGGTGATTGGGGCCTTGATGTGGGGATTCCTGGGCGTGATCTTTCGCGAGGTTTCTGAGTCTGTCTCCTGGGAGCGCTGGGAAGGCACAATTGAGCAAACCTTTATGGCTCCGATCAGCCGCTTAACGCATCTGGGCGGGATCTGTACTTTCGCCGTGCTGTATGGCCTGATCCGCACGGTATTGGTTTTATTGGCCGTTTGCCTGATCTTTGGTATGAATTTGCCTCAGGCCAATTATCTATCCGCTTTGCTGGTCTTGGGAGTTGCCAGTTTATCGTTTGTCGGTCTGGGGCTGATGGCGGCTGTATTGCCCTTATTGTCCCCAGAAAAAGGGGCGCAGGCCACGCATATCTTAGAAGGCATGATCTTACTGGTCAGTGGGATCTATTATCCTGTGAGCGCATTGCCTGAGTGGTTGCAGCCCTTATCTGTCTTGTCGCCAGCTACTTTTGCGCTTAAAGGGGTCAGACAAGCCTTGCTAGAAGGTGCCACTCCACTGGAGTTGATGCCTCTATTCGGGCGTTTGCTCGTGATGGCTGCTGTCTTAATTCCCCTGGGCCTATGGGTCTTTGGGCAAGCTGAAGCTTACGCCAAGCGAGCGGGTTTACTCAAACGCAATGGCTAAAAAAGTGGACACGCTAATTCTGAAAATTAGCGTGTCCGTTTTTTTTTGTTTATAATTATTCAAACTGCACAAACATGGAGGCGGTTTTTCGCTCAACAATATCTATAGAATTGAGACCCATATTATATGTCTAAATTAATCGCTATCCGTTCGCTCATACTATTGTCACTCTCCTTCACTAGTGTTCATACGCTCATTCAGCCCGCTTTTGCTGCTCCCAATACAAGCCAAGAGTCAAAGCAAATTGTTTACAACACGATTACTGGCAAAGACTTATTGGCTATGATGAAAAAAGAAGGCTATGCAGCAACCCTTGATGAAGATGGGGATATCTTATGGAAAATAGAGGGCTTAAGTTCGGTGATCTATATTCCTAAAGATCAAGCCTCACTGCAATTTGCAATTTATTTTTCTGATTCAGAAGCCACTCTGGAAAAAGTGAATCTGTGGAACAAAGGCAGTAGATATTCGCGTTCTTATATGGATGAGGAGGGGAACCCGCATCTGGAGTTGGATTTAGACCTGGTTGGTGGGGTTTCCCAAAAGCGCATCATCGATTTCTTGTTAACCTGTAAAGTCTCTTTACCCGCCTGGGCCAAAGCTGTGCTCTAGTTTATTCTTTGTTGCTCTAGCCGCGAATCTTTAACGCTATCACTAAGTCTTGATATAATACCCGCAAAAGCGATAGCGAAAGGAGCAAGCATGAAAATTAAAGACGGAGTCCGTTTTGCTTTATTGGATGCTTATCAGCGCGGCTGGTTGCCCAGCGGTGTCTGGGGGCAAGACAACGAAGGCGTTGGGCCCGGAGCCAAGGGCGGTGTTTTAGCCGAAACCCAGGGACTGGAGTTTGCGCATTCTACAATTCTGAATGAGCGCTCGGCAGCCTGGCTGCCTTATGCAGCCGCATTTTTGAAGCAGCCTGCTGTGGGCGTCATGCAATTTGCAGATTATCAGCACAATACCTATGATATTCTCAAAATTATAGGTGAAACCTGCTGGTCCACAGGTGGGCGTGTGCCGATGCCATTGGTGATCATGTGTGCCTCTGGCGCACTGAGCGGCAAAGGAGCCATGTATCATTCTCAAACCGTTGAAAACGAGATGGTCGGCTTGCCGGGCTGGAAAGTCGTTTCAGCCTCGACTCCCAATGATGCTGCGACTTTATTATTGGCAGCTCTTAAAGATCCCAACCCGGTGCACTTTATGTATCCGCGTGCTCATGCCGGTTTCCCGACAGACTCAGCGACGGTCAAAGGTCTAGCTCACTTAGAAATGCCTGGCTTTGAACTCCTGCCTGGTGAGCGAGAATTGATGGAAAGAGCTGGTGAGCAAAATAAAAGCCGTTGGTTAGATTTTGTGACGGCTCCAAATGATCAACGCGACGGCTCCTGGGTTCAAGAATGGCCTGAGGGTTTGCAGATACCTGAAGACAGTCTGGGTACTGCCAAATTACGTCGTGAAGGGGATTATGCGGTGATTTTTTCGCATGGTCGTCTGATGCCGATGGCCTGGCGTGCAGCTGAAACACTCAGTTTTTTAAGCGGCTTGCAAATTGCCGTGATGGACTTGCGTACACTTAAGCCCTTGCCTATCGACGATATGGTTCCATTGGTAAAACAGTCACAGGGTCGGATCTTGCTCTTAAATGAAGCGACCGCTGGCAATAATTGGATGAACGGCGTGGCTCAGCAATTGACCCAGAGTCACGGCTGGGGATTTGAAACCTACCCAATCGTCTTGAGTTCAGCTGATTCTCCTGTGGGTCAGGCTTTGGCAATTGAGCAACAAATCGTCCCGCAATACGAAGATGTTTTTGCCAGTCTCTGTACGTTTTTCAAACCAGAGCAGATTTTGCAATTGTCACGCGCTGTCGAGCGCCCCCTGGAGCTTAATGCAGATGGATGGTTCAGCCGAAATGAACTTAAATCCCTGGCAGAACCCGCTCTCGCAAAAACCCAACAAGAATCCCCGGCTTTTAAGCAGGCCATTGGCCCCTTAAAAGTCCTAACAAGAAAATAAGTATCGGAGATCATTATGTCATTAGAATTTATCAGTATAGAATATCAAGAGCGTGTGGCTGTTGTTACGATTAATCATGCGCCCGTCAATGCCCTCAGTCCCCAGGTTGTGGATGAATTGGATCAAGCCTTTGCTGAGATTGAAGCCAATCCAGAAATAGGTGCCCTGGTGTTAACGGGTCATGGTGCCAAGTTTTTCGTGGCTGGTGCAGATATTAAAGCCATGTCAGGCATGAATCCAGATCAGGCCGAAGAACTGGCACTGACCGGTCAGGCTGCGCTCAATCGCTTAGAAAAAATGCCCAAGCTCACCATTTGTGCCATTAATGGCCTGGCCTTAGGCGGCGGACTGGAACTGGCGATGGCCTGCGATTTACGCCTGGCTGTTGAACACGCTAAAATGGGGCAGCCTGAAATCAATCTGGGGATTATTCCTGGTTTTGGTGGCACCCAACGTTTACCTCGTATTATCGGCGTCGGCCGTGCCATGGAAATGCTAATCGGTGGCGACCCGATCGGTGCCCAGCAAGCCAATGATTGGGGCCTGGTCAACGGCGTCTATGCTGTCGACGACTTGATGCCCGCAGCCCTGAAGCTGGCGCACAAAGCAGCAGCCAAAGCGCCTGTAGCTGCTCGTCTGATACAGCAATTGGTCTATGATGGCCTGGCAGGTCAGCTGGCTGAAGGCCTCAATAAAGAAGCCTCTGCCTTTAAAGAAGTCTTTCAAAGCGCAGATAAAAATGAAGGCATTGCTGCTTTTATCGAGAAACGTGCGCCTCAATTTCAAGGTAAGTAAGTCAAATTATTCAGATCAGTGCCGAATCATGTCAATTGATTCGGCACTTTTTTAGGGCCGTGTGATCCCATAGACCTCACCTTGTGTTTGAAAGACAAATCGGTTTAGATCCGTGGGACTTAAAGCGATTAAAGCATCGCCGCGACCATTGTATGGCGTGCCACTATTGATCAACCAATAGCGGCCACTTTCTTTGAAAACCAAAACAGCATGATTGTCATCTGTTTTCCCCCGTTGCGGAGGATGGAGTTGACCTGTTTTGAGATCCATATAGACAGAGACAAGCAGTGGCGCGTCAGGGTATTGTCGAATAAAAGCCTGGACAGCCGATTGGCGTTGACTAAGGGTTTTTATATTACTTCCAGCCAGAGGTAGCAAACGCAGGGCCATCAGATCTGCTGCACGGCGTATTTCGCCAGCCACTTCGATCTTAGTGATTTGCCCTGTTTTACGATTGTATTTCAGCTGATAGGCAGGCGAAAGGCCGCTGCGTTGATCCATATTGGCATGATTATAGAGTCTTTCCTGAGCAATATGAATCAATTGATAGGTCGTGCGATCACTGTGAATATTGAGTCGATTGAAGGCGGTTTGAAAATTACCATAGACCAAATAATGTGCAGATAAGAGTGAAGAAGGCGCACAGCGACTATTGTCACCCTGTGTCTGAATCAGCATATCTCCCTGAGATATTTTGCTGAGAACCTCTCGCCGGGTTTTGCCCTGGAGTATTCCCTGTTCAGAGTAAAAGGGTTCAAAGTAAAAACGGTATTTTTGACTGGCAAATGTGAAATCTATCCCAGCGGGCCCTTTTTGTTGATCTAAGAGCTCCAATAATGCAAATGCCAGTTGCTGATCTTGACCATTTAAATGCAGCCGCCCGGGTAATTTTTGCAATTGCTGATATTCCGGGCCATCCAGAATACGATCAGAGAGATACGTTTTTAAGGTACTTTCAAACGGTGTCGTATTTTGTGCCAGGGTTGGAGCGCTGATTACATACAGAGAGAATGCAACGAATCCCAGCCATAATTTGCTTTGACCTTTCATGCAGGGCTTTAGCATGGGAGTCCTCCTATGAAATTCTAAGGCACAAAACCTGATCTATTGTTTAGGATTATAGCTTGATCAAGACTTGCTAATCATCATACTGACACAGGCAAGCAATCCATTTTTACGAATTCGAAGTCTTTGATTTGGATACTTGCACTTCGACAGCTTAACTTGATGCAAAGGGCCCTTCAGTTACAATAAATTTCCAAAACAGGTAAAATAGAGCCTAGAGACGACATTTGCCTGACGCAATTCGTGCTCTGATAATAAGTCAAAGGATTGCTTCTAACAGTGTCTCAAATGACTGAACCCACGAACCACCAGGCCAAATCAAATCCGGATATTGATTCTGTGACTTCTTTAAAGCTATATGAAGGCAAGCGTGTGAAACACGAGCTAATTTATGGGGTTGTAAAAAGCCGCAATACGGGGCTCTTTCATCATGATTATGCCAATTTCAAAACCTATCGCAAACGCAAAAATCAGCCCTGGAAGCTAGACCCAGCAGCCTCTTTCACGCTTTCTGAAGATCGAGAAGGCGCATTGACAGAAGCGCTATTGTTTTTGAAAAAAGTCAGGGAACAGACCCAGGCGAAGACTGAGTCCTCTCAGTCTCTGAAAACAGAGACCGAAGTGAAAGATATGCCTGCTCAGGCCAGCTTATCAGGCGAAGTCGATTCTCTTCAACTTTGGCAATCGATAGCAGGGCTGAATCCTGCTCAGCAAATGGAGCTTAGTCTGCATGTTTTTGAAGGACTCAAGCAAACCATGCCTTTGGCTGAGTGTGTATCACTTTTGCAAAGCAGTGTGCAAGCTGATCATCTGCAAGACGCGCAAGAATTATTCCAGGTGGCCCAGTGGCGTTCTGCATTAAGTGATTTAAAACAATTGCTAAAAACCCAGGCTGCAACAGGTGTTTTGGCTGAATTTGTTAAACAGCAAGCCTGGGTTTTAGGCCGAAATGCCCTGGAGCTGTCAAAACACAAATCAAATGATCCCCAACAGACAAGTCTGCAAGTCCTACAGTTTTTGGACCCTTATGGAGATTTAACTTT
Source organism: Candidatus Sericytochromatia bacterium (assembly GCA_037968875.1). GTDB lineage: Bacteria > Cyanobacteriota > Sericytochromatia > UBA7694 > UBA7694 > JBBKWI01. The sequence continues at coordinate 10,945 of JBBKWI010000165.1, read as the reverse complement.
GGGACTGGCTCCACAAGATATAAGCCTCTTTGAAAGCGCTAGTGATCATCAACTTCTGCCTTCAAAGGCATTCCGCCAAGTCATCACCGACTTTCAGCAGCACTTGATTTCATTAGCGGCCGAACCAGACCCGATGACCCGGCCCCGCATTTTATTAATCATAGGCAGCACTCTAGATCCCGCTTCAATAAAGGCCTTGAGCCGCTTCAACCAACTCTTTTCAGAAATCGAGATCATGGCATACCAGGATCTGGTTGTGCGTGCTGCTAAACTCCTGAAAAATTTACAAGCCAGGGTGAAGTCGCGACAGACAAAAGGCTGAGCGATTAATCGGTCAACTAAGAAAATCCAGGTCGTCAAAAAACAATAGAGGTGTTATATGATAGCTCCAAAAAAAATCGCTTTAGCCTTCAGCCTGACAGGAGTCATGCTAAGTGGACTGACTTCAGAGGCTATTGCCAGCACAGGTGAGCAAAGCCAAACCATTCGATTGAATCAAGCCGTGCCTGATGGGCAGTCAGCCGAGCCGAACGATACGGACTTAGAGGCTGAATTTGAAGAATTAGAGCAGGTTATTAATTGGCTGGAAGATGATGGACTGGGATTCCATACGACGTTTTCAATTGGCTATCAGGGCAGCAATTTACAGGCTTTGAATCAGGCCTTGAACAAGCAAGGCTATTCGTCGCTCAGTGAACATGCCCTGAGTTTTGGTGGAGCGATGCAGTTTCGGGTTTTCCATGTCTTGTCAGAGTTTGAAGGACAGGTCAATCTTCTGACACCGACTTTAAACAGCAATTACAGTCTGCAAGCGACCAGTGGCCTGTTCTTTATTAATCTGGGCTATGTTTTTAGACCGCTTCGTAATCTGAATATCTACCCGCTCGTAGGTATCGGGGCTGCCATGTTGGATCTTAATTTTACACAACGCAATACCGCCCTCAGTTTTGACGATTTCTTGAAAAACCCGGGGCGTCAGGGCGATCTCAATAATATGATGTTGGCATTTAATTTGGGGCTAGGGATTGATTGGCTGGGAGATTGGTTTGGTTTGATTGGTCTGAGAGCGGGTTATATTTTTACACCCTGGGGCAGCAATTGGTGGACGATTAATCAAATTGGCAGCGACAATAGTGATAGTAGTAACTACGGCTATCCCATAAGTAATGGACCGACCCTGGGATTGGCCGGTCCATATTTAAGACTTAATTTAGGCTTTTAAGCTTAGCGATTAGCTAATTATTGGCGATGCCATAATAGGCATAGTCGGTTGGGATCCGAACCGTATCACCGGCTCTGAGTCCCCGACTGGCTACCACGGGGTTGAGCTCGGCTAATTCTTTAGCGCGTTCAGGAACATCCAGATAGATATCTGCTAGATCTTCAAAGCTTTGACCATTACTGACCTTGACTTCGATAAAGTCAGGGATATTGACGGCAATGGGCGCTTTAGCTGGTGGAGACTGGTAAGTGCCCTCACGCAAAGCCGTGACGCCTGCGAAGACCCGCTCCATTGAGAAATTGTTTGAGGTATCGATTTTACGCCCAGCAGGAATGCCGATATCGCGGTGACGGGTAATGCCTGTAACTGGGATCTCGTACTTGTCCATCAAATAAGCGACCAGTTTAATGGTGCTGTCATATTGTGCATCTGGGTAAGGCTCTTGCGAGTCTCCGACATTACAGATTTCGATGCCGATTGAGAAATCGTTGACATTGCCCTGGCCCTGAAAAGTACTGCGACCAGCGTGCCAGGAACGACCTTCTTCAGATACAGGTTCTACCAAATAGCCGGTTCTATCGACGACAAAGTGAGATGAAACCTTGACTGCGGGGTTTTGGAAAAAGCGGCCGACAGCATTGGCTGAGCCTTGTGAGGCGGTATGGTGTAAGACAATCGCTGAAATTTTGGTTCCATCAGGGCGATCATTTTGATTGGGAGAAGTAATTACGGTAACAGGAGGCTTTGGAATAGCTCTTTTTGTGCTCTGGGCCTGTAAGTTGGGGCGGAGTAAGTTGGGGTTAGGGACTTGGCTCTGGGTCGAACAAGCGGCCATAAAGACCAGGCTCAGGGGTAAGAACTTACGAACGATCTGCATAAAAACCTCAATACAAAATGATGGTGTAATACAAGCGGTGCGAGCGTTGCGCACTTATAGATATTAACATTAGATTAAATCCAGGGCAAGCCAATCAGGAGCGCTTCCCGCGTTTCTATAGTAAATATAGACAGTAAAGCGCTGAGCTTGCTTGGCTTTTGCCAATTAATGCTCCTAAAATAAGCGTCTTAACGAAAAATTGAATTGCGTTTGACCGAAACGCAAAAAATCGAAGTTAAATAATGTTACAAAATCAATAAATCGTGTTAGGTCACTGTATTCACAGATTAAACTAGACCCAAGAGCAGCATAAAAGAGGAACCCTATGTTAGACATCAACAAACTGACAGAAAAAGCGCAAGAAGCCACCTACGATGCACAAAAATATGTTGAAGAATACAACAATAATGTGATCGACAATGAGCATCTCTTATTGGCTTTACTGGAGCAATCAGAAGGGGTTGTTCCAGAAATTGTTAACAAATTAGATAAAGATTTGGGTGCTTTGACGCAACGGGTTCGGACTGAAATCGATAAATTACCCAAGGTCACAGGCTCGATCAATCGCGGTTATGTTTCCAATCGCTTAAATCGGATCTTTAATATTGCTGAGCAAGAAGCTAATCGCATGACAGATGAGTTTATCTCCGCCGAGCATTTACTGATTGCGTTGGCCGATGAACAAGACCGGGGCGCTGCTTTTCAAATATTGAAAGATCATGGGATCAATCGAGATAGTATTTATCAGGTCTTGGCCCAAATTCGGGGCAAACAACGCATCACAGATAAAAATCCTGAAGCACGCTATCAGTCCCTTGAGAAATTCGGCAATAATTTAACAGATGAAGCACTGAAAGGTAAATTGGATCCTGTGATCGGACGAGACGAAGAAATTCGGCGGGTGATTCAGGTGCTTTCGCGACGCAGAAAAAACAACCCAGTCTTGATTGGTGATCCCGGGGTGGGCAAAACGGCGATCGTTGAAGGACTGGCGCAGCGGATTATTAAAGGCGATGTCCCTGAGGGCCTCAAGAAAAAAGAAATCGTCTCTTTGGATATGGGGTCTTTGATAGCCGGTGCAAAATTTCGCGGTGAGTTTGAAGATCGCTTAAAAGCGGTGCTCAAAGAAGTCAAAGATAGCGAAGGTCAGATCATTTTGTTTATTGATGAGCTGCACACGGTCGTGGGAGCTGGCTCTGCCGAAGGCTCTGTCGATGCAGCCAACCTACTCAAGCCCATGCTGGCGCGCGGGGAAATGCATTGCATTGGTGCGACCACGATTGATGAGTATCGCAAATACATCGAAAAAGATCCTGCCCTGGAGCGACGCTTTCAACCGACACTGGTCTCGGAGCCCAGTGTCGAAGATACGATCTCAATCTTACGGGGTTTGCGTGAGCGCTATGAAGTGCATCATGGTGTGCGAATTAAAGATTCTGCGGTGATCGCTGCAGCGACATTGTCTCACCGTTATTTATCAGATCGAAAACTGCCAGATAAAGCGATTGATTTACTCGATGAAGCCGGTGCCAAGATTCGGATGGAAATCGATTCAATGCCTGTCGAACTCGATGAGATCGAAAGACGTATCATGCAATTGGAAATTGAACGGGAAGCGCTCAAACAAGAAACAGATGCGGGCTCAAAAGACCGTCTGGTGAAAATTGAAATCGAGCTAAGTGGTTTGAGTATACGTTCTCAAGCTCTAAATTCTCAATGGCAAACCGAAAAAGATGCGATTGCAACTTTACGCCAGATCAAAGAGCAAATCGAAACCACCCACATTGAGATCGAACAAGCGGAACGCAAAGCAGATTTGGCCAAAGCCGCCGAGTTAAAATATGGTCGGATTATTGAACTGGAAAACCTACGCAAAAGTTCTGAAGCTGAATTAGAGCAAGGCGGGCATCGCTTGCTCAAAGAAGAAATTGATGAAAATGACATTGCCGAAGTCGTTTCACGCTGGACCCATATCCCAGTGGCTCGACTGGTGCAGGGCGAAGTTGAGAAACTGATCCACCTCGAAGATAATCTCCACAAACGGGTGATTGGTCAAAAAGAAGCTGTTGAAGCCGTTGCCAATGCTGTTCGGCGGGCCAGAGCCGGCTTAAGCGATGCCAACCGGCCAATGGGTTCGTTTATCTTCCTGGGGCCGACAGGTGTGGGCAAAACCGAGCTGGCCAAAGCTCTGGCTGAATTTTTGTTTGATGATGAACGCAATATTGTGCGTATTGACATGTCAGAATATATGGAGAAACACGCCGTCTCGCGCTTGATTGGCGCGCCTCCTGGTTATATTGGCTATGACGAAGGCGGACAGTTAACCGAAGCGATTCGACGCAAACCTTTTTCGGTTATTTTATTCGATGAGATCGAAAAAGCCCATCCGGAAGTTTTTAATGTGATGCTGCAAATTTTAGACGACGGCCAATTGACCGATGGCCAGGGTAAAAAAGTAGATTTTAAAAATAGCCTCCTGATCATGACCAGTAATATTGGCTCCCAGTATATTTTGCAGTACAAAGAAGGCGAATGGGGCTATGACGAAATGAAAGAGGCTGTCAGCACCGAGTTACATGCCCATTTCCGGCCGGAATTTTTAAATCGGATCGACGAAACGATTGTCTTCCATGCCCTCGGCAAAGCAGAACTGGGGCATATTTTAGAGATTCAATTGGGACGCTTGCACAAACTTCTGGGAGACCGAAAACTCAGATTGGAGCTGGATGATTCTGCCAAGAATTACTTGATTGAAACGGGTTATAGCCCTAATTTTGGAGCCCGTCCACTCAAGCGCACGATCCAAAAAGAATTGGAAAACCCGCTAGCAATGGCAATCTTACAAGGGCAGTTTCAGGAAGGAGACACGATTTGGCTGGAGCAGACGCCCGAGGGGCTGAGCTTTAGTAAACTAGAAGTCTAGTTCTTGAAATAAAATCCTCAGAATAGCCAGATTGTTTTCAATCTGGCTATTGATTTGAATTTACTTCGTTTTTTTTAGGGCTTCAACGAGTGCCGTTATCTCGTTGAGATCCATATTGGCGCTTGATAAGGTGCAAGTCATTTCTTTGGCGTTTTCAGCAGGCTCATTTAAATATAGTGAGACAAATCCATCGCTAGGCAGGAGTTCAAACTCGCCGACCTGATCCACCTTTATTTTTTTGATTGTACTGAGATCTATCGGTGCAGGCAAACTACCCAGTCCGGTACTAGAGCAGCTGATATTAAAGCTTTTATCATTATTGGTATAGTCAATTTCCAGGCTGGGGCCAGAGCCGGGTCCGCCAATGCGTTCGCTCAGGGCCACGTTTTCAACTACAAACCCTGCGGGCAAAACGGGTAAAATCAGAGTTTGCTCCACCGCTTGTAACATACCTTCTTGAAACGGGCTAAAACCCATTCGACCAAAATCAGGGGGAGTTGGGGTTGCTGCTACGGGTGGAGCACTGGGGGCTTCTTGAGGAGGTGGGCAATCAGGTGAACAAGCACTCAGGATCATCAAGCCAAATAAAGTAGATAAAGTAAGTCGCATAATAGAGTTCCTTTGGGTGAAATAGAATACTGGGTATGATTTCACACTTAGTCTGTTTTGCAAAGCAAGCTGATTTGCTATTGAACCCAGAGGATATCGTTTGTCATATAATAATTACTTCGGAAGCAATAGCCAAATCCGGCCATAATGATGCATATTGCTGGCCAGCTTTTGGGCTTTTAGACCTTCTCCCATATATAAATCGACATGGCCAGGGCCTTTGATGGCGCCGCCTGTGTCCTGGGCAACGAGTAAGGTAAACTGATGTCCCAAAAATTCCCCCTGATCATTGAGCTTGGGGATCTCAGCCAAAAGCACTGAACCCAAAGGGATAAATTTGGGGTCGACAGCAATTGATACTCTCGGCACGACTTCGGTATTTAAAGTGCCTTTGGGGCCAGCCTTGACCTTGGTAAAAAAAGTATAACTGGGATTGACGTATAAAAATGTTTCGAGTTTTTCAGGTTGGGCATCAAAAAATTCGCGTATGGCATTCAGGGATATTTTGTCGGCAGGAACATAGTTTTGCTCAACCAGATAGCGTCCCAGGCTGGCGTATTTTAGTCCATTTTGACCGCTGTACTGAAAGGTGACTTTTTCACCGGTGTCGATAAACTCGGCAACCCCTGAGCCCTGTACCTGCAGTAAGAATATATCCAACAGGCTTTCAGCATAGCCAATCTCTAAACCCAGTCCTGCCAGAGCTTTGTCACCATCAATTTGTTGGCGACTGAGGGGGCTGCCACCTGGCCAGGAGTCTGGCTTGCGATAAAGCGGATACTTAAACTGCGCATCGGCCTTGGCTTTGACTTGAATCAAGGGTGCAAAATAGGCTGTAAAATGGGTATTGCCGCAGCCATCTTCGCCCTGGATTAAGTAGGCTTGTAAATGGCGGTTTAAGTCTTGCATCGTAAACGGCTCAGGTAAAGCCGTCACTTGCTTGGCGACATGCTTGAGTTGTGATGCACTCAGATTCAAGCCCTCTGAGCTCCAGGGAGCCGCTTTCGCCAATCGTGGTTTTTGCTGACGTAAGGCCCATTCCAAAGCCCTTTTTTGTGGACCTAATGACATTTGGCCTGCCGGAGGGCTATCAGGTGTGTAGACGGTCTGAGTGCAATCAAAGTCACGCTTGCCATTGCCTTCAAATTCATAGCCTTTGCCCGTAGCTTCAGGCGCGGCTGAAAGGGGGGGGAGTGAGCCGCTAATGATCAATAAACACAACGAACCAAAGCAAATATTTTTTAACATGGGTACCTCAGAATTTGCTTAATTGTACCTCAGGCCATAATAAATCAGCAGCGACTCCACCGTTAAAGTCGCTGCTCGTTCTGTCGGTTTCGCTTAATTTTGCAATTGCTGAACCATTTGTTGAATATCGGTTTTGTCTTGATCACTCAGATTACTGGGGTCAACCTGAGATATTTTAAGCAGTAATTGACCGATTACAGGATTGTCGAGAGTTTCTTCTTTGAAAATACTGTTATCAAGTGCATCTTTGAGATTGGTGCGCTGCGCCAGATCTGGGTGACTTAAGCCATTAATCAAGCGACCGACTGCAGTTGACCCCATCGCCATTTCACCACTTGAATCTGTTGAGGAGGGCGTCAAGCGGTTGTCATGATCGTCGCTGAAATTTTCGACATTTCTAGCAATTTTCGACATGAAATTTTCTGCATACATATCTTGCTGATTGATATCACCTTGCAGAAGTTCGTAAGCAAGAATGCCGACATTCCAGGTATCTGCTCGATTGCTAACGGCCGTTTCATTTTTGCCAATGCCGTTGTCCAATGCCGTCTGGTATTTCTCTACATACTCATTATTTTTTACATATTCGGTTACTTTAGTCGCATATTTTAACATGGCATCTAAATCTTCGGTGTCCTTAGGTGCAGTGGGTCTTCTTGGATAAAGAGACTCAAAGGTTTCGACCCCTTGTTGGGTAAGATAATTATCGATGAAATTCTTTTTATCTTCTTCTCTACTCACCAATTCTGGGGACTGGTAGATAGGGTTTTGATTATCTGTCAGTTTATCGACACTTCGTGTATCTCCCAAACCAGATAAGCCAAAATCAGTAATTTTTGCCTGACCATCATTCCCTAAGAGCACATTGGGAAGTTTTAAATCAAAGTGATGTGCTTGCCGTTCATTTTGAATATGATCCATGCCCTGCAAGATACCTTTTAGCAAATGAGTGCCCAATAGATTTTTTACTGACTGTGGCAATACATTAGACTCACTTAAGGCCCGTAAATTCTTATTCACGCCATTCAAGTCGCCCCCTTTGGCCATATCCTGAACAATATAGAGCTGGTCATTCTTGCCTCGAATCGCTGTAGTTAATTTGTTTAAATTCGGGTGGCCGCCTGTTCCCTCAAGCTCAATTTGATTCAGTAGCTCTTCAGATGCTTCCGCACGAAATTCTTGAATAGATTTTGAATTATCCGATTTCAACTGCTTTAGAACAACTTGATCATTTTCATCATTGGGATTGGTATAGGCAATGATATTAGCAAAACCCCCTTCAGCTAAATACTTGGGTTGTGCATAGGTTTTGCCATCGATCGTTAGCGTTTCAGGCACCTGGAGGTCATCTTTACCTCTGGGAGAAACGGTGTTATCACTGACTTGCGAGCCCAGGCCTTCGTTGATTCCTGATAGCATTGCATTAAGGACTTGCTGACTTTGATTGCCCATACTGCTATTCAGACCCTCCAGGACCGACTGGTCACTGCGCAAAAGCAATTCACGTCCCAGCTGAGAATCTTGCCCGCCTTGTTGTTGTACCAGATTTTTGATTTTTTGATTCATATTATTAAGTGAATTTTTGATGGGCCCAGGCTGGCTGTTAGGTGCGGAGTTTACCCCTGTATTAATGCCATCGAGTACTGCCTGAATAAAGGCTTCTTTGCGAGGAGACAATTTGCTCATTTTGGTATTGTCGTAGCCTTTAAGATCTTGCAAGAGCTGACGGGCAAATTGTTTGCGATCTCCGGGGGACTTGGTTTTGAGCAATTGAACCAGATCAGAGCCTTCACCCTGATTGCTGATCCACTGCGAGACGGCTTGTTTGACAGCGGTTTCACCCGACTTACTCGTTTTGGAGCCTATCAGTGAACTGGTTTTTTTGTCGTATTGCTTGTAGACATCAGCAAAACTGTTTTTGAGTTGGGTCGGGAGATTGCGCTCGGTGTTAGCTAATGAGGTTACGTAATTCGTGTTGTCGGATTTGAGTTCGGTTGTATTGAAGGTACCTAGAGATTGGGAAAACTGCTGATCGCTCATTGATTGATGCACAGAATTAACATCTTTTGTCACCACCGTACTTTTTTTGGCGGTAGCGGTATCTCCTATCGATTCATTGAGGGCTAATCCTAGATTTGGTGCACTTCTGTCATTGATTTCTGTAGATTCGACTGATTTCAAATTAGAAATAGCCTGCTGAAGTGGCGTCGGTTGAGGGGATTTTTTGGCATTTTCAACCAATGTGTTGTGTGGTATATTGTCGATTTTCTGATGGGTTTGGGCAAGCTCCGTCTGGGATGCCAATTTTCGGGGTCCCTGAAGTGTTTCGCCTTGTTTCCAGGCTGTTTTCTTTTGCAGAGGAGATGAAGTCTCAATTTTTTTCTTAACTGGTGGGGCTGTCGGGACGGACTGATTCACGTTTTGAGTGATCGGTTGCTGACCAGATTTGCTTATATTTGACATGGTTTGTTTCCTAAAGTAATCATTGTTAATTTAGTCTACCATCAAGTATCATCTTTTTCAAGTTTTAATCCCCGTTGTCATTTAATTCTAGCCACTCTTTTGTTAGATTTTGATTTTGCTCATCGCTCTGATTTTGAGCCGAAAAATCGCTGTGCTATAATCGGGCGCATGCTGAGAACTTAGAAAGCAAAGTCACATAGCAATCAAACTGGAGTACGCGATGGCCAAAATAATTGAAAATGATGCTGGATTACAAACCCTTGAAGAAACCGCCGATATAGATGGCCGTCTGATCAACGACGATATTAAGCCGACGACTTTTGCTGAGCGACATTGGAGCACCTGGAATATCACCTCGCTCTGGATCGGGATGGCCGTTTGTATCCCGACCTATATGCTTGCTTCTTATATGATCACCGATGGTCTGTCCTGGAAAGAAGCCTTAATTCTGATCTTTCTGGGTAATTTAATAGTCTCGGTACCGATGGTCTTTAATGGCCATGCAGGCACCAAATACGGTATCCCATTCCCGGTCCTGGGTCGGGCCTCTTTTGGGGTCAAAGGCGTGCATGTGCCTTCGATTCTCAGGGCGCTGGTTGCTTGCGGTTGGTTTGGCGTGCAAACCTGGTTGGGTGGCCTGGCTCTCTTTTCGATCTTGCAACAGGTCGCGACGATTCCTGATAGCTTTGCGATTCAGATGGTTTGCTTTTTATTGTTCTGGTGTATCAATATCTACTTTATCTGGAAAGGCACCGAAAGCATCAAGTTTCTCGAGAGCTTTGCGGCTCCACTCTTGATTGTTGTTGGTGTTGGCATGCTCGGTTGGGGCATAGTGCAAGGCGGAGGACTGAGCAATGTACTGGCCCAGTCTGAAAAGCTTCGCCGCCCCACAGTTCAGGCTCTGGTGACGGATGCCAGCCAAAGCACGCTGCGCTTTCATCTCTTAGAAGATCGCTCTGGTAAAGTCAAAGCCAGTGAGTATCAATTGGGCGACGGCGAATGGCAAGCGATTCCTGATTCCAAAAGTCTGGCCTTACCGGGTAAAGTGGCTGGGGATACTTTTAATATCAAACTGCGTGGCCCGGCTGCGACAGCTGGTGAATTTATCGAATCTTCGACACTGGATATTACGGTGAAGCAAGATGACCCTGCCCTGAGCCCCTATAATAAGTTCAAAAAATATGTACTCTGGCTAACAGCGATGGTCGGTTTTTGGGCGACCTTAGCGCTAAATATCCCGGATATTACACGTTATGCCAAAGGCCAAAAAGAGCAGTTCAGAGGGCAGTTTTTAGGTCTCCCCCTGACGATGGCCTTATATTCCTTTATTGGGATTGCAGTGACCTGTGCTGCGATCGTGATCTTCCCGGATATCTTAATCAAAGAAGATGCGCCCTGGGACCCGGTCAATTTGATCGCCAAGCTCGAGAGTCCTGTGGTGATTGTTTTTGCCCAATTGATGTTGTTGGTGGCGACCCTCTCGACCAATATCGCGGCCAATATTATTGCGCCTGCCAATAGCTTTACCAATGCTTTTCCGAAACAGATTTCGTTTCGTGTTGGTGGCGTGATTGCCGGCTTGATCGGGATCGCCATTTGCCCC
>JBBKWI010000164.1:0-6150 GCA_037968875.1 Candidatus Sericytochromatia bacterium | reverse complement strand
CGCGCTTAACCGCTCGTCCAGACTTATCGCAGTTTGCCACGTCTTTCATCGGCTGACAGCACCTAGGGATCCCCCGTGCGCCCTTATTAGTTTGACCATTACAGTCAAATCTCTAAAATCATCCTTCTCAGGACAATCATAAGGATTACTACTTACATTGGTTTTGTTTGTATTCTATGCAGTTGTCAAGGTACACTCGAATTTTAAAAACACCAAAACGGCGTTTCCAAATTCATTTTAAACGTCTTCACCGAAGTGAATCCATTTCCGCACTTCAGACCGGAGCCTTCTCTGCGGACTTCTCATTTAACCAGAGAAGCTTATTCATCGTCAAGCGGGTGCTGCAAATTTTTTGCGAATCCACCGGAGCGGTTACTGTATTGAAATGCTGTCGTTTCCGCTCGACTTATTCAGATTAACGCAAGGTTAAGAGATTGTCAAGGCAAGCAAGCGGATTTCTTTAATATTTTTTTAATAAAAAAGCGCCGACTTCAGCAAAGAAAGTCAACGCCTTTTTTTTAAAATAGTGAGTCTCTTCGTTGGTTATTTGGGGTAAAAGACCGTCACACTTGAATAACGACCATCGTTATTGGTGATTTGTGAACGATAGCGATCACTGTATTCACGACCGCCACCCAGAGCCACTGAGATATGCCCATGGGAATAGCCATTATTGGGATTAGCGGAGCGCTTACTGACACTCTCATTGCGTCCCCAGACCACGACAGCACCCGCTGGCAAATTGCGAAGCATGCTCTTGGTCGAGGCAGACTTGGGATCAAAGCTGCGAATATCGCTAAAGCGCTCGGAATACTGATTGCGTAATTGATCGGCAGCCTGATAAGCCGAGCCGCCACTGAGGCTGATCGGGGGCTGCAGTTGATTGAGGACTTGTTTCACGCCCTGGTAGCAGCGGTAATGCTTACGCCCACTCTGTGCTTGCAGACTGGCCAAAGTACGTGCCATTTGCGGCTCCGAATTACGGGCTGCCTGGGTGATTGCCGAGCCCATATTGGTGCTTGACGGTGGCGCCGTCAGATCATCTGAAGCAGCCTCTGAGTAAGTGGACTGACCTGGTATAAACATATTGCCCAGGCCCTGGCGATCAGTTTGCTCGTTGGTGGCGTATTCCTGGGCACGGGTGTAATTGCTCTCAAAGCTGGCAATCGCCTGATCGGGTGTATCTAAAATCTGAGCGAAAGCCTCTTGTAACCCCGCATGGGTGCGGGGTCCATAGTCTCCATCAACACCTGTCGCTGAGTTTCTGTGGCTAATATTCCCCCCACTGGCGACAATAAAGGTTTGCAACTTAAGTACGTCGGCAGTGCCCAATTGGCCTTTGGCAGCATTATCGAGGGCTTCTAGCAGCGCTCTACCCGCCGGGCTCTGAGCGAGCTGCTCACGTAACTCAGGCTTGGCGTCAAGCGCCTCTTTGTATTGGGTCAAAAATTGACTGAGACCCTGATTGAGATCTTTGCGATCAATCTCGATATAGTCAACTCTGGGATTGGCTTTGATTTTTTGAGAAAAATCCTGATAAGTGACCTTGGTACCTTCGGGGATCGATTCAGGGAAAAGGAATGAAGCACTGGGAACTGCACTGCCAGCTTGAACCGCAGCTGAAGAACTAAAAGCAGTTACAGGGTGAGTCGGCACCTGGCTTGTGCCCGCAGTAGCAGACACTGTCGGAGCTGTCGAGACAGGAGCTGCTTGCGTATCTATTCGTTGCGCAAGCGGGCTTAAAGACTGAGACAGAGGTAGCGGACGTGACGATGACGGTGGAAGAGGCATACGGGACCCTTTCTTAATTCGCCTACTAGCAAAATCCAGCAGGCTCCAGACTCATAACCTAGTCTATTATCCCTGATTTCAAAAAAAGGTTGCTATAAAAACAAACTAAATCCCGTTATGCCAACATCCAGGTCATTTATCGCTGAACAGACAAGCTAGCGAAAGTTAAGAACATTTCGCTAGCTTAGTTTAAGCATCAGTTTTAAGTCCTCAAAATTGAGAGTCTATTAAGGAGTAAGGGTCTCATGGGCGCCGATATCGGTATGATTAGCTACTGGCACCCAATAAATTGAAATGATTCAATCACTATCTGGGGTCATCAAAACGGGCAATAAATTGACAGCGCCTACTCGCCTGTTTGATACTAGGCCAACAACACTTATCAGGAGAAAACAGATGTTTGATTTTCGCCACAGGTCTCAGCATATACTCAGCAAGCTCTCTCTGAGTCTGGTTTTATTCACTGCTCTGCAAACGCTAGCTATACCTATCGCACAAGCATCTACCCACCCCCCATTTATGCCAACCTTACAAGCCACCCCTACGACCCATTTCGCCACTTTAGTCGATACTTATTTCAACGAAGTCTTTCAGCATTCCCCCAGCTACGCCACCTATGTCGGCATTCACGACCATGACCACTTGCTCGAAGACTATAGTTTGGCAGCGATCACCGCAGAACGCGAGCGCCTACAACAATGGTTGCTGCGCTTTCGAAATATTCCAATTGAGAGTCTAAATGAAAGCGAAAATATCGACCGGCAGCTTTTGCTCAACTCAATCCAGGCTCAGATCTTAGAAAACGAAACCGTGAAAGGCTGGCAGCGCGACCCCGACCGCTACAGTTCGGGTATTATTTCAGCAGTCTTTACGCTGATGTCTCGCCATTTTGACACGCCTGAAAACCGTCTGTCTGCAGTAATTGACAGGCAATTGCAAATGCCTGCGGTGCTCAAACATGCCCGTGAGAACTTAGACAACCCGCCGCGCCTCTTTACAGAGCTTGCCATCGATCAGATCCCCGGCAATATTGGTTTTTTGGAAAACGAACTGGTACAGGCCTTTGCTGAGGTCAAAGATCCGATCTTGCTCAAGCGCTTTCAGGCCAGCAACGCAGCTGTAATTGATGCGCTTAAGGCCTACCAGATCTGGCTAGAAAAAGACTTGCTGCCCCGCTCAAAAGGTGACTACCGGATTGGTAAGGATACCTTTAAGCAGAAATTGCTCTACGAAGAAATGGTCGATCTGCCTCTCGATCGCCTGCTCGAAATCGGTTATGCCGACTTGCGCCGCAATCAGGAGCACTTTAAGCAAGTCGCTCACCAATTGGATCCCAGCAAATCTCCTGCTGAGATCTTGGATATGCTCAATCGCGATCACCCGGCCCCTGAAGATCTGCTGCAGAGCTTCCGCGACGTGCTCGGCGGGATACGTGAATTTATTGTCAGCCACAAGATCCTGACCTTACCCGATCCAGAACCACCCCATGTCGTCGAGACACCGCCATTTTTGCGCGCACTGACCTTTGCTTCGATGGACACCCCTGGCCCTTTTGAAACCAAAGCCACCGAAGCTTATTTTAATGTCACCCTGCCAGACCCCGATGGCAGCGCCAGCGAAACCGCTGAGTATATGAGCGGCTTTAATTATGGCGTGATTGCCAGCACGGCCATCCATGAAGCTTTCCCCGGCCACTATATTCAGTTCTTGTGGGTGCCGCATGCGCCCTCCAAAACCCGCAAACTACTCGACACCGCCAGTAATTTTGAAGGCTGGGCCCATTATTGTGAGCAAATGATGCTGGATGCGGGCTATGGCGAAGGCGCACCGAAACTACGTCTGGGCCAATTGCAAGATGCTCTCTTGCGCAATGCCCGTTATGTGGTCGGTATCAAAATGCACACAGGTGAAATGACTTTTGATGAAGGCGTTCAGTTTTTCATTAAGGAAGGCTATTTAAGCCCCACCAACGCCGAACGCGAAACTCTGCGTGGCACGTCTGACCCAACCTATATGTACTACACGCTGGGCAAATTACAATTGCTGCAATTGCGCGAAGACTACAAAAAGAAGCTAGGCAAAGATTTCAGCCTACAAAAATTCCATGATACCTTCTTAAAACAAGGCGCCATGCCAATTTATCTGATCCGTCAGGTGATGCTGGGCGAAGCCAGTAGCGGGCTCTAAGATGTCAGCCCCATTGGCATATCGTCTGGCGCATGCTGAAGATCTGGAAACCCTGGTCGCTATGCTGGCCGATGATAGCCTGGGCCAGCAGCGCGAAGATGCCCGTTTGCCTTTGGCAGCGTCTTATCAGACAGCTTTCAGCGCAATCGACAGCGATCCCAATCAGGAACTGACCCTGGCCTGTCGCGGCCAGCAGATTGTGGGTATGCTGCAATTATCATTCATCCCTTACCTGACATATCAGGGGTCCTGGCGCTGTCAGGTTGAAGGCGTGCGTGTCGCTAGCGCTGCACGAGGGCAAGGCATTGGCCAACAGCTTTTAAGCTACGCTATTCAACGTGCCCAGGAACGTCAGTGCCACGTGATCCAATTGACCAGTGACAAGCAGCGTCCTGAGGCCTTGCGATTCTATGAGCAATTGGGATTTGTAGCCAGCCATGAGGGATTTAAACGGCATTTCAAATCTGCGGGCCTAAACTGATTTGTATTCAACCCGATATATACTGACACTGCTCTATGATATCCAGTCTCATAGACAGGTAATAGCCTGTGTAGATCCAGAATTTCCAACGATCTGATCTGGGTACCATGTCTTTGTGCAAGCCTCTGTATCTGATCGGCAAACAATAGGTCACCGGGGCGTTCTCTACAGGTGTGGCCCAGATCTTAAAGCATTCGCCTTTGGGCAATACTCGGTGATAAGAACCCGTGTATGGCGCAAGCCAGGAGGTCAAACAGAGCACTTCGAGATCCTGCCGCGTTTGGTAGATTTGATTTTTTTGAATCATCATTGCATCCCCTGAGGTTTAAGTTTCCCAGAGCCAAACTGGGTCCCATCCATTATTGAAGACGAAATGATCTCGATGCCTTCCTGTGCTGCATTTAAGACCATCAAATCTCTTTACTTTCAACTGTCAGCTCAGTTTCTGATTTGAGATGCCAACGATGCACAGCAACCGTCCCATGCAGTTCAATTTCGACCACAGGCTCCATTTTGGCCGGGTCCAGGCCCAGACTAATTAAGAGCTCATTGGCCATCTGACGCAACTCGTCCCAGACGGGCTCTGTCCCTAAACGCTCGGGATCAAGGCAGACGGCCTGGGCATCGGGACGTTTGACAATCGCTCTGAGCAGCGCTTCAATCTGTTCCAGGGCCTCGAATTGGGCTGCCGTAAAACTCTCATAATGTTGGTAAGATACCTTTAGATCTGCATATTCCCGAAAAAAATCGACCAGCATCTCTTCCCCTGGAAAGGGCGGGCCTATAATCAGCCATTGCTCTTTAGCAGGCTGAGAAAGCGCATAAAGCGTTTCGAGCAATTCAGAGCGGGTATGGGTGGTAAATTCTGGATTAAAGATCATGTAAAGCATCCTGAAAGCGTGGTTTTCACTAATAAAAACTGCACAGGCAGGATCAGGGAAAAAGAAACTTGCATCGGTGTTCTCCAGAAAAAGGCTTCGCTTTAGCGTATCTGGATAGGCCTTCAAAATCAAGTCAAACTTGAAGATGGCAAGCACAAAATATTATTAATCAATTTTATAAACATAAATATTGCCTTTTGTTCCCAGATTCGCTTTAATCAGATCAGGGTCTATACTTCAGATGATTCAGGTCAGGGGGATTTTGCATGTTTTTTTTGCAGCTTCGAGGGTTTCGATGGGTTTTGCTTTGCTTTTACTTATCCGCTTGCGCTGCGCAACAGGCTCCAGAGGAAGCCCCATCAAGTCAACGATCTCGTGAATCGAGATCTTTACAAGCCCCCCGTATTCGCTGGCAGCGGCATATCGGACTGCAGGGCTGGCTCAATCGCCCTGTGATTGTCGGTCAACGGGTCTTTGTTGGCAATAGCTATACCGCTTATTATGCAAATTATTTTAGTGATGATGGGCCAGCCCCATCCCCAGCGAGTGGTGTCTCAGCTCTGGATTTGTCAACAGGAAAAACGCTCTGGAAATGGGAGCCTGACTCTGAAGATCAAGAGCCCAGAGGGATGAGCTATGCTGATGGTCTAGTTTTGGTCAGCCTGCAGCAAAATCAACTACTCGCTCTGGACGCCAATACTGGTCAGTTAAAATGGTCTTATACGACTGCTGACAAATACAAATGGGGACGTGATTTCCAGGGTAATCTGGTGATCGGGGATCTGATCATTAGCGGTAATAGTATGGGCT
>JBBKWI010000163.1:0-4199 GCA_037968875.1 Candidatus Sericytochromatia bacterium | reverse complement strand
CAAGTATGCGCTTTACTTCATTGAGATGCCCAAGTTTCACAAGGCTGAGAGCGAGCTGGCTAACCAGCTAGAGAACTGGATCTACTTTTTAAAGCACCTTGAAGAGTTTCCTGAGATTCCCGCCCGTTTTCAAGATACCGTCCTGGAGCAAGCTTTTGAAATTGCAGAGTTAGCGCATTTGTCCGAAAATGAGCGAGCAGCCTATGAACACAGCCTTAAAATTTACCGCGACAATATTAATACCTTAAATAGTGCAACTGAAAAGGCGTGGGCTGGCGGCAAAGAAGAAGGCTTAATTGAAGGCGAAATTAAAGGCGAAATTAAAGGCGAACACAAGGCGAATCTTAAGTTAGCTCGAAAAATGTTGAGCCAGGGCTTTTCACAAACAGACATTCAAGGACTTACCGGACTATCTGTTGAAGATCTTAAAGAGCTGAATTGATACCTGCACTCCAACCCCGCATTTCAACCTGTCTCGCGGCCACTGCGTGTCCAGCTCGCAGGTTAAGTGCAAGCGTTATGTTTTCCCCACAAAGGTATAGAGAATGAATAAACCGGAAGAGTTTTGGGATAGAGCATCTAAAAACTACGACAAGACCGAAGAACGATTTGAGTACATTCATAGAAAATCTAGAGAAAACACTAAAAAGTTCCTAAAAGGTAGCGATACCGTTCTCGATTATGGGTGCGGGACAGGAACCGCAGCTTGCCAGTTTTCCAGTCAGGTTAAAGAGGTTCACGCTATTGATATATCATCGAAGATGATTGAAATAGCGAGGGAGAAATCAGCAACTGCAAAAATAGAGAACGTAAGGTTCGAGCAATCCGATATTTTTGACAGCAAATATTCTAAAGAGTCATATGATGTCATTCTGGCTTTTAACATGTTGCATACAGTCCCTAGTCCACAGAATGTAGTGCTGCAAATAAATGAATTACTAAAGCCAGAAGGTTTATTCATTTCTGTAACTCCTTGCTTACGTCAAAAGATGTCATTTTTCGTTAATCTTCAAATCCAGTTGGTGCGGGTCTTGTGTAAACTTGGGCTAATTCCCATTCCTATAAGAAGGGTCACAAGCTCTGAGGTGGAAAACTTATTAGAAGCAGGTGGGTTTCAAACGGTTGAATCTGAAGAGATATATAAAGACGCATCTAGCTATTTTGTCGTGGCTAAGAAGTTACAAAAAACATAACAAGCGCAGGCACACTCGCCAGCAAGCTGGCTGGACGCTACGCGCCTGTGCTGCGGGCGTTGGAGCTTCATCGCAATTTTGCTAGCCCAGAACTATGTAAACTAATTAGAGTGGATAAGCTAAAAAAGAAAAGATTTAGTTGTTATTATCAGCTAATAATTAAACAGATGTTAATGAGTAACTGAAAGAGTGGTTTGTAAAATTGCTCACGCACCAACTACCTTTTCCACCGGCCTTCGCCGGTGATTCTCGAACAATTTAGAAAGGAGTACAATTATGATAAAAGCTAATACATGCGGAGGTCCAATTAGATGCTCAGCCCATTAAGACCTGTCTCTCCCGTTTACCACGCAACTCAGAATCAAGGCCAAAGCCCACAGAGAGCCCGCTCAGCAGCCCCCTCTTCAAAAGAGGCTTTATCCAAGGAAACCATTCAGGCCAAGCAACAAAATTATCAGCAAAGAGTAGAAGCCGCCAAAGCACAGCGTACAGAGTCATCAGTGACGAAGGCCCAGCTCACAAACTCTTCGGATCGGTTACAACGCGTTCAAGCAGGCTTGAGAAAATTAACACCTGAAAAGGTAAAACGAAACGCTGAGGCGATCTCTCCGCCAAAGATCATCCAACATACAATGAGAAGTGCTTCTGCCGGGCCATCTTCCCAGCGTTCGAACGTGAGCGCAAATGTGCCACAAGATAGCGAGGCTATCAATGGTGTGCCCAAAGCAAAGTTGCATGAAATTGCAACGAAAAATAAGCTCAACCTCTCGGTGATTAATATAATAGCCAAAGATCTGGATAAATTTATCAAGATGGACAAAAAGCCGCAATTAAAAGCGGCTGCCAACGAAATAAAAGCGGAAGTGGTAAAA
The DNA here is from genome assembly GCA_037968875.1 of Candidatus Sericytochromatia bacterium. Lineage (GTDB taxonomy): Bacteria > Cyanobacteriota > Sericytochromatia > UBA7694 > UBA7694 > JBBKWI01. The sequence goes on along the minus strand of JBBKWI010000163.1, from coordinate 2,134 downwards.
GCGCAGCATGATGAGCGCCGGGGAGAACTGAGCGTGAATGGTAAAACCGTCCAGGCTTTGCGATTGAAAGCCGGTGAAAGCTATGAAGTCGAGATTCGCAGCCTGGTAAAAAACCTGAATCCCATCATTGCAGATCCCGAGAGCTACATATCGAAGGGCGTTGCCGCAGAAAAAATCCTAGAGATTCAAACTAAAAACCCACCGAAGACACCCCTGAGTACTGAACAAAAAAAGGCCATAGAAGTTTTGACCAGGGTGGGCATTAAAGACTTGAACGCCATCGAATCAGACCCCAATACCCATATCAAAAACCGCTATGCTGCCAATATGATTTTATCCATTCAAAATGGGGGCACTTCTCAGGTTTCGGATCCATTGGCTGAGAGTATCGTTCAGACTGAGACGAAAGCAAAAAAAGCAGCTGAAGAAGCATCGAACATAGTAAAAAAGGAACATGCTGTTAAATCTCTCGTCGAAGGGCCCCTTAAGCTTTCCCCTGGAGATTATGAACTGGTCAGCGTCGATTTAAACGGGGCAAAAACCTGTCATGAATTTGCATTTAATCAAAAGAATTTTGAACCCACAACTCCAGAACAGGTGATCTCTCGTGCCCAAAATCGAAGCATGGCCATTTTCTTTGATGATACCTATGGCGAAATGGCTGTGGCGCATTCTGTCAAAAAAGACAAAGATGGCTCCTGGGTTCAGGCGTTTAAGTCTGGGGATAATGTGAACGGTGAAACCGTGATTTTCAAAATCAAGGATTTAAAACCCCTAGAAAATTATTACAAAAAAATGGCGGTGTATACCCCGGGGAATGAAGCTAAGTTTAAAGCCGCCTGGAAAAAAGCGATGGGAAATTAAAGCCTGAGTTGCTTCCCATCAGATAATCCAACGCAGGATAATCTGACCGCTATCTTCAAAGTCCTAAAAGAGAAGCTGAACGTGGCCTTTGATGTGCATGTAGTCAATGCTTTCCTGTACCCAAACCTAGCAAATCGACCTGACTCACGACTGCTGCGCAGTCAGCTCGCAGGTTAAGTGCAGAGCGTTGCAACCCGCCCATTTCGTACGATAGTTGGACTAAATCTTCCTTGAGCTGCATTGAATCTACTTTTTTAATCCTCAATCCGAGTGATGATGGCAAAGGGTAATGACCCGAAAATAGCTGACTCTGACCTCAAAGGCACGACAGAGTATGGCTGGTCAAGAGAGATTCCGGACTAAAATGAGTATGCTATTTTATAGAGCGTGATTCAAAAAATACAACTGGCAATTTAATCGTTATTTTTCACGTCTCAGCATCAAGATCGACTCTCTGCCCCAGCGGTCCTGGCCACACTAAAGTCAAACATTCAGGTAAACAATTAGGGTCAATGCAGTGAATATTGAAAATAGACAAGCCATCCCTCCCAAGCGCTCCATACTTTCCATACTCAGTAGAAATCTAGCAATAGTATGTATATTTTATATTTTGACCGTCGGATTCTTGGCCTTATCGTTTGGACTGACTTTGCCCATAAGATACGCAATCCACAAAAGCGAAACGGCAAGATGCATCGAGTTTAATCCTTGTATGATAATGACAGGTGGAGACAGACGGAATGGTTTTCAAAGTGTCAAAACGGAGGCCATGACATGGGATAAAGCCGAAATACTAGATGTGTTTAGATTTATTTTTTACTCTTACCCAATCAAAACGGCACCCTTCGTCTTTACTTTTGAAAACGAGCGGCAAGCGATTTCGCTCCACGGCTCCCGTCTTCAAAACACCATCCAGCTTACCTGCAATCAGATGAATCTTCGGGGGTGAATTCGTCGTCGCATCAGCCAGACGTTTTGCACTCTCAGGCTTTCATCTCCCCAAGCCCCCTGATCTCGTTTGCTTTTCAGATCGTCACCCGGTAACGTTTTGCCTGCCAGGGCTGTTTGCTTAGTCCGTGCCGCTGGCAACTCGACGAAAAATATAAAAAATTGTTTACATGATAGACTAATAAAGTTTTGCGAATCGTATTTCTACCCACTTCTGATAAAGCAAAAGGCAGAGCCTCATGAACGATGAATTGATAAAATATGAAGATTTAATCCTACCCGATTTAGATTCAGCAGATTTAGATTTAGCAAATTTAGAACT
>JBBKWI010000162.1:0-97556 GCA_037968875.1 Candidatus Sericytochromatia bacterium | reverse complement strand
CAGTTTGCATTGGCCTTTGGTCTTTTGTTTTTGACAGCCATTATTGATGGCATCGACGGGACCCTGGCCCGCTGGTGTGAAGTCGAGAAAGTCGTGCCCTGGATCTCAGGCAAGACCATGGATAATGTGATTGATTTTGCGACTTATGCCATTATCCCGACCTATATCATCTATATGGCGACCCGTGGCGGCCTGCCGCCTGAACTCGGCGGCGTTTATTTGGTGCCCGAGGCCTTGCGGGGCTGGACCGCAGCAGTGATTTTACTGACGTCGACCTTGTACTATGCCAAAAAAGGCATGGTTTCTGACGATCTGTATTTTATTGGCTTCCCTGTTTTGTGGAACCTGGTGGCCTTTTATTTGTATTATGTGTTGGCCTTGCCGCCGCTTTGGAATCTGATCCTGATCGGGGTCTTTGCGATCCTACACTTTATCCCGCTTAAATACGTCTATCCCAGCCGTACCCGCCAGTACCGTGCCCTTAATATCGTGATGTCACTTCTGATTCTGGGCAGCAATTTTATGCTGATGCTTTTGCGCGAAAATATCATCGACTCCCCCGCACTTTTGTATCCGATGCGGGTGTTGTCTCTGATTTCACTGAGCTATTTTGCTGGTTTGAGTCTCTATATGAGCTATGGGCCAGTTAAAAAATATGAGACCCAGTAGACTCCAACGGTTTAAGCGTTTTGGCTTAAATCGATCGTCAGCCCGTCATAAGCTGTATCAAATTGGGACTTGCCCTCAGCCACAAATTTAAGCATCTCTTCACCCATATGGGTTAGCACCAAATGGCGTGTCTTGAGATCTGCTTTGCGCTCCAGGATCTCATCATAAGCCAAATGCTTGATATATTCAGGTGGCGACGAGACATAAGAGCACTCAGCAATTAACAGATCCGTATCCCGAGCGAGCAATTCAAGATTATCGCACCAGGCCGTATCGCCCGTGTAAGCGACAATTTTCTCTTCAGGTAAATGCACCTGATAGCCATGACAGAGGCGGCTGGCCTGATGGTTCATGGCAAAGGGGTAGACCATGATGCCCGTGCCTGGGATTGAACGTGGTTCGCCTTCGATTGGCAGCCAATGAATCGGGAAGGGGGTTTTTTCTAAAATACCGGGGTAGCAGAGTTCATTCCAGTTTTGCAGATGTTCGAGCAAATGCTGGGGTGCCATGATCCAGAAAGGCGCTTCTCGGCCTGCCATCATTAGATCCAGTAAGACAAAAGGCACGCCGCCAAAGTGATCTCCATGGGCATGGGTTAAGAGCATGCCGTGCAATTGCTGCACTGGCAAACCCAGTTGCTTCATCGCCGTCAGAGAAGTCGGACCGCAATCAATCAAAAATGAGGCTTCTTCAGATTGCAAATGCAAGCAGGTTTGATTGCGTGCGCCAGAACCCGTGGCGTCACCTGAACCCACAAAGGTGAGTAAGGGGCCTCCTGATGCTGGCAATTCATCGTGGATCCACTCCATTCCGCTTTGCTGAGCGCGACGGGGATCATAGGCAATCAGGGCGGCTTCCTGAATATCTGTGACTCGCCAGGGAACAGGGAAGACGGCTGATTCTGTCAATTGCGCGAGTTTCGTCAATAGCTCCTGATCATCGGGCTGGGCCATAGCCACCACCAACCACTGCTCAATCTGAATCAAAGGGAAAACCGATTGATCCCGTGCAAAGCGAGGGGGAATCCGCTTTAAAATCTCGGGTGCAACTTCTAAGTCAGCCAGTCGTGTCGAAGAAGACATCAATTTTTGCAGACTCAAAACGGCATCGCGGGTATCTGGACTGATCACTTCAGCAGCGATCAGCAGATCCCCGATATAGTCTTTGCTTTGTTTTTGTAGTGTTAGAGCGGCCTGAACCTCTTCAAGGCTGGCTAACTGCAATTTTTGCAGCCATTCCCCAAATTTGTGATGTCGTTCTAGCATGATTAAGTCTCCTGTATGGCGTGGTGGCCTGCGATAGCTACGGTTAAACGGTCGGGATGCATATAGGTCTCTAAGGCTTCGCGCACAGAATCATGATCCACTTTTTGGATCTCAAGGGCGCGCTTGCTGAAATAATCCAGGCCCAATTGGTATTGTTCAATTTGTAATAAGCGGCTGGCGATTTCCGGGTGGGTCGTCAAATGCACCAGATACGATCCAATCAAAGACGACTTGGCTTCACTGAGTTCTTGATCGCTGAGGCCTTCTTTGACCATTTTTTGGACCACGCGCCGGGTTTCAGAAATGGCAGCATGTACATTGTCCGGGTGAGTGGTGACAGAGACAGCCCAGGGCCCAGAAGCCCGACCAATATCTGGGAAAAATGAATAGATGCCGTAGGTTAGTCCCAGTTCATCGCGTATACGCACGCCCAGACGTGAGCTTAAGGAGCTCTGACCGAGCACATGATTGGCCAGCACCGCCGGGAAATACAAGGGGCTGAGGCGTTTGAGATCAGTCTGGTGTCCCATCACGATCGAGACATTGGCTTTGTCTGGCATCGGGTGCAAGACGTAATTGCCCTGGTCTTGCATCGCAATATCTGGAATCTCGCGTAAGTCATGCGCTGTTGGGTTCCAATTGCTAAATTGACGCATGCAAAAATCTTCCAGGCCCTGGGGATCGAGATCCCCAACACCCGCGATTGACATGCCGCTGCTGCCATAATACTGCTGGTAAAAACCTTCGATTTCAGCCAGGCTAACGGCTTCGGTCGCTGCGATCAGATCGCTGACTTCGTGTTGGTGGTGATAATGACCTTGTGGGTAAAGATGACGGTAAAGCAGATCAAAGGCCATAGCATCTGTGCTGTCGAGCCGTTGTTTGAGACGATCAATACGCTGTTGCTTGAGTTTGTCGAATTCAAGCTGGCTAAATTTGGGTGCAGTCAGAACTTCATGAAACAAAGCCAGGGTGTCTTCTAAATGCTCACCCAGGCAGCGGATCACAAACGAAGTGCTATCGGTGCCCAGGCGGAAATCAAGCGATGAGCCCATCAATGCCAGGGCGTCAGCCAGTGCCAGCTTGTCGTGTTTTTGACTGCCTTTTTTGAGCATGCCAGCAGTCAGTTGAGCCAGGGGAGCCAGCCCTGGATTAAAGGCCACGCCTGCCAAAAAGCGTCCCTGAATCGAGACCGTATTATCGAGGTGGTTTTCCTGGGTTAATAGAATACCCTGGCCAAATTGAAAGCGTTGCACTTTTTGTTTGATTTTGTTTGTTTTTTTGCGGGGGGCAGCTTTGCTTGCACTTTTGACTGCCGGGGTCATTAGCATGCGTTGATCCACTTCGACGTTTTCTGGCGTTCCAGGCACAAACCAGCCGACCGTGCGATTATCTGTTTTGAGATAGGTTTTGGCGACCCGCTGCACATCTTCGGGAGTCACTTGATCAAGCAGATCTAAATAGCGCACCAGATGTTGCCAACTGGCTGCTGCTTCATATTCTGCCAGCATGCCTGCCAATTGAGGCATCCCGTGACGTTGATACGAAAAGGCTGCACGGACCTGATTCTTGACGCGCTGCAGTTCATGCTCGTCCGGTGGGGTCTCAATGATCGCCTGGATCACTTTCAGCATCTCAGCCTCGACATCAGCGTGCTCGCTATTGGAAGTCAATTTGCCAAAGACAATAAACAAGCCAGGATCCCGCAATTGTAAATTAAAAGCCCCGGCATAGAGCGTTTTCTGGGTTTCAACCAGTGCCTGATACAAGCGGCTGTTGACGCCTTCTGAGAGAATATCTTGCAAGACATCTAGCGCCTGGGTATCAATATGCTCCATCGGGGGCACATGCCAGGCCAATTGCACAATTCCCAATTGGCCTGGACGCTTCAGGGTAAAACGTCTTTCGCCCTGCTGCACAAACTCGCGTGTATACATTTCGGGGATCTTTTTCTTGGAGCGCGGGATCTGACCGAAATAATTTTGAATCCAGTCCAGGGTCTGTGTTCTGTGTTGATCCCCAACCACAATCAGGGTGGCGTTATTGGGGTGGTAAAAGTCTTTATAAAACTTTTGTAGACGTTTTGTTGGCATGCCTTCGACATCCGAATGCCAGCCGATCGTGGGGTGGTGGTAAGGGTGAGCCAAAAAGGCATGGGCAAACAAATGCTTCCACATGATACTGTCCGGATCGTTTTCGTCCCGTTCCATTTCATTGCGCACCACGGTCATCTCGGCCTGGCGGTCGCGATCCCGAATAAAGGCATGGTGCATGCGCTCTGACTCGATCTGCAAGGCCAGTTCGAGCTGTTCGCTGGGCACAGTCTCATAATAGGTGGTGCGATCAAGCCAGGTCGTGGCATTAAAATTGGCGCCGACTTTATTCAGTACCTGGGCAATTTGGGTGCCCTTGCTTTTGTTAAAGCTGCGGGTGCCCCGAAAGAGCATATGCTCCAAAAAATGGGTCGCTCCGGTATAGCCCACAGCTTCATTGCGTGAACCGACATGATAGACCACTTGCACGGTCACGACCGGCGCTGAGTTGTTTTCAACCAGTAACACTTTCAGGCCGTTTTCGAGCAAATACTCTTCAATTCCTGCTTCTTCATGAATCAGGTTAGGGATCATTGCTGTTCCTCATAATTGCCTGCAATTGAGACTGTCAATTGGGCCGGGTCAAAGTACTTTTGAATCATACGGTTGACCTCTGCTTTGCTCACGCTTTCGATCTGCTTGGCCCGATCTTTGAGATAGTCCGAGCCGAGATTATAGAAGACGGCGTCAGTCAGGCGATCGGCAATCTGAGGATTGGTGGTCAAGGTGACCAAATAAGAACCAATCATTGAAGATTTGGCAATCTCAAACTCGCGTTGACTGATACCTTCTTTGCGGTATTTGGCAATCACTTCTTTGGTAGCATCAAGGGTTTTCTGCACGTTCTCAGGGTTGGTGGTGACGCCCACAAACCAGGGGCCGGCACCGCGCCCAATTTTAGGGAAGTAGGAATAGATACCATAGGTTAGCCCCAATTCGTCCCGGACACGTAAGCCCAGGCGCGAGCTCAGCGAGCTGCGACCTAAAGCATGGTTTGCCAACTCAGCAGCAAAATAGTCTTTGTCACCTTGCTTGAGATCGGCAGGGCGTCCCAATGCAATCGATACATTGGCCTTGTCTTTCATGGTTTTGACTATTTTGCCAGGTGTGTGAGCGAAGGCTATGTCCGGAATGACTACGGCTGAAGGGTTTTGGCCTTGCCATTTGTCCATTGCCAGACGCACCCACTGGGTGATTTTTGGGGTCTCGACATCGCCCACCACTGTGAAAATCATTTCGTGGTTGCCATAGTGGTTGGTGTAAAAAGTTTTGACATCTTTAATCGTTAGCTTTTCGATCTGAGCGATTTTATCTGCTGTACTCAGATGATAAGGGTGACTCGATGGATAAAGTGCCTGATAGAGCTGTTCAGAAGCCTGGGTATCTGTATTGTCGAGGTCTTTCTTCATTTCATTTAGACGCTGGGTTTTGAGTTTATCAAATTCAGCACTGTCAAAAGCGGGGGACTTGAGCATTTCAAACAGCAGATCTAAGGTGGATTCAATGTTTTCACTCAAAGAACGGGCCGAAATTTCAACGCGCTCTAGCTCCGCATTAAAATGAATCTCTGAGCCCATGCTGTCGAGGGCGTTCGCAACATCAATTTTACTGCGTTTTTGGGTGCCGCGCTCTAGCATTTCAGCGGTCAGTTCAGCCAAACCAGCTTTGCCTACCGGGTCGTTAATTTCGCCTGCCAATAAATTGGCCCGAATTGCGACCGTATTGTCGAGGTGGTTTTCCTGGATCAGCAGCTTTCCCTGATTGCCCAGTGCCAGTTCGTTTAATACAGTACTGGCCTGGCTGGCCTGTTGGGCAGCGGGTTTGGTGGTTTGCCCTTCTGGATAGGTCAAATTACGAACATTGGTCTCCACGGCTTCGACTTTCTGAGGCACAAACCAACCGACGGTGCGATTATAGTCTTTGAGATAGGTTTGGGCGACACGTTGTACATCTGCTGCAGTCACGCGCTTGAGGCGTTCAGGATAAGTGTACAAAAAGCGCCAGTCGGCACTGGCTTCCATTTCGCTCAATGCCGAAGACAATTCGTAAGTGCCATGTTTTTCAAAGGCAAAATTAGCCAGCAATTGATTGCGCACGCGGGTCATTTCGGCCTCAGTTGGCGCTTTGGCTTTCATTTTCTCAAGTTCAGCTAATAAGAGCTTTTCAGCATCACTGTGCGCAGTGCCTTCAGTCAGTTCGGCAGTCACAATAAACAGGCCTGGGTCACGCAAAGGGGCATTCCAGGTGGAAGCGTCAACGGCTTTGTTTTTCTCTACCAGAGCCTGATGTAGCCGTGAGCTGACGCCCGTTGACAAAATACCGCTTAGAATATCGAGTGGGGCAGAGTCGGTGTGCTCCATTGGGGGCGTATGAAAGGCCATATTCACGATGCCCAGTTGACCCGGGCGATTGAGAGTAAAGCGGCGCTCACCTTGCTGTGGCGGCTCCTGGGTATAGACCGTGGGGATCGGGTTTTCTGAGGCTTTGATCGGGCCGAAGTATTTTTTGATCTGCTTGAGAGCACTTTCGACATTGAGATCACCAACCACAATCAGAGTGGCGTTATTGGGGTAATAGAAATCCTGATAGAATTTTTTGAGACGGGCGGTAGGCACGTTTTCGACGTCTTCGTTCCAGCCAATCGTGGGTGTGCGATAGGGGTGAGCCTTGTAAGCCGCGGAGAACAGATTTTGCCACATCACGCGACCAGGATTGTTTTCCCCGCGCTCTAATTCGTTGCGCACCACGGACATTTCAGACTGGCGATCGGCATCGGCAATAAACGAATTGCGCATGCGGTCGGCTTCTAAGCGCAGAGCCAGGTCGAGTTGACCAGAGGGCAGGGTTTCAAAATAATTGGTGCGATCGAGCCAGGTGGTGGCATTAAAACGGGAGCCTTGCTCCATCAGACTCTGGGCAATCTGGGTGCCTTTGTCTTTGTTAAAGGTCGGCGTGCCTTTAAAGAGCATATGCTCCAAAAAGTGAGTTGAGCCGGTGTAGCCTGATGCCTCATTGCGTGAACCCACGCGGTAAACAATATTGACACTCACCACCGGAGCCGCATGATTTTCGACCAATAAGACCTTGAGGCCATTGTCCAGTCGGTATTCCTGCACGCCATTCTGAGTGCGAATAAATTGCGCTTCAGCGGCCTGGGCCGGGGCTGTCCACTGGGGGGCGGGGGCAATCAGCATCGCGGTGAGTAAAGAGAGGGCGAGAGGTTTGTATTTCATTGCGGTTTCCTGTGTTTGCTAAGTTTCAGACTCATCATTCTAACATGAGGCATAGAAATCAGCATGATGACTTGCTCTGAGAAAGTTAATTTACTCAACATGGCCTGATTTTTGCTAGTTTAGAACGGGAAAGCTTCACTTGAGAGCGTTTGAGAGACTCATGGTATGCTCTAAATAAAATAGTTATAGGTGGGTCCATATGTCTTTTCAACGTCTCAAAATCACAGCATCAAGCTTACTATTAAGCGCCACCATTTTGGTTTCCCCGGTTTCGGCGACATTACAAGAGTCCCTCAGTCCCATTCCAGCTCATGTGCCTTTGACCTTAAGTGTTAAACTCGAACCGCAGGCCTGGTCTTATGTGCTGGAGCAAGTCAAACATTTTAGTGCTGAAGAAAAAGAGAAATTTAATGACTTGCTCGTCGAATTTAAAAAGGCAACCGGCTTAGATCTTTTTAATGATTTACTCGCCAAATTTGGATCTCATCTGACCTTCGGATTTGTCGAAACGGCTTCAAAAGAACAACATGTTTTGATCAGCATGAACATGAAGGATTCGAGTGGCCTGATGCAATTGGTCAAAAAAGCACAGCGCGAATTTCAGGCGCAGGGCAATTCCAAAGATTTTGCGTCCGAAATGTTTGGCCCTTATGAAATCTTTCACCTGAACGATGGCGAGGCCTCAAAAGATCCGTTTGGCTCCATGCAGTTTGCGACCGTGGGCCAGAATCTATTGCTGACCATCGGTCCCAATGCGGATCTCTTACAAGATATGATTTATATACAGACGGTCTTGCCAGCAGATTCGCGTTTCAAACTCCATAATAAGGAGCAGTTTCAGACGGTTGCTGAACAATTACAAGATCGCAGCGCCTGGCTTTATTTTGATTTCCCAGAATTAATGAAACTGACTGATGACCCCGAAGTGAAGGATATCGCCAGGCTGCTTCAACCCGGTGCGAATCTCAGCGAAAAGATCAGCGACGATGACAAGATCTTAAAAGAGGTTTTCAGCCTGTTTCAAAGCTTTGGTCTGGGGCTCAATATCGAACGCGACGGGCTCAAATTCAAGTCGGTCACAAGCCGCGACCCGGCCACTTTAAGTGACTATCAAAAAAACTATTTTCAGCAATTCAAGCAAAGCGATCGCCCCAGCTTAAATGCACTTCTCAAACAATTGCCAGTCCATCCCGATTTCCTGGTGAGTGGCCGCTTATCGACGAAATCTCTCAACGAATTATTCCCCTTTGATTTGAGCACTCTTGCTGAGGTTGATGATTTTGCTAAAGAGTATGCTGAAATCAAGCAGGGTTTTAAAAGCATGACCCAGCTGGATCTCGAAAAGGATATCTTGCAGGCGATAGATGGTCGCTATGCTTTGTCAGCTGAATTTATTGCTTCCAATTCAGTAGAAAATGCGGATCCTGATGTGCATGCGGTGATGTATCTGGGACTCAAACCGGAGCAAGCTGAACGTTTTGAAGCGCGCATGCAGGATTTTAAACTGGATCCTGACGCACTAGGCGACTTGAGTAGCTCAGGGCAACGCGCCAGAGTCTCATCAGTGAAAGCCAATATGCATACCTTGCAAACCATCGTTGAAACTTTTGCTGTGGACTGGGGGGGTGTTTATCCTGATCAGTTAAGTACGCTGGAAAAAGAAGCCGCTGTCACGACGACGAATCGGTATTGGACGACTTTTGCCAATCCTGATCAGCCAGAAGCTCCTTCAATAATGGATTTTAAAGACTTTAAGCCCGGTGAGTCACAGCTGGGGACGGTTTATTATCAGGGGCTCGAAGTCAATTCGGGCAAAGGGCCTGACAATAGCCCGACGTTTGATGGCTATAAGATCTATGGTTATGGCAATGACGGCAAGCTTTATCAAATGAATGGCGATCTTGATCTGAGCGTGGCACAAGAAAATCTGCCGGTCAAGTCACAATCTGTAGCGGGCTATTCGCTCACAACCCTTGGCAGCCACCGTGGCAGCACCCTCTACCAATTTAAATTCCCTGAATTCGATCAAACCATTGTGATGGCCCGCAAAGGCAATCTCTGGCTTTCAGCAATGGGTGAAGCTGCGATCAAGCAAGCTCTGGATCATTCCAGTCAGATCCCGAGCTATCTCAGTCAAAACCTGCCCGATCTGGAAGCTGATCAATACAATAGTCATTTTTATTTAAACACCGAAAAAGTGGGCCAATTTGCAGAACAATTGCTGGCGACTGGCGCGCCTGAACTGCTGGATCTCTTGCCTGCCAAAGATAGTGAAGAACAGCAATTGATGGAATCATTGGCTGCCTTAAAAAGCATTTCAAGTTCTTCCAAAGAAATCGAGAATGCCTCTGTCGGCACCCTTGACTTCAATATTGAGATGGACGCCGTGGATTGGGCAGCGCTCGGCAAATTCTTTGAAGAAACGTCGGAATTGTCAGAGAGTTTTGAGCAAGGTTTTGGAGACAATCAAGAAGAAGCCTTACTCTCTTCTGTCAGAGCCAATATGCATACGCTACAAACCATCCTTGAAACTTATTCTGTGGATTGGGGCGGAGTCTACCCTGACACAGTGGCTGAGCTAGAGGCTGAAGCTAAAAACAGCTCCAATCCTTATTGGAAATCCTTTAAAAATCCGTATACGGGTGAGTCTGGCGAGGGCCAATCGTTTATGAGCTACAGTAGTTTTGAGGCCGGAAACCCTGGGTTTAGAGGTCAGGTCTTATTCAAAATACTGCCTGGAACCAACAATACCGGTTACGAGATCCTGGGTGTAGATAAAGAAGGCTGGCTCCATCAGCAAAATGGCAAAGATTTTATTCTCAGCAATTCTTAATCTCAGAGCGTTTATTGCAAACAAAAAGCGGCCTCTGAGTTTAAACCCAGAGGCCGCTTTTTAATCTTTAAGTTTATTCTTCTACGGCAGCGCTTTTGGGGGCGGCAGCTTCGATAATAGGGGTTTTACCGACTTCGGAGGCTGGTTTTGACTCAGTTTCCTGGTCCTTATTGTGGCTATAGAGGTAATAGCCACCTGCCCCGGCAACGGCCAAAGCACCCAGGGTCACAAAGGGATATTTGACGGCAGCATTAAAGACGTTTTCAGCACTTTTGGCTGCAAAATGAGCAGTGCCTTCGATGCCCGCGCCCATTTTAGTAAAGACAGTTAGACCGGCTTTTTCAATGCCGGGCATACCCAGGACTTTACCTGCCATGACGGTGCTACCGGCGGCAGTCAGAACACCTGCTGTTGCCAGACCCACGGCAGCGCCGCCTGAACTCCAGGAAGGTCCATTCACAAACTTTTTGCCCTGATCAATGGCCATGTCACCCAGTTTAAAGGTGGCTGCGCCCAGACCAATGGCGGCGGTCGCCTGCCCGCCTTTTTCGAAGATTTTCAGAGCAACATTTTCAAGCACCGGGACATTATAGGCATGTCCAGCGAGTCCGACGGCGGCGGTACCTGAAGCAACGGCGGCAGTGCCGAGTCCCAGCGCTTTGGCTCCAGCCATTTGATCGTCGCTATTTTCTGCGAATTTGCTGCCCTCTTCGACAGCCATTTCGCCCAGTTTAAAGGCGGCGACACCCAGGCCAGCGGCCCCGATGCTTTGGTAGCCTTTGATGAGTGCTGGATTCGCCGTTTCGAAGCCAAATTTATTGGCTAAAATCTGAGTGCCTGCTGTGGCCAGCAGACCTGCGCCAGTGGCTGTCGCTGTCGTGGTCAATGTCAGACCCTTGTCTTTGATACTGTCAACGGTGTATTTGCCTAAGAGTGCCCCGCCCCCAATCAGGCCCGTGCCTGCTGCGGCATCAGCGTGTTTCCAAATCGGGATTTTGAAGTTGTTTTCAACCATTTGAATGGCGGTCGCTCCAGATGCGACAGCTCCAGCACCGTAGCCAAGCGCTTTAGCACCTGTCTTTAGATCACTTGTATCTTTGAAGAATTCTTTGCCTTCTTCAATCGCTTTCTCACCGAGTTTAAAGCTGGCTGCACCGAGCCCTGCTACAGCTACGCCTGTATAAGCTTTGTTAAATCCAGCATCCACAGCATTGCCAGCAAACTTACTGGCAATGACATGGGCTCCTCCGGTTGCCAGGAGTCCGGCGCCTGTAGCGGTCGCTGTGTTGGTTAATGTGAGACCATTCTCTTGCATATCATCTACGGTAAATTTGCCCATCGCAGCTCCGCTGGCGATCAGGGCTGAAGCCCCTAAGATGTCCGCATTTTTAGGGAAGACCTGCATTAGTTTTTCGGAGCCGGTGGCATAGCCAATCACAGAGAGTCCACCGGTCGCTGCGGCAACCCCTGCGGTAAACTCAGCGGCACCAATGGCGTCATTAACAATCCCTTTTTCAGTGGTCAGACGACGCACACCATCAGCAGCGAGGCCGATTCCAGAGGCTGAAATGAGTCCACCTGCGCCTGTGATGCCTGCTTTAGAAGTAAATATAAATTTAACAGGCCCAGTCAGTGCCTGGTTCATACCGGGAATATTATAGTTGCGGCCAATCATCTCAATGCCGCCAAGGGTTCCAGCGACACCGCCGGCAATTTCTGCGCCTGCGATCCATTTATTGCCATCATCAGCGTTTAAGCGCTGGATGCCGTCTTGCAGTGCGTAAACACCACCGGCTACAGCAGCACCGCCGGTGACGGCTTGAACATTATTTTTGAGCCAGGCAGCGCTGCCGGTTAAAGCTTTGTCCATCACCGGGACATTATAATTGCGGCCAATCATTTCGACGCCACCCAGTCCAGCGATAGCTCCACCGGCCAGCTTGCCTGCGCCTAACATGCTGTCGCCTGTTTTGAGATCCTGGACTCCACTGGCTGCAAGTGCGACACCAGCGCCCGTAATCGCAGTGCCACCGATTCCACCGGCGTGATTCACAGCAAACTCGGCTACTTTTTTGACGGGTGTACTCAATACACCTTTGAGTGCGTTGAGATTATAATTATGGCCGATAATTTCTGCGCCACCCAGGGTGGCCAGACCCGCGCCGGAGAGTTTACCGGCTGCTTTTAAATAGTCGCCATCTTGAAGGTCTTCAACGCCACTTTTGCCTAAATAAGCGGCCCCGCCAATGGCACCGGCGCCAAGCACACCCAGTCCGTGATTTTGTACAAAAGGAGCGACTTTATTTTCTATAAATCGTCCTGCCGCTTGAGCCGGGCCTGTCAGGGCACGGTTCATCACGGGGATATCGTAATTGCGGCCAATCAATTCTGCACCACCCAAACCGAGTAAGGCGGCTCCTGTGCCTTCAGCGGTGGCACGAATTGGGCTGCCTTCTTTGAAAGAGGCAATGGCATCTTCAGCGAGTAGTGCAGAAGCAGCCAGGGCTGCACCGCCACCAACAGCCTGACCATTCTTAACAAAAACAGTCTGTAGCGCATCTTTAACCGCTGGAATAGCATTGACGGTTTTATTGATTGCTGAAGCAGCAGCTACACCGCCGACCAGAGTACCCGCGCCTGTGATCAGCATATTGTCGCCAACAAAAGTGCCCTCTTTAGTGTTTTCTTTGACCGTTGAGCTAATCGATTGGCCGATTTTCTCAAGAGTGGAGTCAATTTTAACTGGAGCCGATTTTTGATCCACTTTTGCATGAAGCGGAAGGCTTTGACTATTAAGGTTCAAATTCATAGGTGTACTCACTTTATTGGCGTTACTGTCAGGCACTTTTATAGGCATATATTAAGAGCCTTAATACTGTGAGTATAGACGATAGATCCTTTTACTTGACTGATTTTGCTGAGAATCTTTGATAATACTTTGTAATTGCGTTTATTTTAACGACAATAAAAAGCTCAGATCAGCACCAATTTCCAATTCCTGAGGGTCTTGCTGGGCTTGAAATAATTTAGCGCCATATTGCCCCAATAGCTCTGCCTGGTCGCCATTGACTTGTACCATCGCGCCTTCGCGCAAGCCCAGTACCGGTCTATCGTTCCACTGGTGATATTCTTTAAGTCGAGCGGCGCGGGTTTCACCCATGTGGGTCGAATTGGGATCGGGGTCAAAGTAGTGGGCATTGATTTGAAATGGCACCAGATTGAGAGCATCAAAGCTGGGCGGTTGCACAATTGGCATATCGTTGGTGGTCATGATCGTGGGGCAAGCCAGGTTTGAGCCTGCGCTGGATCCCATATAAAGCATTTCACCGGCCAGTACACGCTGGCGCACGATCTCGATCAGATTATATTCGTACATGGTTTTGGTCAATAAAAAAGTATTGCCACCACCGACAAAGACGCCCCCTGCTTTGGCGATTGCAGCCGCTTTGTCTTCGCAGTCTTCTAGACCGATCACAGTGAAGCCCATCGGCTCCAGATGGCTGCGTACTTTTTGCGAGTAGGCCGCCTGATCTTGTGCGGCAAAAGGCACGAATAGGATCTCGCGAGTTTCACCCCAGAAGGCTTGCACGGCTTCCTGGCAATAGGCCATATAAGGCTGGCCATGAATCCGTGAAGTTGAGATCAATAAGAGGCGGCGTTGCATAAAAATAGACTCCATTTTTTGGGCTTCAGTATACCAGGGTCAGTTCTAGATAATGGCGTTTAACAGCCACTTGGCTTTTAAAACGGATAGCCATAATGGGCGCCGACGGTGATGCCTTCCAGCAGAATATTTTCATTTAAACGATGGGAGCGATAGCCGATTTCGGCATTAATAGAACCAAATTGCAATAAGGCCACGCCGATCCCAAAGCGGGCATTCCAACCGACCGAAAAAGGCCAGGCAGCGCTGCCGCCAATTACAGCATAAGGCGAGACCAGATTAAAGAAGTACTCAGGCTGACCAAACCACTTGGGTGTGATGCGCAGACCCGCATCTAAAAGATAGCCTTTGACTTCGCCCTGGTTAATCAAGGTGCTGAAACGGCCTTCAATACCCGCAGCGCCCAAATAAATACCCGTCAAAAGGCCGACGCTGCTGTCATCTGGATTGTCTGGGTAAGCCGGGCCGCGTACATAAGTCAGCTCAGCATGGGGACCTGTTAACAGTTGTTGGGCCTGGACAGCGGGTGTCTCTAGAGCGATTAACGCCAGAGCCAGCAAGGCACCGATAATGATTTGATTTCTCATTTTTTTATAATAACATGAGGCCCTGATGTACTTACCAGAGTTTATCTCCCCATTCGGCTTTGCGCAGCATTTTATATTTGGGGTTGGACTTCCCTAAAATGGGATCGGTGATGCCCTGCTCAGTACACAAATGCAGGCCAATATTGCCCTTGTTTTTGCGCGGGTGCCTGAGAATACGGGCTTCAAAAGGATTGCCTGATTGGGTCGGATGCACGGCCAGCCAGGCAAATTTTTCGTCTTCATAGCCCTGGCTGCCTGACTTGAGTTGACGGTGCAGGCTGGTGCGCGGCAAGCGTTGAGCAAAATGACACCAGTCACCTGCTGGCAGGGGGCAGGCCAGTGCGTGGGGGCAAGGGCCGACGATTTGCCAACCGGCCGCCAAAAAGTGCTGGCGGGCCTCTAAAATATGCTGATAACCTATTGGGGTGCCGGGCTCTGTGATCACGACCAGAGCTTGCTGGTTTTGCAGATTCTGATAGACTTGCTTGCGCAAGTCAGGGCTCAGTTCATTAACGATATAAGAGAGACTGATCAGATCCGGTGTGTGCTGGCGGGGTAAGCCTGGCAGTGAGTGCGTGTGCCATTGGAGTTGATCGCTGAGACTCAGGTGAGCAAAGAGATCCCGACCGGCCTGGACCATTGCGACTTGAGATTCCACCAATTCACTTTGTAGCTCTGGCCAGAGTTCGAGTGCAGCCAGGGTTGCGGTTCCTGGCCCGGCACCTAGATCCCAGAGTCGCTGGGGAGTAAAGTCTGGTAAGCGGCTGTGTAATTCTTCAAAAACACGCGCCAGTACTGCATAGGTGGCGGGTAAGCGGGTCACCAAATAAGCGGGTATGGCATCAGCGTGTTGCAAGTGCTGTCCGGGTTCTTTTTGCTGATAACGTTGAGAGAGGTCTTCGCGAGCAGCCTTCAGCGAGGACAGCTTGCCAGATTGTTGTTCAATCCAGTTTAAAACATCGGTGGGTAAAGTTTTCACGGGGGTTTCCAATAATATGCGAAATAGGGGACTCTTAGCTGCTCAGTCTAACAGATTTAGGCGGGTCTGAAACTAGCTTTCAAAAAAAGCAGACCTTCACATTGGGGCCGGATCTTAAGGCCTGAGATCCAGGTTCGTATTAAAACCTGCGTCAAAGCTAATCCAAAGATAGTGCAAACTTAAGTCAAAGTATTGTGTCTGGGCTAGGTCGCGTGTTACAAAGGGCAGCTATGAAAACAATCTTGATTCACGGCTTCCACCGATACGCAGGCCTGCTGGTCTCACTTCAGATTCTGGTCTGGTCATTGGGCGGCTTTTTTATGGCCTATTGGAGCTTTGGCGATTTATATGCCCAGGTGCCTGTTCCACCCATTGTCTGGCAAGAGGTCAAGCTGACCCCCCAACAGATCCCTCCACTTTTTAAAGACCCGATTCAGAGTCTGTCGCTGATCTCTCTGGCGGGCAGTCCGCTTTACCGCGTTTCTTTTGCAAAAGAATCCGATATCCTGGTCGATCAAGCAGGGAAAAAATTAAGCCCCTTGTCACTGGACTGGGCCAAACGCCTGGCTTTGTTTCACTATACGGGCCAGGGGCAGCTCAGAGATCTGCAATTATTGCCAGAATCTCAGGGCAATTATGTTTCTGCCAGCCCGATTTATCGTGCCCAATTTGATGATGATCAGAGCAGCGAAATCTATCTCGATCCCAATACCGGGGAGCTGCTGGCCCGACGCAAGTCGCTCTGGTTTTGGTATCACTGGATGTGGCAATTTCATTTGATGAAATATACGCCCAGCCCTTTGCTAAACCGCCTGTTGCTATTTGCCTTTGCGGGTCTGAGCTTTCTGGTCTCTGTGACCGGGATTGTGAAATTCTGGCAAGTACCCCGTCCCAAAGAGAAGCGTGTTTAAAATTGCCCTTGCTTTATTGCATTTGTTAAACTAGGGCCATGTGGCATTATCTCGGCGCCCTTTTTCATATTTCATTCAGGCAACCAGCCTTTTCGGTGCGCATTTATAGGCAGCAGGCCAGCGCGTTTTCTGGCCAGGTGCCTCAGGCTTTTGTTAAAGCCTGTCAAGAACTAATTGATAGTCAGCAAATCCAGCAGGGCTTGATTCTGGGCTTGCATCGCAATCAAGGGATTCGACTTGAGTTTTCCAGGTCGATCCCCGCTTCAGTCCATCAGGTCTTGCGTAATCTCTGGCAAATGTATAGCTGAAGGATTTAGCCGTGCATGGTTTGGTTGCGCTCTGGGCCAACAGAGATATGCCGGATCGGAATCTGGGTAAGTTCTTCAATCCGTTTTAAATAGCTAAGTACAGCAGCAGGCAAATCTTCGCGGCGCTTACACTGGGTTAGATCTTCTGTCCAGCCAGGGTGGCTTTCATAGATCGGTTCGACTTCACTCAGGACGTCAATATCTGCCGGGTACGAGCTCAGTTCTAGCCCCTGAAAGCGGTAGCCTGTACACAGCTGAAGCTGCTCCAGGCCAGATAAAACATCTAGCTTCATCAGCGCCCATTGATTGATGCCATTGACTCTGCGGGAATAATTGGCCATCACCAGATCAAGCCAGCCACAGCGACGGGTACGGCCTGTGGTGGTTCCAAATTCATGGCCCTGGCGCTGCAAGGTTTGACCAATATTGTCTTCCAACTCTGTCGGGAAGGGGCCGTTGCCAACACGGGTGGTATAGGCCTTTAAGATGCCTGTGACTTGTTCAACGGCTCCGGGAGGTAGGCCGCTGCCTGTGCAGGCACCGCCAGAAGTGCAATTGGATGAGGTTACAAATGGATAAGTACCGTGGTCAATATCTAAGAAAGTACCCTGTGCGCCTTCGAGTAAGATATTGTCCTGATTTTCAAGCGCTGTGTGCAGCAAAGCGGTGGTGTCGCAAATATAGGGATCCAAAAATTGCAGGGCTTCGGTTTCGAGAGCGCTTAATTCAGCTGTGCGCCAGCTGCCTGCTCGGACGCCAGATCGCTCGACTTTTTGCATATAGGCTGGACCAATACCCTTGCCGGTGGTGCCAACTTTTTGACTGCGTTGGGCTTCCTGGTTTTGATCTGCTTGCAAGTGGCGGTCCAGGATCAGGTGGGCGCGATTGGAAATAAAGAAAAGCTTCTCGGTGGCTATGCCGCGATCATGCAATGCCAGAATTTCCTGGTGCAGGGCCACCGGGTGTAATACCACGCCATTGCCAAGCACACAGCGTTTTTTTTGTAGGATACCAGAAGGTACCAGATGGAGTTTATAGGTCTGATCACCAATAATCACCGTGTGTCCGGCGTTGTTTCCCCCCTGATAACGCACGATCCAGTCGGCGTCTTGCGCCAGGTAGTCTACAATCTTGCCTTTGCCTTCATCACCCCATTGGGCGCCTACAATAATATGCATAAGTCTTCCTTTATTTGCTGCTAAATCATACTAATCGTTTTTGCTTTAAACAACAAGGCTACCTCGTGTAAACCTATTCATGCTCTATACTGGTCTGAACAAAGGAGACTGACATGGATGATAAGTTAATACGCCTTTTTGATGGGGCGATGCCCAAAATGATGGACTATGGCACGCGCCTGATCGGTGCTATTTTAATTTTGGTTGTGGGCAGGTTTTTAATCAATTTTGCCCTTAAAATTATTCAAAAAGGCTTACGCAAAGCAGGTCTGGACGATACTCTGGTTGAGTTTAGTTCCAATATCGTCAATGTCGCATTGATGTTTTTGGTTTTGTTGATGTCTGCCAATACGATCGGTTTTGATACGACCTCTTTCTTAACCGTAATTGGTGCCGCTGGCCTGGCAATTGGCCTGGCACTGAAAGGCTCGCTGGATAACGTGGCTTCTGGGTTTATGTTGATTATCCTGCGTCAGATTCATGTCGGACACTATATCGAAGTGAACGGTGCTGAGGGCTTTGTTGAAACGATCAATATTTTCAATACGATCTTGCGCACCCGCGACAACAAAGTCAATATTATACCCAACTCGACTTTTACCTCTTCGGTTGTCTGCAATTATTCCAGTAAGGGTATTTTACGAGCAGGCCTGGTCTTTGGCATCTCTTATGAAGACGATATTCCCAAAGCCAAAGAAGTTATTTATTCGGTTTTAAAAAACAATCCGCGGGTCTTAACTGAACCCGCTCCTTTTGCTGGTGTCAAAGAAATGAACACCAGCAGTATCGATTTTGATGTATATGCCTGGGTCGATATCAAAGACTATTGGGCTGTGCGTTGGGAACTGACCGAAGTCGCTAAGATCGAGCTGGAAGCAGCCGGGATCACGATTCCCTTTCCGCAGCGCGATGTTCATTTTTATCCCCATCAAGACCCGCTTAAGCTGGAGCAGGTCTCTGCAGAGAAGCCGTCAGCCAGCCCTGGAATTGAAGCGACTTAAACCGGCCTGCTGGGCTTAAGCAAATCGCGAAAAAACCCTGTCATTAAAGGAGACCAAATGCGCAATCAAGTCATTTCGATCGTCTTCTTGATTTTTTTCTTTGTCAGTTCTGCACTGTTGTTTGTTCTGGCCTGCTGTATTTGGCTTTTGACCGCCTGGTGGGACAAACGCCTGGTCTATTTGCATTTGTTCACTTGTTTTTGGGCTAGCCTCTATATTTGGGTGATGCCACACTGGCAGGTCACGTTTCAGGGACGCGAGCAAATTGACCCGCAAGAGACTTATATCATGATTTCTAACCATCTCTCTTTGCTGGATATATTGGTGGCTTTTGGCTTGTTCAGGCATTTTAAGTTTGTTTCAAAACAAGAGGTCTTCAAAGTCCCTTTCATTGGTTGGAATATGTGGCTTAATCGCTATATTGGCATCCAGCGGGGCAATAAAGACAGCGCCCAAAAGATGATGGCGGACTGTGAAAAAACCTTGCGCCAGGGCAGTTCGATCTACCTCTTCCCGGAGGGCAGCCGCAGCCACGACGGCATCCTTAAGCCTTTTAAAGTGGGGGCCTTTGTCTTGGCCCACCGCTTACGGCTGCCGATTTTACCGATTTTACTCGAAGGCACCCAGCACGCTCTACCCAAAAACAGTCTGAATTTTCAGGGCCGGCACCCCATGCAAGTCGAAGTGCTGGCACCTGTACCTTATGCTGAGTTTGCCGATCTTGACCCCGAGGCCACAGCGGTTTATTTTCAGCAAATGATGCAAAGCGAGTTGAAACGCTTACAAATGATAACGAAGACTTAGCGAATCAGTGAATCCACTGATTCATTAACGAACTAAGTTATTCGTGGCTGAAGACTCCGGATTGCTGATTTGAGCTGAGTTCAATCAGGCTTCCCTGGGCAAGTTGTTGCCCTGCTTCTGGCAAGTGCTCTTGCCCTAAGTTCAGCAGCTGGTTTTTGCGTTGTGTACTTTGCGCCAGATTTGCCGGGGCATCACTGAGTGTGACTTGCCACTGATCTTGCTCAAAGCTGGCTTCTAGTGTTTGCCAATAGCCCGCTTCAAAGCCTTCGCCCGCATCGGCATAGACCCGACCCGAGACCTTGTTTGCGGGAGCAATTTGCCAAGTTAGCTCAGGCCACCAGGCGTCCTCTGTATGCTGTTGCACGGGCTGTAAGGGAATCGCCGACCCCGCGCGTTGAAACAAAGGCAGGCGTTGCCAGGAAACGGGCACTGCGCTCCAGTTCTGACCGGGGTATTTCTCGCCTGTCCAGACACAAAACCATTCTCCTGCCGGGAAATAGACCAGGCGGCGGGTTTGGCCCGGTCGCAAGACGGGCGCAACCAGCAAGGCCTGGCCCAGTAAAAACTGATCGTTGAGCTGCCAGGTTTCGGGATCATCAGGGAAGTCCAGTAGCAAGGGGCGCATCAGTGGTAAGCCGTCATCAGCTGCCTGTTTACTTAGACTATAGAGATAGGGTAAGAGCTGATAGCGGAAATTGAGGGCCTCACGGCAGGCGCTTAGCCAGGGCTCGCCAAACTGCCAGGGTTCCTGACGTCGGCTGCGTTTGCCAGCATGGTTGCGCATAAAAGGGTAACAGACCCCCAGCCAGGTCCAGCAGGTCAGCAGTTCGCCGTCGCAATCACTCGAAAAGCCACCGATATCTGCGCCAGCAAAAGGCACACCGGACAAGCCCAGATTCAGAAGCATCGGGATTGAGCCTTCTAGATGTTCCCAGTAAGAAGCGTTGTCGCCAGTCCAGGTCCAGGCGTAGCGTTGAATGCCGGGGAATCCAGAGCGGGTCAAGACAAAGGGGCGGCGCTCAGGTGCTAAGCTGCTGAGGCCTTCAAAGGTCGCTTTGGCCATCAATAATCCGTAGAGATTATGGACTTCCGCATGTGAAAAGCGTCCCTGGCGGGCATCTAAGGGCAAGGTTTTACCCGCCCATTTAAAGGCCGCTGGTTCGTTCATATCATTCCAGATGCCAGCGATACCCTGATCCAGGTAAAACTGGTGCAATTGCCCCCACCAGGACTGGACTGCCGGTTGTACAAAATCGGGCCAGACCACAGGCTTGGGCCAGACTTCACCGACCAGTTCGTCATCACGCACATTGCGTACAAAGGCGCCCAGAGCATGGCCCTCTTCATAGACTGCATAACCGGCTTCCATTTTGACGCCAGGATCCACAATCAAGATGGTTTTGAGGCCCATTCTTGCCAGGGTCTGGGTCAATTGGGCGGGCTCTGGGAATCGGTGACTAGAAAAAGTAAAGACTTTATAGCTATCCATGTAATCGATATCGAGCCAAACGGCATCGAGTGGCAATTGCTGCTCACGGTATTGCTGGGCAATATCCAGCACGGTCTCTTGCTCAGGGTACGACCAACGGCACTGGTGTGCGCCCAGGGCCCAGAGCGGCGGCATACTTGGTTTGCCTGTCAGTTCTAAATAACGTGCCAAGACACTTTCGGGATCGGGGCCGGGTAATAAGTACAGATCCAGGGTCGGACCGGCACTATGAATACTCCAGCGCTGCTGATGAGAAAATCCCAAATCAAAGCTGGAATACCAGCTTTCGTCCAGGTAAACCCCACAGTACTTTCCCTGGCGTTGCAAAATCACAAAGGGGTGCGCCTGATAGAGTGGATCGGCTTTGGGCAGGTGAAAAAACTGATCCGTGGTCCAATTGTGCCAGCGTTGGCCGCGTTTATTCAGAAAACCCGTGCGCTCGCCCAGGCCATAAAAATGATCATCGACTGCCATGTCAAAAGAGAGGGTTAGGCCCGCTCCAAAGGCCAAACCATCGAGCTTATCTCGAACAGGGTGACCATTAAATATATGCGGGTCGCCTTCAGGCAGAGGCAGCTCCTGAAAATGGGTCTGAACGGGCTCAGAGATCAAGCTCACGCTCTTGAGGTCCTGCCAGTTCACTTGAAAAGGATTCAGATTGAGCCCCAGTTCTGGGCCTGCTGACTGATTCAGCACTAGACGTTGATTGCCCTGCACGTCATGTTTGTTGATTTCCATGGCTTGAGGCTGGCGATCTTGTACCACCCAGGTCGGCTTTTGAGCATCGATATGGCGGTGATATGCCAGTATCCGCCAGACTCCATTTTTGAGGGCCTGCACTTGTAAGTGATCATGCGGGCTTTGAAGATGCAGCCCGTTGGCCTGAGCCTGGTGTGTATCAAATGAAATCAATGACATCGTGAACTCCTTTTTGCGCAGCGTGTAGGCAAATTTTAACAGAGCTTAGAGCTCAATTAAACCCGTCAAATTCAGTTGGTGGATTTGTGCTCGCCAGGGAGATTGCCGGGCAGCGCTAGCGACCAGTTCAATTTGAAATTCGCCATAGCTCCAACTGAGGCAATCCAGTCGAGAAGCCGGGCGGTAGAGCCAACTTAAGATCTGAGCTTGTAATGCTAGTGGTAGCGGGCTTGGAGTCCCTTTGACAGTGACGTGCCAGTGGCTCTGATTTGGAGGGGCAGGGGCGGGCAAGAAAGGCAAAGTGGGGCCCACGAGATGGTAGGGCTGTTGGAAGCTGCCTGGTTGAAAGCAGTGTTGCAAGCGGGCTAAGATCGGCAATAAGGCTGGGGGCAGTTGGGGTCCGGCAGGCAGGCGCAATAAGCGTGAATAGAGTGCGTTTTGGGGCCAAATTTCCTGGGCCAGCTTGCCCAGCAGATGTACCAGGGGCGTGGCGCATAAGGCCAGAGCCGCTTCGACAGCCAGCGCCAGCAATTGCAGATCCAGATAAATCGGCAGCAAGCGAGCTGCCACTTGCAGGATCTCAGTGGCTTCTGTGTCTGTAAACCGGCTTGTTCGGGTTGCTTGCAAGACACTTTGGGCCTGTTGCCAGAGTAGAAATGGCAGGACTTCGATCGAAGAAACTGATTGATCGGGTTGATCGGGTTGAGCAGGCTGACTGGCTTGTTGGCTCAGGCAGAGATCCAGCAAGTGTTTCAGATCGGCTGCAAAGATTGGGCTGGGGTGAGACAAAAAAGCCTCTATCCCGATCGAGACTTGATCCGACGGATTGTCTACCAGACGTGCTAAAAATGCCAGTGGGCGCCAGCTATTCCAACCCTGTTGGGGATCGCTAATCAGGGCATTGAGGCTCTGCCAAAATAGTTTTTCAGCCAGGCGGGCCTGGCCTTGCTTTTGAGCGGCGATCGCCCAGTTACCCCAACTTTCGGCCAATAAATAGCGCGGATCAAATTGGGGCATTTGCTCTAGCAGATGGGCTTCCTGGTCTGACTCGATCCAAAGATGCTGCAACTCCAGGATCGTGGCTTCAATCGGCACGCCTTCCCAGGCGGGCGACGGGCGCTGCCAATTTGCCTGGGCTTCAGCGGCCAGGGTTTCAATCAGGGCGTCCTCTAAAATCTGTATGCGCTCGGCAATCGGTTCTTTTTGGCTGGCAGGTAGGATCGCCCAGTGAAAATCCAGAAAAGGGCTGGGCTCTTCCTGACGGGCCCGGGCGAGCAGGCGAGTATAATTGGCTTGTTTGTGTTCGTAGGCTGTGCCCGAAAGCTCGACAGCATGCAGTATTCGCAGCTCAGAGCAAAGTCTTAGCCGCAAGGGCCGAGCTGATTTTAGCGCCGGACGTTCATGGATACGGCCCACGAAGCATAAATCGGGCTGATTGCGAAAGACCCGTGTCATCATATTCCAGGCATAAGTTTGGCCCTGATCTTGATCTTCACGCAATAAAGTCAGGGCATCGATTCCTGTCAGGGGCTGTGAGAGTAGTCGCTTCAATTGCCGTACCGTGCTTGCTGGCAGACGCTCATCAGCATCCAAAACCAAAATCCACTGCCCTTCAGCGGCTTGCAAAGAGAGATTGCGGGCTTCAGCAAAGTGCTCTGTCCAGGGCGCTTCGATCAGGGTCAGATTGCTCAGACTGACACGCAGATAATCGGGGGTGCCATCTGTGGATCCTGTATCGACAATCACCCATTGGTCGACTAGCTCCTGCACACTGGCAAGACAGGCTTGCAAGCGCTGCCGTTCGTTGCGAACGATCAGGCAGCAGCTGATCAATGGCTGATTGGGTGTTTTCATAGCTAGTAGTATAGCGAAGATTGAAAGCAGACCAGGTTTGGTCAGAATTTTACTCAGCTTAAGTAAAATGACTGCCTGCTAAAGCCTTTCAAAACAAATGGCTAGAAAAACTTAACGCAATGCATCCAAAAACATCCTGGTCGGTTTGAATTTGGCCTCTGCCAACGAGTATAATTTAGATATTAAGGTAGACGAGGAGTCTAACGTGCAACCGCAATACCCGGGTTTATCTGAAGGCCACCCAGCCCGTATTTTGGCTTGCTTACCTGAAGAAGTACTGCGCGAGTTTAATATCAACAAAACCGCTCGTTCGTATGCTGCCGGTGAGATTATTTTTCATGAAGACAAGCTCCCTCTGGGTGTTTTTTGTGTCGAGAGCGGCAAAGTTAAGCTCACCAAATACACTTCAGAAGGCAAAATCTATATCGCCCGAATCGCTTCAGCCGGTGACTTTTTAGGCTATCGGGCCTTTTTGACTCAGGAGCCTTATGCGGCCACCGCCGAAGTGCTGGAGCCTGCCAGGATTAGCTTTATTCCCCGTGAACCTTTTATGCGTGCCTTACGTGAAGACCCCAGCTTTGCGATGCAATTGATGGAGTTGCTCGGCTCTGATCTTAAGTCTGCCGAAAACCGGGCCCGTGACCTGGCTTATAAGTCGGTGCCTGAACGGCTGGCAGAGATGCTTTTGACCCTCAAAGAGAGCTATGGCGAGCCTACCCCGGAAGGCGATATACGTCTAAAAATTAAACTCAGCCGCGAAGAAATGGCCAGCTTTTTGGGCACCACGGTCGAAACCACTGTACGCAATTTGACCCGTTTTCGCCAGAGTGAGCTAATTAGCTTTGACAAAAAAGACATTATCTTAAAAGATATACGCGGGCTGGCTGAGTATATTCCCGGAATTTAAACAAATTTTAACTCTGTGATTAATTTCAGTTAACTTTCTGACGCATCTCTCCTTAAACTTTCCTCGATAATACCTTAAGAAGATATTAATGTATTCAGACTTTAGGGAGTGTTCAATTATGTCATTTGCCGTACAATCACAGAATTTTGTTCAGAATTTATTTGGTGCTTCCAGCCCGGCTCCAGCCACTGCATCGACAGCAGCTGCTACGACTGCAAATCCTTACAGCAACGATAACGTACAAATTGCAGGGACGAATCCCGAAAGCGCTGGCTTTTTCAAAAAAATGGGCAATGGCATCGGCGAAATGTTTTCGGATCTCTCTTATAGCATGGGCATGGGCGAGACCTATCGCCTGGTTGAACGTGAGTTTCAGCAAGCTGATAATTCTCGCGACGGACTCTTGAATCACGGCGAGTTCACTGTCGCCACCCTCAATCCATTTGAGTTCCAGGCTGTTGATAGCAACTACGACGGCCGTGTCGATAAAAAAGAATATACCCGTTACCGCAAAGATCGCCTGGAAGCTGCTTTTGAGCAAAAAGATGTCAATCGGGATAGCCACCTGAATATCGCTGAAATTGGTTCGATTGGCCGGGTCTATCTTGCCAATCGCGATCCCCGTCTTGATAGCAATATGGATGGTCTTGTGAATAAACGCGAATATGTTCGGGCACAATTGACTTTAGGAATCTCTATTCGCGACTTGATTGGCTTCTAAAGCTCCTTTAATATCTTCTTTAGCCTCTGTCTCACCCCTGGACAGAGGCTTTTTTATGTCTAAGCGATCTATCAGCTGGTTTGGATTGCTGTCTTTAGATCTGTCAGTTTTTGAATCCAGTCGCCAGGCAGGGCCAATCCCTGAGTCAACTGCTTAAGTGCAAGCTCGCTCTGACCGCTTTTCCAGAGTGCCTGAGCATATTCAAAAATCAACAATTGCTTCATTTGCGGATTAAGCTCCTGATCGCGCTCTTTTAAAAAACGTTTCAATAGTTTGACGCTTTGGGTGTCTGCGCCTTGCTTATGATAGCGCTGAGAGAGCCTCAATGCCAACCCGGCAATCTGATCCGCGGGTTTGGCACCCGCCTGAGTTGGGTTTGGCGCCTGCTGATCATAGAAATAGGTATCTAAACCAAAGGCCAGCATCGCATTGAGCTCAGCATAGCTGGGGTCTGCTAGGGCCATTTTGCTGATGGCTGTGATCACCAGGGCATCGTCCAGCGGCTGGGTTATGACGCTTTGATAAGCCGCCTTAAACAAAACCTGATCATTGGCCCGCTGCTGACAATTGGCAAATTTATTGAGTGGCATTTCAGAGCTAAAAGCAGGAGCCTCGATTTGCTCCCAGTTTGCAGGGTGTGGGAAGCGGGCTTCAAAATCCTCACGAAAAGCCTGGGCTTCCAAGCTTTGCTCAGCTTCGGGTAAGAGATAAGGCGTGCTAAAACAGGGCCCCTGGTAAGCGGCTTGTGTCTGATTGCCGGCTTGCAATAGATAGACTGCACTCAGCCCTCCAGTTCCAAGCAGCAAAGCGCCAAGAATCAAGAGCGATTTCTTAGTGCTCTTTTTTACCGGGCGTGGAGGAGCCAGTTCGGATCTCAGGGTTGCGGTTTTGCCCTGGCTTAATTGTTGTAACGATTGACGGGCTTCGGCCGCGGAACGATAGCGTAAAGCCAATTGGGGAGCCGTTAAATGAGTTAGCCAGACCTTGAGTGATTGTTTGACCTGGATAGAGTCTTCAAATTGCACCCGTTGGCCACTTCGCTGCATTTCAGATGGTCTGCGGCCAGACAATAGATGAATCAGACTCATGCCCAGCGCGTATAAATCAGAAGCGGGTTCGGCCTGAGCTGAAAATTGTTCCGGTGCCATATAGCCGAAGGTTCCGACGACGGTGCGCCCGCCTTCGGGATGTAAAAGATCCTGGGCCACGCCAAAATCGATCAAATGCACCTTACCCGCTTGATCTAGCATTAAATTAGAGGGTTTGAGATCCCGGTGAATGACTGGTGGGCTCAGTTGATGCAGATATTCCAGAATATTCAGACTTTGCTCAATCAAATCAATTAGTTCCGTTGGGCTGGGCCGCCAACCGCGCTCAATTTTTTCGAGCCAGGTTTGGCCGTTGATTTTTTCAATGACCAGAAATAGCCGTCCGCCGAGCTCGTCTCCAAAAAAATCGATCCAGCGAGGGATCCCGTCATGTTGAATATTTTGCAAGACCCGCGCTTCTCGCTCAAAGAGCTCATGGGTTTTCCAATTATCTAACTGATGCAAATGCAGTTCTTTGACGATCACGTCGACTTGCTGCTGTTGATCCAGCGCCAAATAAGTTTGAGAAAGGGAGCCCTGATCGAGAACCTCAAGTATCAGATAGCGATCTTGCAAGACCTGTTGGGGGACTAAGCTCATCGAGGTCTCCTTTTGCTATTCATTGGTGTTGAGGCTTTCGGTTCGCCCCAAAAACGCCGGGCGCTCCAACGCAAACCCCAAAATACCAGAGCTGCCAGCATCAAGAGCTGCAACACAGAACCGCCAAAAATCAGACCGACCCATAAGCGGCTGGCCATAAAGACCACCAAAAAACTGAGGCCGAGCATACCCATCAAGCCCACTAAGCGTTTGAAACCGGGTAAATCGTTAAATGAAACTTGCTGTTGCAACAAAAACAAGCCCAGCCCCAAACTGACCAGAGGCAAGCCATAGACAAGCAGATTGAGATCAAATAAGTGGTCGCGACTAAACAAGATCAGGTAGGCCAAAAGACTCAAGCTCAGCATGCCTGGTAAACAAAGCAAATACACCAGTAGCGAATAAAAATATTTCCAGGGAGAACGCTCGCGCTCTGGCCTGGGAATGGCAAAGCCGGCACCAACGCAGAGCATTAATCCCCCAAAGAACAAAGCATAGTGCTGGGGATCTTGGGCCAGGAACTCAAGGCATTCTCTCAGTGTCATTAGCTGTTCTCCCTGAGCACAGTATAACGGGTTTGAAAGCAGGCCTTAAAAACTCGAGTCAGCTGCTCTCAACGGGTTGGGGTTTTGAATTGAGCCGTTTGCGTTGAATTTGGCCCCAGCTGCGTTTGCCCTTGATAGCCAGAAAGAAGCCCATCACGCGCCAAACAGACAATAATTGGCGATAACCAAAGTTTTCAAGGACAGCGTAGCCAGCGAGTTTGGCTAAATCACTGTCATGGCCAAAGCGACGGGTATTCATCTCGACTAAGATCAGCGAGAGGAATGAGACCATCAGTCCCATGCCAAAGGCCGCCACAAAGAACAGCAATGCAAAAGGCCAGGAGATATTGCCGCTCAAAAATAGCACCAAGAAAGCCAGATAGCCGGTCACTTCAATCAAAGGCCCCAGCATTTCCATAAAGAAAAAATAAGGATACGAGATCAAGCCCACCTTGCCATAGCGGGGATTAAAGAGCATACTAATATGCTTAAAAAGAGTTTGTGTCAGACCCCGCTGCCAGCGTTCACGTTGGGCATACAGGCCTGATAGATTTTCAGGGCACTGGGTCCAGGCGACCGGGTCAGGAATAAAAGTGATCTTATAATTCGGGTCATGTTTGGCGCAGTGACGATGCAAGCGCACCACCAGCTCCATGTCTTCACCCACAGTGTTGGCATCATAGCCCCCGGCATCGATCACCGTTGCATGTCTGAAGACGCCAAAGGCACCTGAAATAATTAGACTGCCATTAAAGAGGTTCCAACTCATGCGGCCCGCCAAAAAAGAGCGTAGATATTCAACCACCTGCATTGCAGCCAGGGGGTTCCTGGGCATTTTGATATCTGTTACACGCCGGTTTTCTACGGTGCAGCCATTGAGCACCTTAAGAATGCCACCGACAGCGACCGTATGTAAGTTTAAGAGGAAGGGGAATACAATCCGGCTCAGGGCATCTTTTTCGAGTAAGGTATCCGCATCGACAGCACAGAAATAGGGCGTATTGCAATAATTGATACCGGCATTCAGAGCGTCCGCTTTACCGCCGTTTACTTTATCGATCACCCAGACCCGGGGATCGCGGGCAGAGTGATAGACTTCTTTGATCTCAGCTGTTTGTAATTGGTTGGGGTTAACGTGCAAGGCCTGCTTTAAGTCAAAGCTTTCTGTTAGGCATGCCAGGGTCTTATCAGAGGAACCATCATTGATCAAAATAATTTCGTAATTGGGGTAATTCAGTTCTAGTAAGGCCTCAATCGTATCGCAACAGGTTTTCTCTTCATTATATGAAGGCACCAAAATCGAGACCGGCGGCAAATTGCTTTCGTGGGTCAGCCCGATAATATCTTCGGCACGGGTTTGTCTGAAATAACGTTTCAGCATACTAACAGAGAAGAGTCCCTGCACGATATAAAGGGTATTCAGTAGAATAAAGTACAGGATCAAAACGATCCCAATCCATTCAGCAATTCTGACAATCAATCCAGGCATAGGTCTAAAAATCTCCTCTTAAAGCGTTGCAGGGCTTACGGTTGCGTGGTATTGGGTTAAATTAAGTAAATTGCGAGACGGTTGAAATGGGGCCTCAGTATTTTCAAGTCGCTCAAAGGAGTTGGCCGCTTCGATTGCTACCCAACGTGAATCGTCGCTAAGCCCCAATTCCAATAGTTCTTCCCGTCGTTTGATTTGGCAAAGGCTTAGTGCGTACATAGCATGAGAGCGCAGTAAGGGGCTGTCTTCAGCAGCAAAATCGAGCACCAGATTTTCTAATTCCTCGGTGTGCTCTAAGCGCAATAAGAGACGGAAAACCAGAGCGCGAATCAGCTCTGACTCCTCCTGATCTCTGGCGTATGTAGCCAGGTCAGCATATTTCAAGATGTCCAGCTCTCGCCAGGCTTCCAGGGTATAGAGTCCAACCAAACGCAACCAGAGTTCATTTTTTTTGTAGGTCGCCAGACCGACAATGGCGCGGATGGTGCTTTCCTGTTGAGGCAAATGTGCCAACAGGATCGCCAGGTAATTGGGCTGAAAGGTAGCGAAGCGTTCCAAAACATTGATGATTTGCGGCACATAGTCGGCATTCTTGAGATAGACCAGTGTACGAAAAGCGGCATAAGCGACCAGCAAAGAGTCATCATAAAGCGCTGACAGTATCTGTTCCTGATAACGAAAGGGGGATAATTTACCTATTGTCTCTACCGCCCGTGCCCGCAACTCTTCATCGGGAGAATCCATGCGTTTGATCAGGGGCTCCAGATAAGGTTCAGCCAATTGAATTAGCATCCGATATTCAGGGTCATTGAGGTCTTTGCGTTCTTCGTTTAAACGCTGGGCGTAGCTATACAAATAATCTACAAAATAGAGTTGCTCCGCTTTGCTGACCCGCTCCCAAAGCACTTCAGGCGGTTTCTGACGTTCCAATACTTTTGGCAAATAGGGATTCCATTGCGCTTCGCGGGCTTTCCAGTTCTTGGCTTTTTTCTGATTCTGATGTCGCAAGACCTGAGACGTGACCCAAAAAATCAGGGCAATAATCAAAGTAAAACAAGTCAAACTTGCCACCAGAATAAAGACGATCTGGTTAGAGATAAGTGAATCCACAAATTTTTCCTTCACACATAGGGTGTCTATAAAATGTCTGTTTTCAAAAACGGAGGCAGGTGTCGTGTGCCTATACTTGGCGCGTGTCTATACCTCCAGAGTAAGAGAAAGCAAAAACAGATTCAAGCGCAAAGATTCAGTTTTTATGATATTTGAACACGGTCTAGTGCAGAGAAAAGAGAATTAAGAACTGTGTTTGAGTAAATCGCTAACCGCTAGATAAGGCTCTATTTCAGCCCGGTGAACCGCCTGGCGCAAGTCCTGGTACTTTGTGCCTGCCTCTGCTTGGAAACGATTCCAGAGCGCTTCTTTGAGCAGTGATTCAAACCAATAGACTTGTTGCTGCTGGCGTAAATGTATCAAGCGCTGTTCTTGCTGCATAAAGTCCTGGAAGTCCAGGATCAATTGCCAGAGGGTATCCAGACCTGTTTTTTCAAGGGCTGAAACACACAGAGCAGGAACTTCCCAACCGGGCGTATAGGCTTCTAAAAACGGCAAGGTCCCGCGGAAATCCCGACAGGCAGCCTGGGCACGCTTGAGATTGTCGCCATCGGCTTTGTTGATAACCAGGGCATCGAGCATTTCCATTACGCCACGTTTAATGCCTTGCAAGTCATCCCCGGCACCGGCGATCATCACCAGCAAATAAAAGTCGACCATTTCACGGATCTGTATTTCACTTTGGCCCACTCCCACGGTTTCAACGATCACGATCTCAAAACCAGCGGCTTCGCATAATAAAAGCGTCTCTCGGGTTTTGCGTGCCACGCCACCAAGCGCCCCGCTATTGGGGCTGGGCCGCACAAAGGCCTGCGGGTCGGTGGCCAATCTAGGCATGCGGGTTTTATCACCCAGTATGCTGCCACCACGCCGGGTTGACGATGGATCTACGGCTAGCACAGCTACCCGATAGCCCTGATCTAAGAGCAGGCTACCCAGGGATTCAATTAAACTGCTTTTGCCTGCACCGGGTAAGCCGCTCACGCCAATCCGCAGCGCTTTACCGGTCTGTGGTAAGAGGGCCTGCAAAACCTCGCTGGCTTTGGCCTGGTGAGCTGGAGCCTGAGACTCGATCAGGGTAATGGCACGGGCTAAAATATTGCGATCGCCAGCCAAGACCCCCTGAATATAGTCGGCTGCGCTAGGAGCTGCCATTTAATCAGATAAATGCTGTAAGCGTTCGGCCGGCCCCAGGATTTCGGTAATCCGAACCCCAAAATTCTCGTTTAAGACCACCACTTCGCCTTTGGCCATCAAGCGGCCATTGACCAGTAAATCAATCGGTTCCCCTGAAAGCTTATCCAGTTCGATCACTGAGCCTTTGGCCAGATCCAGTACCTTTTTGACTTTGAGGTGCGTACTGCCGAGTTCAACGGTGACTTTGAGCGGGATATCCATCACACGCTCAAGGCTGCCATTGCCGTGGGGTATCTGGTTCATTTGCAAGGGAGCAAACTCGACCGGGTGCACACTCGGTGGCGGACCAGACGGTGCCGATGGCTGGGTCGGAGGCAAATAGTAATCTGATGACCCGCCGGAGATTGCCTGCGCGGGCGCCGGGCTTGAGGGAGCCGGTGCATTCATTGGGGGGGAACTAGGTGGGGCTGCGCTTTGGCCCATCACGCTTTGATAAAAGGCTTTGGCATTTTGTAGACTGCGAACTTCATAAATTTCACTGTCAAGCACGCCTTCAATACTGAGATGATATTGTATTTGTAATAAAGGCCCGCGATAGGAATCAGGCAAACTGTCTTGCTCCAGGTTTAGAGCCTGGCTTTCAGGGGGGATCATCGCAATCGTTTGTTCTAATTCACGAGACAGGGCAGTGGCAGCAGCGCCAATCAATTGATTCATGACTTCGCCAATTGCTGAAATTTGCAGATCGCCCATTTCTAGATCGGGGTTACGTCCGTCTTTGCCCATTAAAATATCAAAGATCACAGCGACATCGTAATCTTTGATCAGCAACAGCGATTCAAAGTGTTTTTGGGTCAAATAGCCTGTTTGAATCATGATTTGTTGAGGGGCTAAGTCCTTTATCAAACTCTGCGGATCCAATTCTGAAATTTCAGGATTGGAAACGAGAACCGTTTTGCCGAGTGCCTGTGAAACGGCAACAGAACCGGCTTCCATAGCCAATTGGGAAATTTCCTGATAAAAGCGCAGCTCGGCTTCTCCCAGGCCGGATGATTCCGTATAGGTACCGGTGCCTTCTAATATGGAATTAATCTGATCTTGTGAAAGGGCCATGCTTAATTTCCTTCATCCAGAATTTGGGTAATCTCTGCAGCCAGCCGGGTACCTACTGTACCTGGTCGGGCTAAAAACTTGGGGCTTTGCTCTACTTTGAGCAACAGTTCTTGATCTTGCTGGGTATCCAGACTTAAGACATCTCCGATTTGCAAATCAATCAGGTCGCGCATTTGGATATTGGCTTGACCGAGAATCAGTGAGAGACGCAATTCAACCTGATTGACATGTTTGAGCAATTCAGGAGAAGTTTGTGCAGCCTGGTCTTCTTCATGGTGTTGATTCATAACATATTGTCGGTTGAGTAGCGGCAATAGACTTTCTACGGTCGGGTAGGGCAGGCAAAGACGCATTGAGCCTGTGCTGTCTCCCAATCGAATCTCAAAGGAGATCACCAGTACTGAGTCAGTAGCTGCCGCAATCTGTACAAAACGCGGATTGGTTTCTAGGGTTTGCTGTACCGGCTGCATCTGCGGCAAAATCGTTTTCCAGGCTTCTTTAAAGGAAGCCATGCCTTTGTTCATGACATTGGACAGTAAGGTTTGCTCAATGTCAGTCAATTCACGTGGCTTGGCAGGAATGCGGCCAGGGCCCCCTAGCAGTCGCTCAATAATTGAGATGGCGGTTCCAGGTGTAAACTCAAATAGAATATTGCCTTTGAGACTTTCGAGATGATAAATAATCACCGCTGTGGGATTGGTGATCGAGCGCATAAATTCGTCGTAAGTCAACTGATCTACAGAAATGACTTCTGACTGGACTGGCAAACGCATCTGTGTCGTCAATTGGGTGCTAAACAGGCGAGCAAACATTTCATGTAAAGCCTGAAAGGCCTGTACATGCTCACGTGAAAATTTAGAGGGGTGGCGAAAGTCGTAGAGCCGCAGATCTTGTCTGGGTTGCTCTTGTTGAATCGTCTGGGCTGTTGTGCTGCCTGACGATATCGCACCTAAAATAGAATCGATTTGGTTTTGAGAAAGGACTTCGCCGCTTTTTGCCATTACTGCTTGGATTGTTGCAATTGGTGCATCAGCACCTGAGCCAGTCCAATTCCTGAACCCTGATGCGCTAAATGATCTGACATTTTTTCGTCCAGCATCTCCAGCATCATTTTTTCCTGAGGTCCTGCTTCAAACAAGCCGCCTTCAGGTAGGGTTTTGCGCATTTCCTTGAAAATTTGCGTCAGAAAAAAGGCTTCGAAATCCTGGGCCGCCTTTTTGATGCGAGGGGGAACCGGATCCTGCTCTGGAACAGTGCTCACTGCAACACTTTCTATTTTCATGATTAGCCTCTTCAAGGTATTATGGCTCAAAACGCCACTGTTAGCAAGCCGAACACACCCAAACTTGCGCCTGACTTAGTGCTGTCAAAGCAGCTCTAAGTCTACGCTTTGTATATTGGTGCTTAACGCTTGGCGTTATTGGCGACTTGTAACATTTCGTCAGCCGTTTGAATCGCCTTTGAATTGGCCTCATAAGCTCGCATTGAGACGATCATGCGAATCATTTCGTCGGCCACGCGCACATTCGACATTTCGAGCATGCCCTGAGCAATCGTGCCAAAGCCTGGATCCGTGCCTGCGACACCTGATACTTCTTGACCTGAAGCTGGCGTCTGTCGATAGAGGTTTTTACCGATCGATTCCAGACCAACTGGGTTCACAAAACGCGTCAGCTGAATCTGGCCAACGGTTGTGGTCGTCCCGTTGACGGTCTGTGAGACTGTTCCGTCAGACCCGACCGTGATATTGCTAGCATTGGGATCAACAGAAATATTGGGGTCAACCAGATAACCATTGCTGGTGACAAGATTGCCATTGGCGTCTAGTTTAAACGAGCCATCCCGGGTATAAGCCTGAGAGCCATTCGGGTGCTGAATGCGAAAGAAACCATCGCCCTGAATCGCCAGGTCGTAGGGGTTTTCTGTCAATTGAAAGTCACCCTGCCCAAAAAAGCGCGGGGTACCCACGACGGTGGATCCCATGCCGATCAAGGTGCCTTCTGGGGAAATAATATTGCTGGCAACCTGAGCGCCGGGTTGGCGTAAGACCTGATAATGCAAGTCTTCAAACTCAGCCCGAAAGGCCTTAAATCCACTGGTGTTGACGTTAGCCAGGTTATTCGAGGTAATATCTAAATTGGTTTGTTGGGCTTTCATGCCTGAAGCCGCTGTATAAAGGGCGCGAATCATAAGCTCTCCTTAGGCAGTTTTGCCAATATCGTTAATCAATTTGCCTGTCATATCATCTTCTGATTGCAGGGCTTTCTGAGCGATCTGGTAGGATCGCATCACCGAAATCATATTTACCATTTCTGAGGCGACATCTACATTTGAACGTTCGAGAACGCGCTGATGCACCTGGGTTTGGGTCGCGAATAGGGCCTGCTGATCGACGGGCGCCTGATAAAAGCGTTCCCCCATATTGGTCAAGAGTTGCGGCTGTTCAAATTCAACCACAGCCAGGGTATCCAGATATTGACCATTCACGAAAATTTGACCGGCAGCGTCGACATCGACTTTCTCGGATTGCCCAATTTGCAAGGATCCATTTTGGCCCTGGACTTGATAGCCTTTGCCGGTCACCAGAAAGCCTTCCGTATCCAATTGAAAGCCACCGTGGCGAGTGTATAGGGTTTTCCCATCAGGGGTTTTGACGCTAAAGAGACCTTTGCCACTTAAAGCGAAATCCAGGGGGGCTTCAGTGTTTTCAAGGGCTCCGTCTGAAAAATCTTTCCAGGTGGCTTGCAAGACTG
Organism: Candidatus Sericytochromatia bacterium; assembly: GCA_037968875.1. Lineage (GTDB taxonomy): Bacteria > Cyanobacteriota > Sericytochromatia > UBA7694 > UBA7694 > JBBKWI01. The sequence goes on along the minus strand of JBBKWI010000162.1, from coordinate 62,307 downwards.
TGCCTGTTCCCAGTACACCCATGGTTTTGGGCAGACGATCGACAGTCGACTCGCTGGTTTCACCGTTGGTCGAAATTTGCAATTGGCTTTTGGTGGCGTCGATGCGTTTGAGTAAGCCGCGTTGAAAATCATGATGGATCGCTGCATGGCGCTTAAAGCCATGGGTATTGACATTTGCCAGATTATTGGCCGTCGTATCAAAGTGCTGCATTTGGTTCATCATCGCAGCGGATGCCGAATAAAATCCTCGGTTCATAGATCTCTCCATTGGTGGGTTCTCTCTACTTATCGGCAGCGAAGTGAAAAGACTTAAATGGATGCGTAAAAAATAATTATCAGGAAACGTAGGGAAGAATTTTCTTAGTTCTCAGCTGAATCTCTCTAAATGTCAAAAAGCAAAAGAGCCGCTCAGGTTAACCCTGAGTGGCTCTAGTTGTATTGATTAATTAGTCTTTTTTGTACAGGGCGTAAGCGCCTGCTGTCACGCCCAGCACGGCCACACTGCCCACGAGCAAGGGGTTTTTAATCGCGAATTGGGCGACCTTTTCAACGCCTGGTAAGCCGACTGTTTTGGCCAACACATGAGCGCCACCGACGCCCAGTACTGCCGCACCGGCACCGTAGAGGCCTGCCTGGGTCATTTTTCCGTCTTTGATGCTACTATGCGCTTCTTTGCCAAGGGCATAAGCGCCCAGGCCGAGGCTGGCACCCACCACAAGTCCTGTCCCTTTTTCAGCAATTTTCTGTACCATTTCAGGTGCTTTTTCCAGGCCGATCAAAGTACCATAAAAGCTAGCCTGTGTCGAACCCAGGCCGACAGCGGCAGCGTTGGCAAGGGTGACGCCGTTTTTCTGCATGTCATTGGCGCCCCAGGCGACAGCGGCCAAACCGGGTGAGCTTGCTGCAGCGCCGACCAAGACGCTCTGGGGAACCACTTTGGCGACCAGGTTAGAAGCGGCTGCCAGTGGAGAGACACCATAAGCACGACCGGCGGCTTCAACGCCACCGAGGGCCAGAACTGTTCCAGCGGTCCCTTTGACTAAACGGGAACTGACACTTTTATCGGCATCTCCGCTGATGGCGTCATGCACCAGGGCCACGCCTGTGGCGGCAACGCCCAGGCTCAGAAGCGGGACCGCGCCTTTTTTGATGGCGGTGGCGGCGATTTGAGAATGATCGGCGGCTTGTTTGAGGATCACGCCAGAAGCAATACCAGCGGCAGCTGTTAAGCCTTTGTTGTCTTTGGCAAATTGGGCGGGCTTGGAATTAACGAGGCTTTCGTAAGGAGTGGCTTTGGCATTGACGTTCATGTTGCTCATGATTTTGATCCTTCTGCGCGATTCTGTTAACTAAATTATAGGGTATAACCGAATAAGTCTTGCCCCTGAAAATTAAGCAGACTTCAAAAATGAATTAAAATTTGCCTATACTTTGGAGATCTAATTGCAATACAGCAGGTTTGGTACTAGATATTGTCCTGCGTCTCAGGGCGATAGAGCTCAGCTGCCATAAAAAAATAGTAGAGCGCCAGGGCCAGCATCTTGCAATAATTAAACAAAAACACCGGAATAGCAATCGCACCCACGGCGATCAAAACCATTGCCAGATTAAAACTCAGGACTTGGAGTAACAAAAGCACCATCATTGGCACCAGCCAAAATAGCGTATAGATAAAATAGACAGCCGGTAATGCGCTTAGCAAAAACCCATTGCCGCGGTCAAAAACAAAGGCGCAATTGGGACAAGACTCGGGAAATTTAAAGGGTTTGGAGATCCCCGCTTGGCTACATTTGGGGCATCGATTGAAAACACAGCGCCAAATCACCTGCATACGTTCAGCAAAGCTATAATTCGTTTTGAGAGGATTGAGATCCTCAACTTCGGCTATTTGATTCATGACTTCAGCTTAACAAGATTAGCGCCCCTTGCCGAGTGGGTAGCTCTTGACTGAGACTTATCTCTCATTTAATCTGGGCGTTGACGTTCTGTTTCAGAGCGAAGCCAGGGGTATTGGTTGGCGATCTGGTCTAGTGCCAGTTTTTTAAACGCTGCATAAGCTGCATAATGTTCGCTTTGGCCTCGCAAGGCTGCTGTCTCAGGGGCTTGTTTTTCACAGAGCATCAGCAAATAATTGACGCAAACCTGATTTAAGACCCGTTCTGGCGCCGTGGGGCTAAGATAGCGAGGCTCAGCAAATAAGTCATCCAATTGTTGTGCTTTGGCACGCTCTCGCTGGTTATGATGACGGCAGGCCGCTTTGTTTAATGTGGCACGAGCATAGGGCGGCAGTTTAAAATTCACAGTAATGTTAAATTTCCTTAAATTTCTGTCAGTTTATTGAGAACAGAAGCGATAAACTAAAGATATCAAGTTTTTCAGGATACCGGTTGAAGTCTTCCCGGCCAGAAAGAGAGCATTATGGATCCGATTCAAGCGCGCCAGTTGGCCCAGCAAATGATTCCCAATCAAGCGATTGCCCATGATAAGGCAGATCAACTGGGCATCACTCGCCAACAGATGCTGACGATTGACCGCCAGCCTTCGGATCAGCAACTGACTCAGGACGAACTCTATGACGCCATTCTGAATAACCGCGTTGAAGTCGACCCCCAAAGTAAGCGCATTGTGAGCGTCAAGACCCAGGTCTCATTTGTTGATCCTGAACCCAGTTTGACCCCTGCAAGCCGTCCTGCGCGTCCCGGTCGCCCGGGCCAAGATCCAATCGGTCAAAACGATTTATTTAGTGGCTATCATTCCCAGGCCGTGCGCGACCCTCTAACCCAGCCTTTACAAGTGGCACAGCAGTCAACGCATACTCCTCCCCCAGGCCAGGACTTTAATACGTTTATCCAAAGCATGGACAGCCCTGACAAAGTGGCTGCTTTTGGTCGTCCTTTTGGCAATACGCTCTATAATTACGACCGTGCGGGTGGCGGTGAAGGCCCAACGGGCACCCAAACCCCGCAAGATACTTTTAAAAGCATGAGCGCCATTTGTCGTGATATCGGTCAATTGCAGGCCTTTGCCTTGCAAGAAAATGGCTATAATGCGCAGCAATTGGGCTATAAGTCTCAGGGCATTTTGCATGCCTTGACCACTTACGAAGGCAAAAATGGCGAAGGCTTTGGCCTGGTCGAATACGGTCGCCATTACTCACCCGAAGACATCGCCCAGGCGCTGGGGCGTCCGGCTCTCTCTCATCAGGAAGCCTTGTTGGCTGTACGCCCGGAAGCCAAATTGATCAATCCTTACTCACTGCCTGAAGCGGATCGCAGCGGTTATGTCAAAGAGATTTTTTACACCACAGGTCACCAACTGTATAACGAAACCTTACGCTTAAGCCACGAAAATAGTGCCCAGTGGAGCAATCAAAACGGTGCTGAACTTGAAACAGCCCTGAATGAACACTGGGGAATTAAGCTGACAGCCAATACAGGCCAGTCAGCTGATCCCACTGCTGCCGGTGCGTTCTCAGCGGCTGTCGGTTATCAGGTTGGTGACGAAGATAACTATCTGCGTATGTCTGTCGGTGCCCAATACCGCCCCAATGAAGGCCACCACAGCATTGGCGCCAACCAATGGGAAGGCCATGAGTCAATTGTTGCAGGTGCCCACCTCGAAGGCCAATGGACGCCTTTTGATACCCAACTTGGCGACAATCACCGTTTACGAACCACAGTCGGCACTGATCTGACCGGTGCTTTTGCTTTTTCCGAAGGGGAAGGCAGTGATGCTTCAGGCGGGACCACTGAGCCCGGTTGGGGACTCGATAATGGCCTTTCAGCGGGTTTGAGTCATGCGCAATTTAGATTGGGGCAGCATCTTGAGGGCCGTCTGAGTGATCAATTCTCGTATCAAACTGAAGCCTTTATTGCCCCTGATGCCACGGCCATGGCCTATGGCTTTGGTACGGGTGGCAATGGACTCTATTCTAACGCTGGAGTCAATGCCAGTTTGCATTTCAAAGAAGGTGGCTTTGGCGCGTATGTGGGCGGGCAATATTTGCTGGCTCAGGTCAATAATTTAGAAGCGACCGGGGCCTCCACCGGGGTTTCTTATGATACAGGCCGACTGAGTCTGAGAGCTGATTTAGGAGCTGTAGACAGCCCCGAAGGCTTGCGCCTGCAAACGCGCCAGTCTGTTAATTTCAAAATCACAGATGGTATCGATGCCTTTGGTTATTCCAGCCAGGAACAAATCGATAACAAAAATCACGGCCACTATGCTAATCCAGGAGGCCAGAATTTTGGCCTGGGCTTGCGGGCACGTTTCTAAGGCAAGATCAGTAGGTCCGCCAGGGCAGGCCGACCATATTCTGCTGTGCCCACGCGGATCTTAAGCCCCGGGCGATAATCCAAATCACAGATATTGTGGGTGTGGCCAGCCAGGACGGTGACTTGCTGTGAGGGGCTGATCTCAATTTGTGACAGGAGATTACCTATGGCTTGGCAAGTGAAGTGTGGCGCCCAGTTGTCATCCGCCATTTCGCTGCCGTATAAGCAGGCTTCACGATAAGGTGGCGCGTGTACCAGCACGATCGTTTGCTGATACTGGGCCAGTGCAGCGGGTAGTACAGTCTCTAAATGAGCTGCTCCTTGATCGCCAAGGCGATTGAGCAAGCTTTCTCTCCCGACTTCTCCGGCGGAGACAAAGTCTTGTATCAGTCGAAAATCTGTCAATTTTAGCCATGAATTGTTGAGGTTGCCATTGCGCCCATCGCCCCAGCCGCCATGGCCGACGATGCAGCTCTGCTCACTCAGGGCAAAGACCTGACCTGCGGGTAACCAGCGCAAATAGCGGTGACTTTGACTCAGTAAGGTCATTTGTTGACGCACTTCAGCGATCGATGATTCATAATAATCATGGTTGCCTAAGATAAAATAAACTGGAATCTGCAATTGATCTGCAATTTGCTCCAGATGTCCTTTTATTTGCAGGCCATCGGATAAATCTCCTGTTAAAGCCAGAGCGTCAGGCTTTTGGTCCGCTATTTCATTTACAAAACTCTGTATTTGCTCTTGATCACAGTGATCCAGGTGTATATCTGTGGCCCAGGCCAGTCTCACGCTCATCCATTGCTCCTTAGTATCGAATCTCATGTATCATACTAAAAATCAAATCGCACGAGCGTTTCAGGAGAGACCATGCACTATCTGGAAACCCTGATCGAACAAATCAGTTTTGTGAAATTTGAGCCTCTTGATCCGGTTCATCAGCTCAGTCTTTTGCATGAAGTGGTGAATTTGAAACTGCCCACAGAATACAGTGATATGGGCAAAGCCCTGGCTCCCCTGGCTGAGATGCGACGCATGTCGAGTTTTCCGATTGCCGCCCTGATTGGGATTATTTTACGCCAGATGCCGACCCAGCATTTTTATCTCAATATTGGCGTCTGGCATGGCTTTACTTTGTTTGCTGGGATGCTATTGGCACCCCAGGCCTCTTGTCTGGGTGTAGATAATTTCTCGGAGTTTGGCCCACGGGATCTCAACTATCAGCGTTTTAGCGCTGGCTTTACTCAAGTTTATAATGGCCCACATCAACGTTTTATCGAGATGGATTACCGGGACTTTTTTCAAACTCAGCCGCAGCTACCCGTGGGACTCTATTTTTATGATGGCGCCCATGATTATCGCAATCAAATGCAAGGGCTTGAACTGGCTGACCCCTGGATCGTGCCGGGGGGTATCGTTCTGGTTGATGATACCAATTTTGAAGAACCGCGTCAGGCAACCCTGGACTATCTCCAACGCCATTCCAATTATCGTCTGCTGGTAGACATTCAAACCGCCAATAACGCTCACCCGACATTTTGGAATGGCCTGATGATCTTAGTTAAAGCGAGTTAAGGCCAAAGGTCTGTCTACAAAAAATATAAAAAGTATTACAAAAGCTTTTGTTGTCTTGACTAGCAAGTCTCAGGCCAAATCTAAGATAAATAATTAACAATCAATGTTGAAGGTGAGTATCTCAATGCCTCAAGTGCCATTTGCTGGAATAAGCCCAAGGACTGCCGCTATCGGCCCCCTAAAGTCCACACTTGCCACCCCAGCGATTCCTCACCCGATAAAACCCGCTTTAAAACTAGAACTTGCTGAGCCTGTAAAAGATCAACTCAACCCGATGCTGGCTTCTGGAAAAGCACAGCCTGCTTTTGCTTTAAGTGATGTCAATGCCAGTGAAAAACAAGTTCAGGCGGCAATTGATCAGGCAACAGCCAACTGCTATAAGCGTACACCTGAACATGCGGGTGAGAGTCGTCATACTTTACGCCAGCGTTTACAAAACATTGATAAAAATGGTGTGGGTGATCCTCAAGGTGGAATCAAATATGACGGTTCTGACGTTGTGGTAATTGCTTTTGAGGGCACTGGCGCTTATGAGCCTCGCCAAACCCCAATTATGCAAGAGGCTGCTGCCTTGTTACGTCAACAAGGCTTGTCGATCGAAGACGCTTCTCTGGCAAAAAAAGCGACTGCTGCGATCCAGGGAAAAGAAGGCCGAGACGACAGCGCCAAACGCTGGTCAGGTGTGGCCAGTGGTCCCATGCAAACCTTACTCGAAAACGAAAAATTACAAGCGAACTCTCAATGGCTCAGCTTTCCCTCTGAAGAAATTGAGTTATTGTCGGGCCTGGATGCGATTAAGGATATGAGTACCCGCAAAGTACTGGATGCGATGGGGCAAGCCTATGACAGTTATGACGGTAATACACCGGGGATTGACGGCGCTCTCAAAGCCATGCAAGAGATTCAAAAACAAGCACGTGCTCAAGGCAAAAACCCCAAGTTTGTAATTGTTACCCACAGCAGTGGTGGACGTAGTGCCGTCAAGTTTTTAGAGAAAGCCAAAGCTTTGCAAGGGGCAGATGGCAAGCCGCTACAATTCGAAACCATGTTGACGATTGACCCGGTGAGAGAAGCACACGAAGCTGTCGCTGAGTCTCTTAAAGAATTTACCAACAAAAGTACCGAGCACAATGCCAATCGCTTAAGAGGCCTTGGGCGTAGTCTGGGCCTTGATATTCCGAATCGTAAAGTTTACCCATCCACCGTGCGCCATCAAAAGCAACGCGATAGTCTCTATCAACCCGGCAATGTCAAAAGAGCCTTTAATTATTTTCAACAAAAGGATACGCTGGGTTTGAAATTGGTTGATCCAAAAGAGCTGAATGGCTTAAGTGGCTATAAGCGCTGGATGAAAGAAGCTTTGATGTTCGGTATTCATGGCAGCCCAATCGATGGAGCTAAAAATAAGGAACTCTCGGATCACATTGGAGATGGAGCCCATGGGGAGATCTCCTATCACCCAGAGGTCTTGGAACGTTTCACTCAGGAAATGGACCGATTACTGCCCTAAATCTTAAGCATTTGATTCCCGCTTGCTTGATTCCTGAAAAGTTGATGTCTCTACAGGATAAAGGCTTCCTTTAAACTTCAGTTGCAGCGTCTGCCCCTGGCGAATTTGGTGGTAGCATTCCAGTAAATTATACGAGAGGCTTAAATTGCCAGGGTTCTGTTGGCCTTCAAACATCACTTGTGAGACCGTTAAGGCTTCTGTCAATAATTGGGGTGGCAATTGGCAATCATGAGCTGCTAATAAGCTTTCAATCACCTGTTGGCATTCTTTAAAAAAGCTGCCCAATTGTTGATAGAGAAGCAATTGGGCAAGTGCATAATCCGCAGGTAAGACCCACTTGGTTTCTCCACTGAGGGGATCCTGAACAGGGCAATACTCGCTGCTTCCCTGACCGACTTCTTTGGCCGTGTTGAGCATAAATTCGCGAATAAAACGCAAAAAATGACTTTCGGCTGGCAAAGGGGAATCCATAAAAGCAGTCAGTAAATCACGGTGACGCAATGGGCTTAGCGCTTGTACTAAGAGCAAAGGCAATTGCATCAGACGGCTATAGTAGAGCAATTGAACCATCCAGGCCAGAGCCTGGGTTTTGATCCAGTCGGTATGGGGTAGCGTTTGTGTGGCGATAATAATTTCGTTTTCTTCTTGAATCCCAGTCAGCCGCCCGGAAGCAGGATCCCCGGGTGAGTGGCAGGGAACAATCGCTGATTGAATCCCGTATTGCTGGCGGTAAGCTGGGGCTGACATTTCAGAGTTGGGTAATAATTGCACATTCCAACAGCGCAATTCATGGTGTTGGCCCTGGGTCATGACCGTATCCATTACATCTAAAAATGAATGATAAGTTTCACCGGGCAGGCCAATTAAAATGTCTGTATAAGCTGGGATTCCGGCTGCCACAAAGCGCTGTAAGAGCTCTTGATAGACAGACAGTGAAATATTATCTCGTTTAATCGCCGTCAAAACTGCTGGTGTGATTGATTGGAGCGAGAGGGTTGCTGCCACCAGCATCCCTGCATCCGATAAGAGTTTGTGAGCCTCAAAAGCCCGTTCTGACTGGTTCTTTGTCATTTGGGTGATGATCCGTTTGGGGTAGCCCTGACTGCGATGGATCTCGACCAGTTGTTGGGTGATCTCCAAATCGCGGGGGAAGATTCCGTAATTGGCGTCAATGCAAAACAAAAACGTGATCTTCGCTTCTGCAAACCAGCGCATTTCTGCTTTGAGCCGTGGCTCACCAAAGCGTTTGACCTTGCTGGCAATATTGGAGCCCCAATCGCAAAAAGTGCACGAAAAAGGGCAGCCCCGATTGGTTTCCCAGATCGCGGCCCAGGCGATCTCTGGGTGAGCTATCATCAAAGGCTCAAAGACGCCACTGAGATAAGGGGAGGGAATACTGTCCAGCTTGCTAATGCGTTCTGCTCGGGGCTGACTGATCAGACTTTTGTCTGGCGCTAAGTAAGAGATTCCCGCTAGCTCGCGCCAGTCTCGTTCAGGGTAAGTTTCGAGCAAATGCAAAAAACTGGCTTCGCCTTCGCCATGGCAGACCAGATCAATAAAAGGCAAATGACTCAGAAATGCCTCTGGCTGATCAGGAACCTGCGGCCCTCCAAATATAATCAAGGTTTGAGGGCTGCGCTTTTTTAGAGCCTGGGCAATGGCCAGACTGTAATTGATATTCCAGATATAGACGCTAAAGCCGACGATATCGGCCAGCGCCAAACGCTGAACGATTTCCGGAATAGGAGATCTGATAAATTCTGGCAGTGAAAATTGATAGCGTGAGGCTTGTTTGGCATGGGCCATGACATAAGACTGAAGTAAACCCGTCGCATAAGGCAAATAGCTCAGGCCGCCAGTGGGTTCGGTGATTTCGACCCAGCCGACGCGCACGGCGGGTTTCGCTTCGTTCATGGCGACTCCCCCAAGCATGATTTAAAAACGTAAAGCAAAGCCGTTTTTCTGATCCAGAGCTGCCAGTAAACGCTGGGCATCGGCCTTGATCATCAATTGGCGTAATAAGTGTAGTTTACGTTGCGTTTCAGACTGGGCCTGCATCTGGCTCAGTAAATGCTGGCGTTGTTCTGAGTTTAAGCTGCCTTGTAAGTTGTGCTCGACGGCATCCACAACAGAGACTGGCCCGACCGAGACCATACTTAAAAATGCATGCATTGTTTCCAGGATGTAATCAAACTCTGCCGGGCTGAGATCCGCTTCATTAAAGAGCGCAACGCCTGAACCATGATGAGCGGCCTCGTCAGCCAGGACGATTCCCAGGGCTTGCTTGATTTCTGCTTGCTGGCAGGTTTTCATCATCAGGGCGTAATGATCAATGCCCCAACCTTCGAGTACAACCTGAATAATAAACAACAGCGGACGACGCTCAGCAGAAACAATGATTTCATTCAGCAAGTCGATAAAAGGCCCACCAGGCTGGGCTTCTGTGCCCAGTATGCTTTGTAAATAGTGAAAGTGGCGAGCTTCTTCGGCAGCGAAAAGTGAATACAGCTTTTGTTCATTGAAACTTTCAGCTAAGAGGCTCATTTTGGCGGCAAAGCTCATGCCTGCTTTTTCGATATGCCAGGCTTCTACAAAGCGATCCCGGGCCAATTGGGCCCGTAGACGACCCAGCGACTCAGGCGATGCATCCCCTAATATTTTGGCTTGAGCGAGCCCAAAGTCAGCCAACGCCCAGACCTGAGACAAGTCGGGTGCCTGACTTGCTGGCTGGAGTTTTTTGCTCAGAATCTGCTCCACGCCACGCACACTCTGGGTCTGGGTTTTGGCCAATGACTGCACCAGAAGATCTTTCACTTAGCGAACCCGGGCTTCGCGGGCTGGTTTTTTGCCAAAGCCCAAACGCAATAACGAACGGCGCCACATTTTACGCATCAGTTTCATTTGGTAATAAATGGGCATAGAAAAGGTCATTTCAGCGACACAAGCCAATTCATCGCCTTGTTGCCAGCGGCGATTCTGACTGGCAAAATAAGCGATGCGTTGATTACTGGCAATTAAATCGTCTGTAATCGGTGTGATATCGGCCTTCAGGCAATCTTTGAAGTTGGCATGTTGATCAGAAAACTGAATAATTCCGTGCTCTTCATCGTAATGCTCTGGGTAGAGCGTTTGAGAAAAATGGTCAATAATTTGCTTGACCGGGGCCGGGGTTTCTGTTTCAAAGCGCGGGTAATGGGTTTTGAAATTATTGGCCATTAGTAAATAAGTCTTATAGCCTTTGGAGATCAAAAACCAGTACAGCGGCTGGGTTGGTTTTTTGAGTTTTTGCACAAATAAATATTTCAGAAAGGCCACACCCAGGGTGCCCTGGCCCCAATACTCGTGGTGTACAACTGTATCGCCAGAAAATAAGCCCCGAACCTGTTTGCCGTCGATTTCAGTTTTTAGCGAAACAATCGTCGAAAAACCTTTTATTTCAAGGCTGCGACTGTCTTTGAGCACAAATACATGTTCTTTGCTAAGTAGGTCTTTGCGAAACTGCTCAGCAGAGACATTGGCATAATATTCAGCAAAGAGCAGAAACATGGCTTCAATATCTGTAGGGCTAAGATCTTTAATGGCATAGCCGAAGGCGCTCAGCTTTTTCATGGGGGTGTCCTTTAGGCTTCTTTGGCCATTTTTTTAGGGGGATTGGCTTCTGATTTGCTATCAATTGAAATAATATTGTCTGCCTGCATCGGCAGATCTTGTTCGCCGACGCGATTGACCAAATTTTTGCCAAAGCCCCAGCCTGTCGTCATTTGTGTTTCGAGGTGCTGCAAAAAACGGATGATCGCCAGATCTTCTTTGATCGGCTTATTGAGCTTGAACTTGATCGTCTTAAAGACTTCGGTATCGCCTTTGGCAAAATAATTACCGACACATTTGGTGGCAAATAAAATAATTGGATTGATTAGTTTACCCAGCAAGCCTTTGCGTTTGGGGGTGATTAGTATCGTCAGCCCTTCAGCATGACCGTCGGCATTGGGGCGCAATGCAAAAATAATATGACAGTGCAAAAAGTCAGGGCCTACAGTGACAGAGCCTGTGGTGCCGGCGGTATAACACATCGAATAGGTCAGGGTGTCGGCATAAAAACGACTGAAAAATTTAAGATACCACTTAGTTTGGGGGATATAGGTATTATTATTGAATTGAATGCTGTGGGCATTGAGAGGGACCGTATCAAAGTTAACCTGCACGGGCAATTGATGTACGCTCGTAAAATGATGGGCGTCGATTGCGTTGATCATGACGACATTGGGGTGGCATTCTTTGACAAATTGGTTGCCAAAAGAGCTATCGACTTCAATCTGCTCAAGCTCAGGTACAAAATGGACCGGATGGGTGGGGTTTAATCCGCTGTAGATCCAGATCACGTCGTATTTTTCGCTAACCGGGTAATGCTGTATCGAAGCTTCAATCCCAGGTTTATCACGGCAGGGTATATCTACCAATTCACCACTGGCATCAAATTTCCAGGCATGAAAAAAGCAGCGTACGCCATTGCCATCAACACGACCTTCGGCCAGATGAGCACCCATATGGGGGCAATAGGCGTCTACAGCTCGAACGATGCCGTCTTCACCCCGGTAAACCGCCAGCTCTTTGCCAGCTAGATTCAGGTGTTTGATTTGACCGCGTTTGACTTGATTGGATCTGAACGCCCAATACCAGGTTTCGACCACCGTATCCGTGCGGTTAAAAACCTGTGTCTCTGTTAGTGATGCCATAAGACCTCGGTTGACTTAATATACTTAGTATAAGTTATTTCTGAAAAAAAACCAGTTTGAACGTCTGATCCCTTTCAATTTTAGAGTGAATCTATTCATTTGCTTTGGCCTGAATTTCGACTCATTATCGAGCTTAAGCGTTAACAAGACGATCTTGTTGCATTCTAAAATTTTAGAGCTTCTGGCTATTTTGACTCAGCTTGTTTAATATACTTATAGTCACAAGTTTGAGGCAGGTTGCGTCTATCATGAAAGAAATGCTTTCCACAAAGGAAAATCCGGTGAACCCCGACCCATTTGAAAAGCCCGTTTCATTATTAAATGATCGCGTGACCCATAAAAAAGTCTTGCTGAATTATCGTCGCAATCGCAAGCAAGACAACACCGCGATTCTAGACCAATTGGCTGCTGACTTTGACTATGGAGCCTGCCGGGATAGCTATTGGAACCCGGAGCGTTTTTCGCTATTGTATGGCACCCCGATCTGGGATCAAGCGACGGCCAGTCAACGGGTTTTGCTCAATCAGCTCTATTGGGTGGGCTATTATTCACAAATTATTTCGGCTGAAGTCGCCACGATTTTTTTGAATCAGACAGCAGCTGCTGGCTTATATGGTTTAGAAGACTTTCGCGTTGTTTGTGACACTCTCGATTTTGAGTCGGCTCAGGAGCGGGCCCATATTGATGCTTTCAAAGTGATTTCTGAAGCGACCGAAAAAGCGATCTTTGGTGAGCGCATCTTTACTTACCCCATGAAAAATTTTGCTACCGAAACCATGATTTTTCAGAATAGCAATCGCTTTAAATCAGCCTGGAAAAAGTTTCAATTGCATTTCTTCTCTTATTTATCTTCTTCAAATGCCTTTATTGCCAGCCAGTACCTGACGGTGCGTGGCCTACGCACTTTGAATGGCAAAATTGTGCAGCACCAACTCAGTGAATACTACGAAACCCATCCCAATCAAGCGCAAGCACCGATTCCCGCACAAATTTCGTATCATCACTTTTTAGATGAGTCCTATCATTTTAATAGCTCGACCCTGATTGGTCATGAGGTAGTCAAATCTTTACCGCCTCCCACGGCCTTTGAAAAAAAGGTTGCCAATTTGGCCATCACCGGCTGCCAGCGAGATCACTTTAATTTCAATTGTTCCGTCAATGGCATCTTCTGGTATGAGCCGGCCTTGTTTGGCACTGTCTATAAGATTCTACGCAGCCCGATCTTTGGTATGGAGCAAGCAGAAGCGCTCAATGCCCTGGAGTCCAGCTTTTGCCAGGATAATCAGGGCATACAATTGGCTTACCAGACCCACACTGTCTCTGCTGAGTCCTACCAACAATATATCGCCGATCTGGATTTTATCACTCCTGAAAATCGCTCGATGCAGATTATGAAACAATCCACAATTGCTGGCTATCTTAAAACAAATCAACAGGCGCTGCAGCGTTTTCGGCAGGCTGTTTGATGCGGCATTTACTCAGCTTTAGCGAAGGCCAATGCCTGGAAGTCGACGAAGGTGCCAAGTTATCAAGGGTTTTAGACGTCACCAATTCACCCGTCTTGTTTGGTTGTCGCACAGGTATCTGCGCGACCTGTCTGGTGCGTGTTAAGCAGGGTATGCAATATTTGCCCCCTCTGGATGAAGATGAGGCCGAGGTGATTGATGTCTATACAGAAACACCTGAAAATTGTCGCCTGGCGTGTCAATTACAGCTCAGCGGGCCTGTTGAATTGGAGTATTTAGGCAAATGAGTACACAACCAGAGATTCTGGCCCATGAAATTGAATTGCCCCAGGTTTCAGAGACTCCGTCAGTCGAGATCCCGGTCTCCTATAAACACTATTGGTACGTGGCCTGCCAATCCAAAGAATTGAAAGCCAATCAGGCCATTCAGCGCACGATTTTAGATGAGTGGATCGCCTTGTTTAGAGACGAGAATGGCCAGCCAGTCGCCTTTCAAGATCGTTGCCCCCATCGCAATTTCAAATTGTCTGAAGGCTATGTCAAAGCGGGTCTGTTGCAATGCCCTTATCATGGCTGGGTTTTTGACAAAGATGCCCAGGTGGTGGCGATTCCCTCAGAGAGTAAAAACTTCAAGCCCTTAAAGTCACGCTGTGCCAAGGCCTATGAAGTGCTCGAAGTCGACGACTTTATTTATGTGCGACTTGAAAAACATCCGACGATGCAAACAAGCCCTTTTCGGATGCCCAAATACCAGCAGCCTGGTTATCGCACGGTGCGCTTGTTTAATAAATTTAAGAATGATGTCACCAATTGCGCTGAAAACTATGTCGACGTGCCACACACGGTCTTTGTGCATGACAAAATTTTTAGAGTCAGCCGCGACGAAAAAGTCGAGGCCTCGGTGACTCGCAAAAATGGCGTGGTCTGTGTCGATTACCGCAATGAAACCGACAATATGGGCTGGTTTTCATTTTTTCTGAACCCCAAAAAAGAAAAGATTGTTCACCGCGACTATTTCCATACGCCCAATATCACCAGTGTCGAATATGTTTTTTCACCGGGCAAAGAATTCTATATCAGTTCTCATTGTACGCCTGTCAATGATCAGGAAACCTGGGTCTATACAGATCTCACCTATCGTTTTGGTTTCTTTAATGCCTTTGCTGGGCCGATTGTCAAATACCAGGGCCAGAGTGTGATTGATCAGGATATTGAAGTGCTTAACACCCAAATGGAAGTGATCGCTAAGTATGGCGAGCGCTTCTCTAATTCGACCGCAGATATTGTGCATGTCTATATTGAATCCCTGCGCAAAGCGATTGCCAAAGGCAAAAATCCGCTAACACTCTCTGAACAAAGTCAGGATTTTGAATTTTGGATCTGATGGCGTTGCTGCTGGGTAATCTTGAGCTAATAGTCTTTGGGATCTTGATGCTGTTGTTGATTTTGTCTGCCAGTGATCGGCAGCGATTGCGCAGCAAAAGCCGTTTTGCCTGGGGGCTCGACCTCAGCAATTTAACGATACAGGGGCTCTTGATTCCTCTATTGCGATTGTCTCTATTGTTTCTGGGCTTCAAGTTACTCTGGCCAACTGCCCAGGGCAGTCTGCAGTGGTCGTGGTTGACGGGCTTTCTGGTGAACTTTGTGGTTGTCGATTATCTCTATTATTGGAACCACCGTATTTTCCATCACAAGCGGGTCTTCCCTGTGCATCTGGTGCATCACACCGTCGAGCATATGGACGTGATGGCGACTTCGCGCAATACCCTCTGGACCAGTTTTTTAATTGTCTATTTATGGGTCAATGGCCTGATGCTTTATCTGACAGATCTCAATGCCGGTTATCTGGTGGCGATGAGCCTGACCGCTTGTTTGGATCTCTGGAAACATTCCAATCATTGGCGTCAGCGCCCCCAATGGCAGCATTGGATCTCACGCAATTTGCTGATCATGACGCCGCTGGATCATGCCTGGCATCATGGCAGTCAGCTCAATTCAAATTTTGGCGCCAATTTCAATCTCTTTGATAAACTGCATGGCAGCTATTGCGCCAAAAAAGACTATCCGGATAAAATCGGTGTCAGCACGCGTCTGAGCCCCTGGCAACAATTGTTGTTTCCGTTCTCATGACTGTTTTATCTGTTGTCGTGAGCTTATTTCCGCTTTCCCAGATCATACTTTTATTGGCCAATGCCTATGCCGCATTACGCTATCCGGGGCTATTGAGCTTGCTTTTGCCTTTATTCACTCTCTATCTCTACCCGGTGCTCAGTTATCGTCTCCTGAATCTGTTTCTGCCCTTACAAGAGGGCAATGCCAATCTGCTCGAACGTCGCTATAATCCCTGGTGGGGTTCGCATCAGTTTCAATTACTGTACTTTGCTTGCCCCTTCTTAGAAGGTTTGTTGCGGCTGGTGCCTGGTCTGTATTCTGCCTGGTTGCGACTCTGGGGTGCCAAAGTCGGCAAAGGGATCTACTGGACGCCCAATGTCGAGATCGCTGATCGGCCTTTGCTTGAAATTGGGGATCATGTGATTCTGGGGCACAAAGTGCATCTGATTGCCCATGTGATTATTCCCTATAAGGGTCGCCTGAGCTTATACGTCAAAAAAATACAGATCCAGGATCAGGCCTTTATTGGGGCGGGTTCGACCCTGGGACCAGGAGTGCAGGTCGAGGCCGGGGCCCACTTGCCGGTGCTGACGCAGGGCAGCTTGAATCAACACTTTCAGGCGCCTGAGAAACGATGAGTCTTTGGCAAAAGGCCGCTCTGTCAGCATTCGAGACTTTTGCTCAGGTGGCTTACCGCCAATTTGAGATCCGCTTGCAACAGCCGCAGCAGACCCAAATGTACACCCTGAGTCAGATCCTCAGGCTATCAAGTTCAAAAGCCCAAACTTACCGGGAGTTTCAAGCTTTGCCCTTGCTAGACTACTCAGATCTGAGTGCGCAAATTGAAACACATCGAGTTCATGGCAAAACTCCTTTAAGCCTGGCCCAGCCCCGTCACTATGAGCCTACCAGTGGTTCCAGTGGCGCCTCTAAATGGATCCCCTATACGCCGGCATTATTGCACTCGTTTACACAATTATTTATCTACTGGGCGGCGGATAGCTTGAAATATGGCCCCCGTCTGCAAGGCGGGCGGATTTATTTCTCGGTTTCGCCTCAGTTTCAAACGGCGGGTCTGGCAGATGATGCGGATTATCTCACAGGCCCGACCCAGTGGTTTTTTCGTCAGTTTCAGGCTGCTCCGTCACGCTTAAAGCAATTGCGCGATCCAGGCGATTTTTTTCATGTACTTTGCCTGTATTTATTGGCCTGTCCAGATCTGGAGGTGATCTCGATCTGGTCGCCCAGTTTTTTGACGTCTGTGCTGGATTATTTGGCTAGAGAACGCCAGGCACTCTTAAAAGACGCATCCGCAAGAGAGGTTACACGCGGCGGCCAGCGCTTTGTGTATGGCACTATTGCTTTGGCCAAGCAGCAGGCACTGCAGAGTGAACCCCTCAATCTAAAAATTCTGTTCCCTGAGTTGCGCCTGATCTCAGCCTGGGGCTCTCACCATGCGCAGGTCGGTCTCAATCAATTACGCACACTTTTCCCAGACGTGCATCTGCAAGCCAAAGGCTTGCTGGCTACAGAAGCGCCAATTAGTTTTCCATCCGAAAAATACGGGCAGTTTATTCCTTTGATTGATCAGGTCTTTTTTGAGTTTTTAGATCCAGCAGGGCAGATTTTTCGCCTTGATCAGGTTGAGGTTGGGCAGGACTATGAGCTGATTATTTCGCAAAAATCGGGTCTCTTGCGCTATCGCCTCGGAGATCGTGTGCGTATCACTGGACTGGCAGAGCAAACCCCGTGCTTTGACTTTATTGGCCGGCAGCACGCCGTCAGTGATCTGGTCGGTGAAAAACTGAATGAGAGTTTTGTCGCCGAACA
The DNA here is from genome assembly GCA_037968875.1 of Candidatus Sericytochromatia bacterium. Lineage (GTDB taxonomy): Bacteria > Cyanobacteriota > Sericytochromatia > UBA7694 > UBA7694 > JBBKWI01. Next base: position 44,807 of record JBBKWI010000162.1, on the reverse strand, counting down.
TTTGCAGCGCTTGTACCCCCAGCAGTATTGTTGTCTGATTCCAGATCAACAGCAAAGTCGCTATTATCTCTTGAGTGAGGAGCCTTTAGACCCAGAGCCTCTGGAGCAAGCCCTGAACACAGCCATGCATTATTTTAATGCACGGCAATTGCGCCAACTAAATGCCCTGGAGACGATGAGCGTACCGGCCCTGGCGCAAATGCTAAAAGCCTATTTTGTGGAGCAGGGCATGTTACTTGGCAATATCAAAGATCGGGCATTGTATCCTCAGGAGAGCAATGGTCAAGTTTTGCGATTTTTAGCTGCAAATAAGCAGTAAAATAGATTTTGCTGCTACACGCTAGCTGAGGAAATCAGGGATTGTGTTGATCCCCCACTTTAACCTGGATATTCCGTGGCCAAATATTTTCAAATTTAATCTGGTCAGGTAAATCAACGTCTGATGCCACCAATGTGATTTCCTGGCTGCCTAACTTGGCTTCAAACAGCCGAACTGTCAATGGAAAATCGCTGGCGCGTTTAAAGTAGAATTGGCGTCGGGCTGCAGAAACCACAACAGTTACTTTTGGGGGTGTGATTTGTTCTAGCTTTAAATTTTGAGCTAAGCCGGAATAGTTGACCGGGACAGTATAGCTTCTGTATTCGATGGCCGCATCATGGATACAAAAAAACCAGAGCGCAAAAGAAGCCGCAATTGAAATCAAGGCCAGTTTTATATCAGGTCGGCCGATCAAATGCCAGACCCCCTGATTTTGATTGGGGTAGTGTTGAATGAAAAACTGTTCTAAGCGCTGGATTAAGATAGAGGTGTCTTCAATCGTTTCCAATTGGCCTTCATGAGCCAACGAAATACGGCCTCGCTCTTCTGAAACAATCAAACAGAGAGCGTCTGTGTCTTCAGATAATCCCAGAGCGGCAGCATGGCGAGTCCCTTTGTCTTTCAAGGGGGCGGTTTGCGTAGAGAGCCGCAAATGACAGCCAAAGCGATCGATTTGATTGGCTATCACGATCATTGCGCCATCATGCCCGATTGAGTGGGGATCAAAAATACTTTTTAATAAGGGCTCGCTGATTTGGCCGCGTAAGAAAGTGCCACCGTGGGTGTGACGGTGTAAGTCAATGTGCCCCTGAAAAACGATCAAGGCGCCAATCTTATCATCAGCAAAATCAAGAGCTGTATTGGCAATAATATCTAGATTGTTAGTGCGCAAAGAATGTCGACGTTGTCGCAGAGGAGAGCGCACAAAGATCCAGAGTGCAAAGCGTTCAAAAAAGTGCCGAATTTCATTTTGAAACAAAACGACCAGAACCACGACAATCACCGTAAAAAAGATATGGAAAATAAAAGCCGTTAAACGCAACTCAGCAGTGAGTGCGAGTAAGTAAAATCCGCCAAAACTGATCAGTCCGGCGCCAAACAAATGGGTACGGGTCTTACGAACCATTAGCAAGACCAAATAAATACCCATTGCAACCACAGCAATATCGATACCATCTAACCAGGACAAGACTTCTATCATTAGATCTACCACCCCGTCATAATCAGAAGCATATCTGGTCTTCAGATTTATTAATGCAATGACTCGGATCTCACCAAAAAATAAGCAGTATTAAACTAACGATCAGAAACAAGAATCTCAGGCTGAATATTGATGGCTGTTTGCACGGCATTGTTCTTTAAAATGACTGCGTAATGATCATTTTTACGCCAGCTCCATTGCTCGGCTTGGTTTTGTGGATTTTGTTTAAAACGCAAGACGTTTAAATTAAGTGTGGGTTTTAATTCGTTCAGTGGTTTAGCTACCCATTGATTCTCAATCGTATTATGCGCAATCATAAATCGATTGGATTGTGAAGAGCGGGGGGCATTGATGGTGATGCCATGTTGGGTAGAGTGGGTTTCGATCTGATTGTATGAAACATTAAGACCATCCATATAGCCATCAAAAGCGGCAATGCCTTGTAAAATACCCTGATAGGCTCTGTTTGGGTCAGTGCTGCTTTTAATTATGTTCCCAGTAATTTGGACATTTTCTAGGGCATACTTACCCTTATAACGACCCTCACGATCATCTGCAGGCTCAGGTGCCCATAATTGAATCGCGTCATGGTGGGCTATTTTTTCGCCATTTTCAGGAGCGTCTAAATAGATTAAATCTGTAATGGTATTATTTTTAATTTGGGTTTGATGCCCATAAACCTGGATGCCATCTTGAGAGAAATTGGCTATTTTATTATCTGAAATGACAGCCCCAACACCACCCGATTGAATGCCAATACTGACATTGTTAAAGGTATTGCCCTCTAGAATAGTCTCTTTGCCCATTGAGCGGATGCCATTGACGAGTGTTCGCTGATTTTGAGGGCCAGGCTCTAAATCTTGCGGGCCTGAAAAAAAATGACTGTTTGAAATTTTCACATCCTGGCTTGTAGGACCAATTTCAAGCATACTTCGGGTGCGATTTCCCTGTTGTCCATGTCCATTGAGATGGTTTAGGGTTAGGGATGTGAGCTCAATTTGACTCGATCCATTAATAATGACTTCTGGCACATTCACATCAGTAGGGACGGGTCGTGGCATAGACCGGATTTGATTGCCTTCGATCTGTATACCTTTGATTGAAATAGTGTTGGAATTATTAATTTGAATATTGCCGATGATTTTAGTGCCTGGCTCACCAATGAGCTTAAGATCAAACTTGTTTTGAATCAGCAAATCTCCGAGATGATGGGTGCCTGATGCCAAACGAATGGTATCCCCAGGTTGTGCTTTTTTAATGGCTTCTTGCAGTGATTCCCCAGGCGAAATGACTTGTGCGCTTTCAAACAGTAGAATCTGTTTCATCACCGGTTTAAAGATTTTTGGGGATGTCAATTCAGTTCTATCTAAAACTTGCGTTTGGATCCCTGAGGTTTGCGTGATGTATTGAAGCGGACGCAAGCTAATTAGGGAAGTCATCGTTTCTGACTGTGATCTCAGTTTTTGGTTTTGCATGAGTGTCGCAAGCGAAGAAAGTGGCTGAAATTGAAGCATGTTTCCCCTCTTGTTTTTATTTCATTTAACTATCGAGAATAAAGTATAGAACTTGCTCAAATCTAATGGCCTAATTCCTTTTCAGCTTTGCCAAAAACTTATTCTGAACAAATTGAAAGGAAAAATAATTATTAAAAGCGCCCCATCCCACAGCAGAAAGCAATCTGGAAATGGGTTTTATAGAACGAGTGCGCTACAATTAACAGATGCTAGAATCATTTCAAAACCCAGAAGAGACGCAAAGCGATTGGCTTGAAGTCACCACTGTGGGAGAGTTGGAGCAAACATTCTTTGAACTTCAACCACAAACCAGTTCAGCTGAAGATTTGTCTTTTGATTCTCGTTATGAAATGCTGTTGCAAGTCGGTGAAGGGGCGATGGGGCAGGTCTTTTTAGCGCAAGACAAAGACTTATTGCGCAAAGTGGCCTATAAACGTTTGCATTCACAAGTCAAAATAAGCCCAGAAGTTTTGGCGCGCTTTGTTCGTGAGATTCAGATTACAGCGCAACTGGAGCACCCCAATGTGGTGCCTGTCTATAATCTCGAAAAAACGCCAGCCGGTTGGGCTTATGCCATGAAATTGGTGTTTGGCAAAACCCTGAAAGAATATTTTCAGGAAGCCCGGACTGCATATAAGAGTGACTTAGACTTGCCGGAAGCATATAGTATCGTCGCGATGCTAGACATATTTTTGAAAATTTGTGAGGCCATGGACTTTGCCCACGAGCGTGGCGTGGTCCACCGTGATTTAAAACCCTCCAATATTATGATTGGCCGATACGGTGAAGTCTATGTCATGGACTGGGGTATTGCCCGGGTGATGAGCGCTGCTGATCCCCAACAAAAAACCGTAGAGCTATCTGAGTCTGAACAGGATACCGAAGCCTTTTTTGAGGCAACGCAAATCGGTAAGATTTTAGGCACGCCACGTTATTTATCTCCTGAACAGGCTGCCGCCAAAAACAATCAATTGGATGGTCGCAGCGATCTTTTAACTCTGGGCTTGATTTTACAAGAATTGGTGACATTGAAGCCAGCCTACCATGCAAAAAGCCTGACAGATCTCTTGAAACGTGTCTTAACCGTGGATCGGCTGCCGATTGAAGCTTTTGACCCCAATCGACCTGTGGCCCGTGAATTGATCGCCATTATTACCAAAGCAACCGCCCTCAAACCTGAGCAGCGTTATGCTCGTGTCGGAGATCTTGCTGCAGATATTCGCCGTTATTTGAGAGGGCAGGCAGTATACGCTCAGCCCGATAGTTTCCTACAGGCTAGATTGCGCTGGATGCGACAACATTTGCTCTTGTCGGCAACGGTCTTGATGGGGATCTTGATCACGCTTGCTGTGATGACCATCGGGACTTTTTGGCAGCAAAAGCAAACCCAAAATGCACGCTTTCACAAAGAGCAGCAATTGCGTGAATTGCAAACCCAAAGCGCCCGACAGGCGCGTATGATCAATTTTAAACTCTTAGAAATTAATGGTCAATTGGAGAGCTTTAGTTCCACTGCCGGGGTTTTGTTAGCGACCTCAAGTCGCTTAAAGCCTCAGAAGATCTATCAAGCCCTGGATTTTGCGCTACCAGATCAAGTGCCTGCGGACTTAAGCTATGTCCCGTCGTATGCCAAGTTAATTAGCTGGGATTACCCGGTATTGTTAGCAGCTACAGATGCACCCATTATCAGCCTACAGACACAGTTACAGGGGCTGAATCAATTGCGAGCCTATTTATCACAAGATTTGCTCGCTGAAGCCCGGAACCAACCGCAATCAGCAGCAATAGCCTGGGTCAATATTGCTTTGGATAATGGACTGGGCCTGTCTTATCCGGGCAAAGCAGGTTATCCATTGGACACAGATTTCAGAACCGAACATTGGTATCAAAAGGCGCGGACTGCCGAGCAACCAGTCTGGACACGACCCCATTTGGACCCTCAGGGGCAAGGTTTGGTGCTAACTGTCGCTCAGACGATCACAGATCTCAATGGGCAGGCTCGGGGAGTGGCAGCCTTTGATTTGCGTTTTCAGTATCTGATCGATCGACTGATGCATGTGGACTTGCCTGGTCTGAAAGAATCTTATCTCTTGAATCAGCATGGGCAGATTATGTTGCGTTCATCTGATCGTGATCGGATGTATGGCATGCGCTTTGGGCAGACGGATCAGCAGGGCTCACTCGATACCCCGCTTTTTGATCAGGCTCAAGTGGTCCAGCAGATTTTAGCTGCTGAATCGGGCTACTTGTCTTATCAGCGCAATGGGGAACAGCTCTTGCTGGCCTTTTATCCTCTCAATGCCCTCGGTTGGTATTATGCAGTTGAGGTTTCTCAAGATTTGCTGTTTGCAGCGGGCTAATGACGACTGAGCCGGGCTTAAGCTTGCAGCCAATCGTGCATTTCTTGTTCGAGTTCAGCTAAAGGCAGAGAGCCCGAACGCAGCAAGACCTCATGGAAGTCTTTGAGCTCAAAGTCCTTGCCTTGCTGTGCAATCGCCGCCTGGCGCCAGCCCAGAATTTTTTGCTCACCCATTTTGTAAGCCAGTGCCTGGCCAGGCAAAGCCAGATAACGGTCAATTTCAGACTGAATATCGGTTTCACTTTGCAAGGTGTGCTCCCGAAAGTAAGCAATGGCCTGATCGCGGTCCCAATCCAGAGCATGCAAGCCTGTGTCCACTACCAGGCGGCAGGCGCGCCAGAGCTCCAGCGATAAAGCGCCCAGGGCTTGCAAGGGGTCAGTATATAAACCCAGTTCATGCCCCAGTGCTTCGGCGTAAAGCGCCCAGCCTTCGACAAAGGCGGTGGCTTCCAAATGATAACGAAAATCAGGTAAATCTGGGGTTTCCAGGGCTGTGGCCAATTGCAAGTGGTGGCCCGGCAATGCTTCGTGCAGGGTCAAGGCCATCATGCTGTATTTGGGCCGTGCCGGTAAATCATAGGTGTTTACATAATAAATTCCCGGCCGAGACAAATCTTGCGGGGGCGGGTAATAATAGGCCTGGGGAGCGGCAGCGGCTCGCCAGGGTTCCATTTCTTTTAAGATGCAATCGGTGCGTGGCAGGCTATGAAATAAATCCAATAAGACGCCCTGGCTGGTGTCGAACATCTGCTGATAATCTTGCATCATGTCAGCTGAGTCGCTGTAATAATAGTCAGGGGTTGAGCGCAAATGATTTAACATGGCTTGCCAATCTTCCGGGAGCCCCAATTGCTGCCGCAGGGGCTCAACCGCCTGATGCAAGCGGGCCACTTCACGTAGACCCAGGGCATGAATATCTTTGGGGTCGAGAGCGGGTAAGGTGTGCCGCTCAACCCAATAAGCATAAATTTCTTCACCATTGGGCAGGGCTTTCAGTCCCACGGTCACCGGGCAAGCGGGCAGATAGCTTGCTTTAACAAAATCATGTAATTGCTGATAGGCAGGCTGGATACGCTCGGTAATCGTTTGCTGAGCCAATTCCTGAACCCGTTGATAGAGCTCCTGACTGAGACCCGGATTTTGCAATACGGGCTGAAACAAGGGCATTTGTTCTAAGGGGCATGAGGCCAATTCAGCCATTTGCTTCAGGCTCTCAAGTACCACTTGCTGGGGCAATAAGAGCTGGCGTGAGATGCCCAGCTTTAAATTGGCGATCGTATCTTCGACTTGTTTGCTAAATCCTTGCAAGCGGCGAAAATACTGCTGATAGTCAGGAAAGGTTTTCAGAGGCTGGATTTCTACCAATTGAGGGAATTTGAGATGCATGCCTTCTTGTTGGTCGATATCCATCAGGTGCAGACCCAATTGATGATGACGAATATCAAGATCTAGCATATAGGCAAATAAACGGGCATTGCGTAAATCAGCGGGCTCCAACAGGCTGTGATCCAGGGCCTGTAATTGGGCCAGAAACTGCTGGTTTTTTTGACAGCGAACTTCAGCCGCCTCATGAGACAAATCCGTCAAGCGATCGTCAAAGCGATGATCTCCGTCATAAGTGGCCCACTCAGGATAAGCGGTACGCTTATATTCATGCTGCTGCTGAAACAGAGCCTTGAGTTCCGTTTGGGTTTGAATTTGTACTTGTCGGGGAGACGGGGATTTCATAGTGGCCTCAATCTTAGTGTGCTCTGGGTATTTTGCCACAGTGAGCTTGTGCACGCGTGGGATCTGGGTCACTTAAAAGCAAAGCCCCCTTTGTGCGTGTCGCCAAAGGGGGCTTGTGAGATATGAGTGAAGGCCTTAGCGGAAATTGCTTTCGACTTCTTTGATGGTGTTGACGCCGATTAAGTCGATCAGACCGGGAATATCGATAAAGGGATTCCGATTGCCTTGTTTCTCAGCAATCAATTGGTTTCTTCTTTGCTCCAGCTCATTGACTGGATCTTGATTAGACCACTGACGGAATTGCTCCAGACGTTGCAGCCAGAAATCAGCGGCATCATAGTCGCCATTGCGAATATTCTGATTATAGAAACGCAGATAGAAATACATCATGGCCCGCGCTGTATTGCCCTTTTGCACATTGGCAGGCTCAAAGACGGCTTCACCTTTACCCAGGGTGTCAAAGTCCAGAGCGCCGACATTACTGTAGCTGAGTGCCCGACCCCGTAAAGCCAGTTTAGTACCGTTGCTGGTTGAGTAGGCCACTTTGCCTTCGGAAGCCATTCCAAAAGGATGGTGTCCACGGCGATTATTGGGCACACTCAAGGTCGGAAACAAATGGTGCAAGTCAGATCGCATTGGCTCGCGTTTTTCAAAGAAAGACTGGGGCCAGGTGTGTTCACAATTGATGAAGTCACCCGATTTGCCATCGCCATTGCTGTCACCTTGCTCGCGGTAACTACCACCATTGCCGCCACTGCCAGGGATAAATAGCTCTGAATAAGCTGTCATAATACCGGTTTTATTACCGCGTTCATGGTTTTCGGCCACCGCATAGATATACGACTTACCTGGGCCATAATCAAGCATTTTTGCGCGTGAAACAATGCGGTTCAAAGATTGAAACAATTCATGACCACTTTTGCCGCGGGCCTCGGCGTAATAATTTTGTAAGTCCGGAGAGAGTTGTTCAAACCACTGCGCCGAAGCTTGTGAACCCGTATTTCTTGCTTGGAAAGTGGCCTGGCCGGGAGCACTACGGGCTCCAGGGGTTTGTAAAAGGGGTTGAGCCTGACAGGCGGTGAGTGTGAGTAGGGACAGAGCAAGAAAAAAACGTTTCATTTAAGCATTCCTTATTAATTACTGCAGTCAATCGGGAAAGAACTTGAGTGAAGTCCTTATCCCTAAGATAACCTTCTTAACCCCTATTAATCAAGAAAACTTTTGATTTCAAGTGACTTAATCAGACCTTAACTATAGATATTAATTAGATCTTAACCTTAACTGAATTTAAATGTATTTGTTGCTATTGTTGGGTTTAATCTAATTGTATTGTAGTTTTTTGTTCGGGGATGTTAATTTTAGGTTAATATTTTAATCTTGGCTGAATAAACTCATATTTTGCTGAGATCAGCTCAAGGACTTGCTACTGGAGGGGCCTGAGGCACTTGCATCGTGGCGCAATGCCAGGCGCCACCGTCCTGAATCAAATAGTCAGCATTAAGCCAGAAAACTTGATAGCCTGCCTGCCGGTAAATCGTCTCAACGCGATTTTCGTAATCTTGCATCAGCGATCGATCAGGATAATAATAGCCCACCCCTCCCATGCGTTGATAACGAGGCACAATCGCTTTGCCATTAACAAGTAAGGAATTGGTATACGAACGAAAGACTTCGCTTTCACCATAAAGTACTGGTGCTGGCATGGGCATACGCACGATCTTTAGTTTCGGGTTAAGACGTTTCATCAGTGGCCCCAGGGCATTTTCAACGACTTTGCCTTCAGGGGTTAGGCCTGAGGCTTGTTGTTCCAAAAAAGCCCGTACTTCCTGATAGTCTTGGATCAATTCTTCGGGTGCAAAATCCAAGGTTTGGGGACTTAACTCGGCAATGACCAGGGTATCGGGATTGAGTAATTTGGCCCACATATCTAAATGCCCGGTACTTTCGTGAGGCATGCGCGGTACCAACCAGACTTTTTGATCCAAGTAGCGTTCGAGAGCAGCGATGATTTGTGGGGCTTTAAGGGCTTTTGTTCCGACTACTTCTGCACTATTTTGAATCAAGACTTCTTCAGTCAGAAAGCAGTTCTCACGCGAGCACATAATATTGCCGCCCTCCATATAGACGGGGAGTTCTTGCAAGCGGAAATGCCAGCCTGGGATGGCATTGGCCTGCTCCAGCAATGAGAGTTGAATCTGCATTGGGACAGAATCATCAATCGGTCTTTCACTTAAGTACCTGGCATCTAACATGCGGACATCGATCGCCTGGCCAGCGTATTCATGATTGGGGATCGTCATCAAAGGAGCCCAGTCTCTGGCCCATAAAGACTCTGTACTGACTTGAATAGACTTTAAGTGGGCCAGTGTTTCTGCTGAGAGTTGAAAGCGTTCACGCAAATGTTCACGAACCGCTGAAAATTCAAGTGGTGACGGGGTGAGCAGCCAGGGGTTGACCTGGCTTTGTAATAATAAACGCAGCAATTGATAGCCGCTGTCATCATCCAAAATAATGCGTGAAACCATCACTGCTTGTACAGGCTCATACTCAGGTGGTAAGTAAAATCGGTCCACGTTTAGGGGCGGCGGTGATGCGGTCAGATAGCAAGCATTTAGTGTTAGGCAGAGGCTAAAGATTCCAGCCAGTAATGTGCTCTTTTTCATGATCGCTATTATTGTAAGCTTTTTTGCTGACTTTGGGGGGCTTTTCTCAGATTAAAATCAAGAACTTAGGTTAAACAGATTTCAATTTTAAGTTATAGATTAAGATTAGTTTATCTTTTGTTTAATTATTAAGCAAACCAGACAAGGATCCGTGCTTGAAAGACTAAGAATATACTAAGAACAATTTAAACATTGACTATAGTGAGGACACCACTTTGATAAACCCAATTGCAAATCTCTTCAGTTCCAGCCCTGCTCCTTATAATCCTTATCAATCTAGCGGCTATAATCAAGGCGGACAAGCTGCCGTCGCTCCCAGTGCCTATGGTTCAGACTCTGTTGACCCCGCCTTTTACAATGTCAATCAACGGGCCACACCTGATGGTGCCATTTCAAAAATGTTGATTGGTGGCTTAACCGGCTTCCGTTTTGATAAAGCGGCTGTGACCGGCTCTACCATGACCCAGTTCATGATGAACTCAGCGGGTGTTGGCGCAGCTATCAGTGGCACCATCTCTATTATCAAAAACGTCGCTTCATTGAGCCACGGCAAACAAGACGCTTCAACCACAGTTGCAAATGTGTTGACTGATACCTTACAAGGTAGCGTTTCTGCCGTCGGTGGCACCCTCGGTGCTTATGGCACCTCTACCATTCTCAAAGCACTGGGCGCAGCTGCTGGCGCACCTTTAACGATCGCAGTCGTGGTCGGCGGCGCATTGGGTGCAGTCGCATCTAACCAAATTCTCAATACCGAGAAATTACGCCGCAGCCTCTAAAACGAATCCTATATTAAAAAGCACCGGGTTAAATTTAATCCGGTGCTTTTTTCTTTTTTGAATAAATTGAATTGAAGTTCAGGCTGATTGGTTTAAGCGCCAGTCATAGTCCAAAAATGAAATTTGGATCTGATTTTTGTTTTTGCGCAGCCAGGCTTGTTCTGCTGGATCTTGACGATAAAGGGCCAGAAACTGAAGCAAATCTTGTCGACTGCCAAAGTCTCGCCCATACCAATCAAAAATTTTGGAGATAGATATCCGTTGCTGCTGAGGCTCTAGTTGAACCTGGGAGCTATTGATAAAACTGCGTGCTGCCAGATCCAATTGCTGCTGAATCTGGTCTGCCTGATAGACTCCAATCGGTGGGCAGGAATGGGATCCGCAAACCAGAGCAAAATGCAGTCGCGGATCAAGGGGGCTCAGCATTAAATGCCGGCGGGGATCCTGGCTATTAAAAGGACGTTTAGCAAAGAGGTGTCTTTTTTGATTGCCACGTAAGATCCCGTGCTCAATCTCATCTAAGCTAAATAAATAACCCCCGACATGGTAAGAGACCTTTTCAAAGAAACCGCTATATTCTTGGACCGATTCACGTATGCCCAGAGCAATGATGCCATGCACAGTGAGCACATTATAAAGATTGATCCAAAAAGCCAATTGTTGATCGACTGTTTGCAGGCTTCTGAGCTCAAAGCGCCCGAGCTGGCATGACAATTTGAGATAGTTGGTATAGGCCTCAGAGTCTTTCATTTTGACGTAATCAATTTGAGCTGTCTCCAGATCAAATGACTCTGCTTTGAGCTGATTCATACCTGTTTTGAGCTCGGCGGCCAAATCTAGCTCAGGCGCCGACTTGGCTGCTGAAAAATCGCTCTGATTTAATACCTGGCGCACTATTTAAGCAACGGGGCGACAACGTCAAAGCGATTGGCTGCCGTATCATATTCTAATAAATTGAGATGGAAACCCCGGCCAAAACCCATGCGCACAAAGCCTTTGTATTTGGTCAGCTTATCGAGTGAGCCCAGGCCGAAACCTTTACGGGGCTCAACGGTTTTATCATAAAAGAGTTTGAGGGTTGCCGTTTCAAAGTTTTGTAGCGAAATATACATCGCTCCGCCGACATCACCTGATTTGATCAGGGCTTTTTTACAGGTTGTGGCTTCCTCGATAAAGCGATCTAAAGATTCGGGATCCCCATTGCCGAGACGAATCAGAAATAAGACTTTCTCATAATCTTCACCAAAAACCACACCTCTGGCGACCAGTGAAAAATTATGCTCCTGGCCGTCTTCCCCTTTGAGATCCTGGGCAAAGTCAAAGCGCTGCACGGCGGGGAGCCAGCTGTAAATATATTTCAGACTGGTGGAGTTATCGGAGGAATTGAGCAAGAAAAAATATTCTTTGAGCAGCCAGCGGGCAACTTTGACATGCTGTAAATTATTGAAAATCGGAGCCAGATCAAAGATATGATCACCGACTCGCATTTCTGGTTTGCGATCGAGCTTTAATTCAACATGCAAATTATCTTTGGCTTCTCTAATTAAGTGAATCGGTAATTCGTCGGTGCGATTGGCCAGATCCTGTAAGCTCGTTTGATCTGGATTCTGATAAGAGACTTCCATATGCACGTTTTTCAAGCGCTGATTTAAGCTGGGGCCCATGATGCTGGGCTCCAAACCAAAGACATTCATAATCAGGCTTTCGTGTTGTACCAATTGCGTCAGACCCAGCCAGGTTTCATTGTCCCGGTGCTGATCGCCTGCTGCGGCTGAAAACAAGGATTGCCCCCGATCAAAGCCGTAGAAATAGACATTTTCTTCGGCTAAACAAATCACAAAGCCGGTCAGGGCATCGCCAGCTTCAGAAAAGCTTTCAAGCAAAGGTTGCAGATCCATTAGCGAAGAATCCAATTTGGATTGGAGAACCTGGCCTTTTTCTTCGAGGATATTTGATAATATCAGGGGCACCAATTCCTGGCCTTCAGGCACCGTGCGTAATTCCATATTGATACTTTTCTCTGGCAAAGAGGCAAAGACTTCTTCGCCGTGGCGATGACTTTCAATGTCGGCAGCACCGACAAAGTTACCGTTAGCTAAGAGCAAATAATAGCGACTATCTACGATCAAACAGCCCGTTAAAGCCTGCCCGAGTAAATTGGTTTCCATGACCTTTTCTAAAATTTGTTCTAGACTTAGCTGAGTTAGAGACTCGTGCTTCCATTTGGAAACCACTTGGGTGACCCAATTGCTTTTGTTGCGCAATTCATTAACCAGCTCCAGGTTGAGGGTGGTGCGCTTGAGCTGGGTCATGCTGCCCTGGCGGCGATGCGGACTGGCTTCAGTGGCTGCCGTATCAAATTGTATCTGTAAGGGCTGATTCGACTTTAAGGCCCCGTTTAATAAGAGTCCAAATTGCTGTGCCATTTCCTCGGCATTGGCAAAGCGGTCATCGGGATTTTTGCTCATAGCACGTTGAATCAGCATTTCCAGAGATTCAGGAACCTCTGGTACCAGTGCGCGTATGCTGATAGGGCTGTCTTGTTGGGACATGATTTCGAGGATGATCTGTGAGAGTTGGGTGCCCTGATAAGGAGAGCTAGCGGTCAATAATTCAAACAGGGTTACTCCCAATGAGTAGATATCTGTGCGAATATCTACCTGAGAAGCGTCTTTGACTTGTTCGGGTGAAGCATACATAATGCTACCCATCATCGAGCCTGCCTGGGTTAACTTCCCTTCTTCTTGTTGGCTCAATTGGGCAATTCCAAAATCAGTCAGCTTGGTAATGCCTTTATTCGATAAAATGATATTGCCGGGTTTAATATCGCGGTGAATAATGCCATGTTCATGAGCCAGGGCCAGAGCCTGGGCGACTTGTTGGCCAATACTGGCGACGAGTGCGGCCGGTAGCTTATGTCCGGCTTCGACGATATCCGAGAGTACTTTGCCAGGAGCGTATTCCATAATCATATAATAAAATTCTTCGATTTGTCCCACGTCATAGATCGCCACCAGGCTGGGGTGGGACATGCGTGCGACGACTCGGGCTTCCCGTTGGAAGCGTTCAGTCACTTCGTCAATCAAAGATTGATTACCAGATTTTGCCAGATTGAGGACTTTGATGGCGACCGGGCGATCGAGGCGTTTGTCTCTCGCCAAATAGACCACACCCATGCCTCCACGGCCCAACTCACTTTCGATCAAATATTGATCCTTTAAATGCTCAATTAGAGCTGCATGTTGTAGGCCGTGTGTCATACCCTTAACCATCTCAATCATTAAAATTCGCTTATTACTATCATTACAATATATTGCGGTGAAATCCTGTGATTATCACTGTTTTAACACAGTATACCCAAAAATATTGTTAGCTGAGCTACAATGGATTTCACTTTTTCAGAGCTTGCAATTTAAAACCAGCTTAAGAATGTCTCATCAGAATCATAAATAAGGATACAACAAAAAGTCAACCTTTAGCCTGCTTGAAATACAAAAAGTAGGTTTTTGTTGGTTTTTGAGATCTGATAAACTGATTAGAGGAAGTATGCTTATATAAGTGATTCTCCAGAAACTGCCCTGCTTGAGTATTCTCTTCCTTTTGCGGGTAGCTATCAATTTAGTTTGCCTAGAATTAAAGCCTGGAAAACGCATGAGAAATGGGATCATTGATTTGTTAAATTACAGGCTTTGATTTTTTTGACCCATCACCGAGATCACAATAACTAATTAAGTGAAGGACTAAATTTTTTAATGAATGCAAAACAAATACAAGGGGACATCTTCGGTGGTCTCACTGCAGGCATAGTCGCCTTGCCTCTGGCGCTTGCTTTTGGAGCTGCATCAGGCTTGGGTGCAGCAGCAGGACTTTATGGTGCCATAGCCGTCGGCTTTTTTGCGGCTATTTTTGGAGGCACGGCCACTCAAGTCAGTGGCCCTACGGGTCCCATGACAGTCGTTTCAGCAACAGTTGTTGCCGGATTCTTAGAAATCAACAAACCAGAACTTATCTTTACCACCTTCACTCTTGCAGGCATCTTTCTCATGCTCTTAAGCTTTCTGCGGGTGGGTGGTTATATCCGATACATACCTTACCCCGTCGTTTCTGGCTTTATGACCGGAATTGGTGCGATCATCATACTCTTACAAATTAAGCCTTTATTGGGCTTAGTTGGATCTTCAAAAGTATTAGAGGGACTCACCAGTCTACCCACGGCAATCCCTCAAGCCAATTTACAAGCTATTTTTCTCAGTATCTTGACGATTGCTCTCATCTATATTGTTCCGCGGTTCCAAAAAATAGTTCCGGCAACGCTAGTTGCTCTTTTGGTGGGGACTCTGATTTCTGTGTTCATGAAGTTTGATTTGCCTACTATTGGTAACATACCCACTGGATTACCAAAGATATACCTCCCGAGCTTTAGTCTAGAATATGCGTCAGCTGTTATCATTCCAGCCATTACTTTGGCCGCATTGGGAGCGATTGATTCTTTACTGACCTCAGTCGTCGCCGATAAAATGACCCGCACCAAGCACAATAGTAATCGAGAATTATTTGGACAGGGGCTGGGCAACGCTTTGGGCGGAATAATTGGGGGTATTCCTGGATCAGGAGCGACAATGAGAACTGTCGTCAACATTAATTCAGGCGGAACCACTCGAATTTCAGGAGCCACTCACTCTTTGGTCTTACTGATGGTGTTATTGGTCTTAGCACCTTTTGCAAAAGTCATTCCTATGGCGGTATTGGCTGGTATTTTAATCACAGTTGGTATCGGTATTATTGATTATCGTAGTTTTAAAGATATTACACACATACCCAAGGCAGATGCTGCTGTCTTAATAACGGTGCTCAGCATGACCGTCTTTGTAGATTTACTTCAAGCAGTTGTAGTCGGCGTTGTCATGGCCTCATTATTAGTGACCAAACGGATGGGTGATCTCACGACAAAATCCACCCTTGAAAAAGTAAAATCTATCAATTGGGGAGAAAAAGGAACCGTCATTACGAAACGATTGGAAGGTCCCTTGACCTTTGCTTTTAGTGACTCTTTTGAAACCATGATGGCTGATTTGTTAGAAATGGACAATCTAGCTGCTATCACCTTAGACATGCGCAATGTCCCCCATATTGATCAATCTATATTTTATTCTATAGAAGCCATTGCCATTCGATTGATGGAAAAAGAATTGCCCTTTTGCATCGTCACGACCAATCCACAACCCATTGCTCTTATCAAAGAATGCCACCCTAAAGTTATCGATAAGATTATTTTAAAAGAGTCGATTGCTCAAGTTATTGAGCATTTAGAAGGCGTGTTTGGAGCGGCGTGTCCCGATGACCTGAGAAAATCGAGCGCTTTGGCCTAAAAAACGAACAGACAGGGTCTAAGTTATAAACTCTCTGCTTTTGAGTTGATCACAATTCGAAAGCAGATTTTTTTTGTTTTTTATGACTTAAGTAGATGCTTTAAATGGGATTGAATGCGCACCTTGTCGTCATGATTGTCTCGTGGGTTTTGGGGGATCTGGATGCAATCGGAGACTCGATTGAAATCAATTTGCGTCAACAAATGGGAGAGCAGCGTCTTTCCTTGCTTCCAGAACCGGATCAGAATTGGGGGCTCTTGTAAATTGGGCTAAGCCTTGTTTTTGCTCTGGTTGATCGTGGCTTGCAAGGTGTTCTTGAGTAGCATCGCAATCGTCATGGGTCCGACGCCACCCGGCACGGGCGTAATCCAGGCGGCTTTCTCGGCTACGGTTGCAAAATCCACATCACCCACCACTTTACGTCCCTCCAGGCGATTCATACCCACATCAATCACGACTGCGCCGGGTTTTGTCATCTCGGCAGTCAGAGTCTCTGCTCGTCCAACAGCGACGACTATGATGTCTGCTTCGCGAGTATAGACGGCCAGATCGGGTGTGCGAGAATGCAAAATCGATACTGTTGCATCGGCTTGTAACAAAAGCTGAGCCATCGGTTTGCCGACAATATTACTGCGACCGATCACGACCGCTCGCTGGCCTGCGATAGGGATCTGATAATGTGCCAGCATATACATAATACCCAGGGGTGTGCAAGGGACCATTCGCGGATGGCCGCTGTTAAGATAGCCTACATTCATGGGGTGGAAGCCGTCGACATCTTTGCTCGGATCTATCGCCGCAATCACAGCTTCAGAATCCAGTTGATCAGGCAAAGGCATTTGTACCAAAATGCCATGAATGCCTGGGTTTTGATTGAGACTTTCGATTGCAGCTAATAATTCTGACTGGCTGGTTAGAGTTGGTAACTGCAAGACTTCAGAATGAAAGCCAAGACGTTCACAAGCCTTTTGTTTATAGCGGATATAGATTTCAGAAGCGGGATTATCACCGACCCAAACCACAGCCAGACCGGGCTGTAGGTCTAAATCTGCCAGTGTGGTCTGAATCTCTTGCTCTACCTGCTGGGCAACGACTTTACCCTCAAAAATCTGGGGCATTATTCTAGCCACCAGCTTGCGGCGTTCCAGGTGGTGCCCATTTGCACATTAGGCAAGTAATTATGCAGGCTTTTTTTATGGGCCTCAAGGGTGGATCCATAATAGAGCGGTAAAGCGGGTAGGTTTTCAGCCAGAATCTCGCTGATTTCACCATAAAGGCGCTCTTGTTGCTGGGCATTGACCGCACGTTGGAGCTCACGGGTCAAAGCATCGACCTGATAATCTTGAAAATGGCCGAAGTTCATTCCCTGAGGGGGCACTTGTGTGGAGTGCCAGCGATAGAAGGGGGTTTCTTCGCTGCTCTGGTTCCAGGTGGCAAAGGTCAGATCAAAATCACCCGCTGGTAATTCTTGCTGCATCACTTCTGGGGAAACGGTTTTCAATTTTAAATTGATACCCGCATCACCCCAGGCTTTTTGCAGGTACTTCCCGACGACTTGATGCGAGCGATTGCCCTGGGTCAAGGTCAGGGTGAGTTCCAATGGCTGCTCAGCTTTCGTGCGTGTTTCTTCAGCTTTTTGATTGCGCCAGCCAGCCAATTGCAATTTGGTGCGGGCTTCGTTCAAATTGGGGGTATAATAGCTCTCTGTGTTTGGATTATATTTCCAAGAATCTTTGAGCTGATCGCTATAAGCGGGTTCTGAGATTCCCAGCAGCAAATCGGCTATCGCCCGGCGGTCGGTCGCATATGCCAGTGCTTGTCGCACCCGACGATCGGCTAAAATGGGCTGCTTCAGATTAAACACCAGATGCTCAATCTGACCGGTAGGCACGACAGAGAGTGCTAAGTCAGGTCTGTTTTTAAGGTATTCATAAGATGCCAGAGACATGCCCCGCAAGACATCGGCTTGATCGGCCCAGTTGAGGACTTCTTTGATCGTGCGATAAGAATCGGGCTCAAAGCGATAGCGAATCTGATCGAGCATGGGTTTGTTGCGGTGATAGAGGGGGTTTGCGTCTAATAAAGCGGATTTACCGGCGATCCATTCTTTTAAAACAAAGGGACCTGCTCCGACCGGGTGACGATTAAAGGGGTGATCGGCGGCAAATGCCCAGTGTTGACTGCGAAAGGAATGGCGGGGCAAGACATTGGCAAAGAGCTTATAATAATCGCCGTAAGGCCGGTACATATGGACTCGGAAGCGTTGTTTGTCGATGATTTCGATCTGGCGAATTTGTTCATAGCCTGGGCTCGGTGGGTAAACAATGCGGGGATCCGTATGCACCTGCCAGGTAAACAAGACATCTTCTGAGGTTAAGTCATGACCATCTTGCCACTTTAGGTTAGCGCGCAGCTGGTAGTGCACGCTCATGCTGCCGTCAGCATTCATAATGACCTGACCGTTGGCGGCCGTTGGGACTTCTTGCAGTAAATCTGCTTCTAATTCAGCGCGCGAGTTTTCACGAATCAACCCTGCATAAATTAAATTATAGAATTCCTGAGCGCTGGGAGAGCGATCGAAAACGGGGTTGAGGACTTTGGGTTCGCCGACGGAAACAATCTCTAAGACACCACCCTTTTGGGCGGCCTGAACCGGATTCAAACTGCTTATCAAGGCCATTGAAATCAAGGCCTGCTTCCAGAATTTAGCCATTTTTATACTGCTCCTTGAAATGCGGGGTGACTCAACAATACATCCCATTTTTGATTTTTGTATTTCATAACCCGGCCATGGCCGGTATCTGTCAGGTATAAGACATTGTGCTGATCGACAGCAATATCAAAGGGGTGAAGAAAGGCTTCCCCAGGTAAGATTCGAAAAGAACCTGTATCGGGACTCAGGGCAATCACCTGATTGCCATAGGTGTCACAAACATAGATATCTTTGTCACTGCAAGCCACGCCGTTCCAACAAAACGGGTAATCATCTTGATTCATAGCATCGCTGTCTACATCCGATAAAAACCAGGTCTGGATAGGTTGGGCCTGGCCAGGTTTAAAAATCTGAATGCTTTCGCGATCATAGAGGCAAATATTTTGCTCGGGTGTTAGGGTTAATCCGCAGAAATAATTTTTACCCAGGCTAGGCATAATCGTATTTTGACCAAATGTTCCCAAATGAAAGCCTTCAGCGTTAAAGCGATGAATGCCGCCCAGATGCAAATAGATCACATAGACATTTTGCTCGTCATCAACACAGATTGAGAGCGGTCGCAAGGTGCGTTGACTCGCAGGTGGAGCCAATTGACGGACTTCTTGCCACTGATCGTCGTAAATATAGATTTTATCTGAACTTCCGCAGAGATAGTGGTTGCCTGCATGATCTGTGGCCATATCGGTCAGGTCCCAGAGATGCTCGGGATGCAAAAAGGGGACATTGGCCAATTGATGCTCTGTAATACCTTTGATAAAGCGGCCCTGCGCGTCAAAACAAAATAGCCACTGATGTCGATGCTCAAGCACATAGACCTGATTGGCTGCATCGGTGCTGACTGATGAAAAGCGGACTTCTGCAGGCCGACCATCCCAGGGCCAGAGGGCATCAAAAATGGCCAGATCAAATTGAATTTGATTGGCATCTAAGCTCTCCATGGTTTTGCAATGCACAAAGTCAACGGGGCCTGCGCATTCAAAAGCACGACGAATGGCGCGGCTGGCTCCCGTTAGATCTTGGTCTTGCTTCCAGAGCTCTTCTGCGAGTAAGCGATGCAGGCGTGCATGGTCAACCTTTTTTTGGGTCAAGCGTGGGGCTGTTGTTTTGAGGTGCTTTAAAATATCTGCCGGGGCTTGTTGGCCTTGTAAAAGCTGCGTTTTTAAAAAGTGAGCATCTGCTTCAGTGGGGGACTTGCTCAGGGTACGTTTGATCAAGTCATTGGCCCGCTCTGCATCCTGGCAGCGAATGGCGAGTTCGGCTGCAGCTAGTAATTGATTGATGCTGGCAGCTGGACCCAGGTTTTTTTGCGCTTCTTGATAGGCTGATTGCTCCCATTGCTTAAGCGACTCAGACCCCTGAGAGGCCTCTTTAAAGGCAAGTGATTGATAGGGGAGACGGCTGCTCATAGAATATACTCCGGGTATGCATTTTCGGCGCTATTATTGTAGCATAATCACAGACTTAGCAGCTTGAGCATTTGCGCCTTAAAGCTCAGCTATTGAAAATTGGGTATAGCAAAAAAAACAAAGGTGCCGGGCTAGATGCAGCTAAAGCCGCCAGCAAAAAACGCAGGGGTGATAAAAACTTCAGGAGCCCATAGAGCATACTCAGCCCGCCGCCGCCGCCCAGAATGGCATTGCCTGGCAGATTTAACAAAAATATCAGTGCCAATGCTGGATGAAAACGTATTTTTTGGGTGCACCAGCGCAAAGCGCGGGGCAATTGCTCAGAATCGATGCGCTGAACCAGCCGATCTTGCCAGGGATGTCGCCAAAGACGACCGATCCAATAAGCTGTATTTAAACCCAATTGGGTGGTTAGATAGACAGCCAAAACACCTTGCCAACCATAAAGCATCATCAGTCCCAGTCCCAATTCGACACCGGGTAAAAAGGGGGTGACCAGACAGACATAATATACGCTACACCCGATCACTAGCATGTAAAGAGAGCGCTGAGATTGATTGGACTGGCTTAAGTCTTGATGCCAGTTCCAGGCTGCCCAGGCACAGAGCAAAAGTAAGCTGAGACTGAACAAACGACGTAGCCAAATCAAGACGCGGGATTGAAATCGGCTTTCTTTTGCGTTAGCAGCATAAGGCTGCTGAGGCTGAAGAGAGGGGGCTGGATCCGGCGGAGTTTGGTTTGACAATGCAAGTCCTTTATAGCCAGGCTAGCTTGAGTATAACTGATTTGATTGGCAAATATATAGCCAAAAAACACAAAGAAGACTGTTTAGAACAGCCTTCTTTAATTGTCTAAATGATTCTTAATTAAGAAAGTTTAAAGGGGTTGGCAACCGTTAGAATCAGAGCGACTACGAGACCGTAGATAGCGACAGCTTCCATAAATGCCAGTGCCAACAACATGTTTCTTGCGATAGCTGGCTCTGCGTCAGGTTGACGGGCCATGCCTTCAAATGCTTTGCTGCTTGCGATGCCCATGCCGATGGCAGAACCAATTCCAGCAAGTCCAACAGAAAATCCAGCGCCTAGAGCAGACATTGCTAATACTTGTTCCATTTTTTTCTATAATCCTTTCAGTGCGTGAAACTCAATATAATGAGTTTAAATAGAGGTTAAGGGTGTTTCATAATTTGCTACAGACACATCATACCATACCTTATTCTTTGCCGGTATAGACTTGTGCTGAATTCATCTGAAAGCCTGATATGTCTTGATAAAATCATGAGGAATTTTGGCTTTCAGATTCGTTTGTCAGCCAGACGAGTCCGTTGACTTAGCTGTGATCTGCAAGAGTTCACGCTTGGCTTCGACCAGATCCCCTGGGCTAACCCATAGTGCTGACACCAGACCGGCCGTATGGGCTATGAGAGTGGTTTCCATTTTCATCGATTCCATGACCAGCAAGGGCTGATCAATTTCGACAGCCTGGCCTTCACTGACCAGACAGCGTAATATTTTAGCCGGCATCGTGGCGCAATAGGCACCTGGAGTTGTTTGTGTTTGACTCGCCACGGGCAAACGCGCAGGCTTCTGTACAAAGGTCTGCCCCCATTCGGCTTGCTGTAGATATACGCCGCTCTCAGTAAGCAGACTCGTGTAGTTTCTGATGATGCCGTCAATTTCACAGCTAAAGTGGCGTGTCCCAGCGTTTTTATTGTGCTGCGGAAAGATCTGGATCTGGTGATGGCTGATGGGACCTAAATCGTCTGCAAAGATCGCGAGTTGAAATTGTTCAGAGCCTAGTCGCTGGGCGCGCAGTCGATAGCTTTGCTCATCCCAAATGAGTTTTTGCTCTGGCAGCGCTGCAGTGTTATTGCGCCAGCCAGAAGGGATAGATGGTAGGTCACCGTTTTTTTGGCGATCATGTTCTTGCTGCTGATAGAGGCTGGCCCAGACGAGGGTCAGAATCTGGGCCAGATCGCTCTCAGAATAATTGCGTTTTTGAGGGGGATGTTGGCTGAGCCAATGGGTGTGAATCTGGTTTTCTCTGAAATCAGCTGTGGCCAACAGGGATTGCAAATGCGCTAAATTACTCTGAAGTCCAAATAAAATCGTTTGGCTCAGGGCACGTTGCATTTTTTGGATGGCTTCACTGCGATCTCTGCCATGACTAATGAGTTTAGCGAGCATCGCATCATAAAAAATACTGACTTCAGACCCTGTTTGGATCCCGCTATCACTCCGAATAGTTGGTGGCGCTTGCCAGTAAAGAATTGTTCCTGTATCGGGAAGATAGTCTTGCAGCGGATCTTCGGCGTTTAGACGACACTCAATCGCATGGCCTGTGACTTGGACTTGCTCTTGTAGCCAGGGCAAAGCCTGACCCTGGGCAATGCGAATCTGCCATTGTACCAGGTCGATTCCAGTGATTGCTTCGGTCACGGGGTGCTCGACTTGCAGGCGGGAATTGACCTCTAAAAAATAAAACTGCTGCGTATCTGGGACCAGCACAAACTCAACGGTACCCGCGTTGCTGTAATTCAGGGATTTGCCAATTTTGAGAGCCGCTGCTGCCATTGCTTGCCGTAAGCCCGGCGTTAAACTGGGTGATGGGGCTTCTTCGATCACCTTTTGATAGCGCCGTTGCAGGGAGCATTCGCGCTCAAAGAGATGGAGCAGATTACCGTGGCTGTCTCCCAGGATCTGAAACTCAATATGTCTGACTTCGGGCAGGTATTGCTCAAGATAGACACTGTCATCACCAAAAGCCTGCAGGGCTTCACTCTGGGCGCTCACCAGGGCCGTGATTAATTCATTTTCATGCTTGACTAATCGCATGCCACGCCCGCCACCGCCTGCTGAGGCTTTGATCAAGAGCGGGTATGTTAAAGCAGCTGCTGCAGCCAAGAGTTCTGCTTGCTGGATCGGCTGAGTCAAGATTTTCGCTGGGATTACCGGCAGGCCCAGTGCTTCTACAGCTTGGCGGGCCTGGATTTTAGACCCCATTTGCTCAATGCATTCGGCATCAGGTCCAATAAAAATCAACCCGGCCGCGTGGCAGGCACGGGCAAAGTGTGCGTTTTCGGCCAAAAACCCGTAGCCGGGATGGATCGCGTCTGCGCCGCTGACTTGAGCAGCAGATAAGACGGCCTCAATCTTGAGATAGGATTCCTGGGCAGATGATGGTCCCAGATAAACTGCTTGATCGGCCATTTGTACATGTTTGGCACTGCGATCGGCGTCTGAATAGACGGCGACAGAGGACAGGCCCAGTTGATGAATCGCATCCAGGATGCGTACGGCAATTTCACCCCGATTGGCAACCAGTATTTTACTGATTTGTCTGACTTGATTTGACATTACATTCTAAAGACCCCATAGCCCTGGGTACCCTGAATTTTTTGACGGTGTGTTGCTGCCAAGCAGAGACCCAGTACATGGCGGGTATCCCGTGGATCAATCACGCCATCGTCCCAGACTTGAGAGCTGCCATACCAGGGAGCCGACTGAAATTCAATTTGTGTTTTGATTTGTTGTTTGAAGGTCTCAGCCTGGGCTTCATTAATTTCTCGACCGGCTTTGTGAGCGGCCTGACGTTGCACCGTATCGATCACACCCACCAATTGCTCTGATCCCATTACCGCCAGGCGGGCATTGGGCCAGGCAAACAAAAATCGGGGTTCAAAGGAGTGCCCTGACATGCCATAATTGCCGGCACCGTATGAAGCGCCGGTTAAGACGGTAATCGCCGGGACTTCTGAGCTAGCGATTGCATTGATCAGCTTAGACCCGTTTTTGATAATCCCGTTTTGTTCGTATTCTGTACCCACCATAAAGCCGGTAATATTCTGCAAAAATATCAATGGCAGATTTTGCTTATTGCAGAGCTGTATAAAGTGACAGCCTTTATTGGCCGACTCCGATAAAAGGACGCCGTTATTGGCCAGTATGCCCACAGACATTCCATGGATCTTGGCGACACAAGTCACCAGGGTCTCGCCATAGAGGGGCTTAAATTCGGAGTAGCGAGAGCCATCGACCAGACGGGCGATTAATTCACGTGCGTCATAGGGGATACGCACATCAGCAGAGACCAGACCTAGAATCTCTTCGCTGTCATAGCGTGGTGCTTCAACGGACAGACGTGGTAGCGCCCGCTGCTGAGGCTTTAAGAGCCCTATCCACTCGCGGGCCTGACGTATGGCCTGATATTCATCAGCGGCCAGATAGTCAGCCAGTCCCGATTGGCGGGCATGCATTTCTGCGCCGCCCAGACTGTCTTCATCGGCGATTTCGTTGGTGGCCATTTTAAGCAGTGCAGGTCCGGCTAAATAAGCGTGGGCCTGCTTGTCGACCATTACGACATAGTCAGACATGCCCGGAATATAGGCTCCCCCTGCAGCACACGAACCAAAGACAACGGATAAACTCGAAATTCCCGCTTTGGACCGGCGTGCCAGTTCTCGGAAAGTCGCGCCACCTGTGTTGAAAATTTTGGCTTGTTGGGTTAAGTCTGCTCCAGCGGATTCGACCAAAAAAACCATTGGCAAGTGGTTCTCGGCGGCAATCTTATCAAGGCGCTGGCCTTTGCGCACGGTGAAATCATTCATGGCACCGCCTTTAATGGTCGGCACAGAGGCATTGATTAAGACCTGCACACCATTGACCCAGCCCATGCCGGCCACCATTGATGCGCCCACAGCTATTCCTTTTTCGCCGAGGCCAGCCAGAGGCATCAGTTCCAAAAAAGGGCTCTCGGGATCGAGTAAGAGCTCTACCCGCTCTCGAGCGAGCAGTTTGCCTTGTTGCAGATGGCGCTGCTGGTATTTCTCGGGTCCCTGATCCAAAGCGCTTTGCAAGTGATCTTGCAAGAGACCAACCAGGCCGTGCATCAGGGCCAGATTGTCCTGATAGGCTTTGGAGCGAGTATTAATCTGAGAATGAAAAACTTGCATAAGAATTAACCTATCAGCAAGTTACCATAAAAACCGAAAAAGGATGAGAATAGGTTTCTGCTAGCAGCTTTAGTTCGTTTGAGGTTCAATCGGTAAAAAGGTGCGGTGCGTGGCACCACCGTAGTGGTGAACCATTTGTTTGCCAATGTGATCTGAGACTTCATTGCCCTGGCCATCTGCAATTGAAATATGTCCTGAGCGGGAACGGCCTTTGCCCCAGACGACGACGGCTCCGGGGGGTAAATTGGGCAGTTCGCCAGCAGGGACAGCCACTTCACGGAAAAACTTACTTTTGGCCAGATGATCTGCAGCCATATAGGCATGCATGCCTTTGAGAAAGGGCTCGGTGGTCTGGTGAATGGCTTTGGCGACGTAACGATAGCAATTACTGCGACCCCCACTGGCGTTTCTTTTGGCAACGTGAGCCAGTTTAGAGCCGAGAGGGTGGTTATAGTCAATTTTAGCTTCAGCTTGTAAGGCACTTAGGGTGCTCTTGCCGACGACTCCCCAATGCGGGCTGTGGCGGCTTGCCAGGTGATGTTCTTCTTGAAACTGGCCCACAATGTTGGCTAAGTCGCGGTCAAATTGATTGCCAGGGGGCAGATCGTAGTCGAGCTTTTGAAGCAATGCTTTGATTTCGGTAACGCTCTGGCCGCTATGGCCTTGTTTGAGCTTGGCGCCAAGCGAAATTTCGTTCAGGCTGGGAGAGCGTAGCTCATCCTGGACACGGGATAAGACCTGATCAAAAGGCATGGGCCGAATGGAGTTATTGGTTTCAGTAGGGGTGATTTTGCGGCCGCTTTTGGGTTGGCTTGAAAGCGTTTGAATTGAAGCCGACACCTGGGGGCTTGTGTTGATTTGGGTAAATAGTTCTATATTCATCTTGCCTCTTTCTCATGAACTCTCGCTCATGAATCCGATTGGGAACTTTTTTCGATCCCAAATAAAAATCTAGATTTAACGGGTTTTTAATTGATTAAAGAAGTATGGTCTAGACTTAAGTTGAAGAGCAAGAGGAAAGAAATAGACGTCCGAGCCAGAAAATTCACGAACGACTGATCCTGTCAGCGTTTGGCAAAGGTCTAAAAATTTATCATATTTTTATAGCAAAACAAAACTGTCTTACAAAAGAATAGAGAATGTTAAATGAAAGATTACGCAGTGCGTTATTGTGATTTGGATGTTATCAAAAAAGGCATAAGAAACGATTTGAGTTAAATGTGAGCTTAATCACATAGAATTCAGGCAAAAAAAGGTCTCTTTCAGGGGCTTAAAACACTCTGCTTGAGATTGCTGACCTATCTTTGACGGGGGTTGTCTTCAAAGCCGTGATTGCGGTGTGTGATAGCCGGGGCTTGCTCAGGGTTAGCATTTTGCAAACGCAAGCTGAGATCAGGGCTGCCATCTTCGGCCATGACACCATCCATAAAGGCCAATAGTGATGACGAAATATTTTGCCAGTAGAGGGTTTCATTGGTTGTAAAGAGATCCAAATTTTCCGACTTAAGCTGGGCATTGCTACGCGCTTCATTGGCAATCGGCTGGTGGTAGTCTTCGGTACGACAGCCATTAAAGAGCCAGAGCTTATAGCGATCGCTTTGAATTTCTTCGGAGAGGGTATTGTCAACACCGCTTAAGGCGGTTTGCATCAAATGAGCGCCAAACTCAGCCGGGTGCAAATTTTTCTCGCTCATGCGAATATTGCCGTCGTTGCTAGGGTTGACTGTCATTTTACCTGCTGATTCCAGGCGTTTCATCCACTGGATCGCACTGGCATTATCGTCTCCGAGTAGGGTTTTGAGCTCATGGTAATCGCTATAAGTTACTTTGCCCTGGGCCGGAGCGTTGGCGACGCCTTCCCAATCGACAGTCACTGTGAAATTGCGATCAAAATCTATCCCTGAACCAAAACGGGCGTGGCCGCCGTACATAAAGACATCGCTTTGGTTCATGCCTTCGATAGCTGCTTTGCGATTGGCTTGACCGGCCTGGCCGTCACCGGCTTTAATCAGCCGTACAATCGCATGTACGGGCTTGCCATTGTGGCTTTGCACAGATTCTTTGACATAAAAAGCAGAATACTCGGCGTCAGGGGTTTGTCCAGCTTCTTTTAGCAAAGCCAGAGCGCGAGCGTTATCGTGTTTGAAACCGCGTTGACTGAGAGCTGCTTCCATTTTAACTTCTTCAATCAAATTCGATGAGGCCCAGTTTTTGTCACCTTCGTCATAGCCGATCGCGACGGTCATATCCAACAGATTGTCGTCGAGCATGCGATCGTATTGCGGGAAGGGACCTGATTTCTGGGAGGCTATGGTCTGACCTGAAAGTACTTCTTGAAAGCGATTGAGTAAAGCCTGACGCGAGCGCTGTCCTGGATTGCCGTCGATGCCTGTGGCGTGGCCCGGATAATTTAATTTTTGCCCGCTTTGCACCAATTGGGTTTGTAAGTTGATCGCCTGGCTTTTACTCAGTGGGGCTTTGGAAGCTGCGACTAAGAGTTGATAGAGTTTGGGTTCTTGCTCCTGAAACTGGCTTTGTGCTGCTTCGGGCAAGCTTAACAATTGTCTGCTAAGCGGTTCCAGTGCGGTCTGAGCAGATAATCCCTGCAAGCTTTTCAGTGCCAATGCTGTCTGATCAGGGGCCGTTGGCACTTTGGGTTCGACAATAGCAACAGGCGTTTCTACTTTGACAGGGACTTCTACCGGGACTGTAGTTGGCGGCTTCTTTTCAGTCGGGCTTACTGGGGGTGGCGTGGCTGGAGGCTGAGTCGTTGCCGGGGAATCTACTACCAATACTGGGGGAGGTTCAGGGGCTGTAACTTGTAATTGTTTTTGCAATTCCTGTTGCAGGGCCTGGCGACTAATGGGGCCGAAATCACCGTCGACTCCGCTGCGATTGCCAGCATAAGACAAATCATGCCCGGTTTGTTTTAAGAGTGTTTGCAGGGCTTTGATTTCGCTTTGACTGGCTTGATTGGAGACTTGCTTTAATTGAGCGATAAGTTCTGGCGCCTGCTGACGCAATTGGGCCTGTTTAGCTGAGGGTAATTCTGCAAAGGCTTGCGCAAAATCAGCCACACTCTCAGCCTGAGCAAATGCTGTTGTCGCTTTCGGTTCGGGTTTACCTGGGCTAATAAGGGCTTGGTCAGCCGAGGGTTCTGGTGTCTGCACTGGGGGGGCGCTTGTATCAGCGGGGCTCTCTGTTGACAGATTTTCAAAAAGACTGAGCAGGGCCTGGTGGGTGCGTTGGCCATACTCACCGTCAATACCCGAAGCACTCCCCTGATAAGAGATATCTTGGCCCAGGGCTTCGATAGCAAAACGTTGTATTTGTTTGACTTGAGCGGGGTCTAAACGTGGGGTTTGCAAGAGTTTTAAGATCTGATCTCCACCAGGCTGGCTCAGAATGGCCTTGCTGAGTTCCGGCTGGCGTGCCAGGGTTTGCCCCAGGCGAACACGGGTTTTGGGATCACTGAGTAAGCGCTTGAGTTCTGCCGGATCAGGCTGATTGGTGACGCTTAAATTGGCCTGTATATTTTTAAGCTGGGCCTGGTGAGCCGGGTCGCGTGCAGGTTGACTTAAAACCTGACTGTCACTGGCGAGTGAGGGTTCCGTTACTTTCACTGGAGCAACAGCAGGCGCCGTTTTGGCGACACTGGGCTCAGTTTGAATTGGAGTCTGGGACGAAATACGGCTCATGCATCGCCTGCCTTCGGGGTGGTTTCTACCTTAGTATATCGCAATTTGCTGACCCATTCTTGCGTTTTTAGATGCTCTTTTTGCAGCATTTCTAGATCTTTTTGGCGTGCCGATCTTGTACTTTCCGTTTCGGGTCCAAAGCGAATCCGGTAAAGTCGCTGAATCAGCTGGCTGAAATGTGCTTTTTCGAGAGCTGAAAGGCTGGGGCTAATTTGTCGCAACCAGCTTTCTAATAAATGCGCTTCTGGGTGCGGCAAGTCTTTGAGTTCGGCCCAGTCTTGCAAGTCTTTGAGGGCTTGCTGATAAAATGCTGGCGGGTCAGAATAGGTCAGTTTGGGTGTTTCACTTGTGTTTGTTTGGCGTTTTTTGAACAGTAGATTAATCCCGAGACAGACAATAATCAGTCCATAAAATAGCGGAGATTTGAGCAATCGTAAAGCACCGACTTGCAGTGCGAGACCGATTTCTTGCCAGGAGCGGTTTTGAAACCAATTGCCTAGCTCAGAGAACAAAATACTGACGCCGTCGAGAGACTGCTGCCACCAGGGGTCCGCTTGCCCACTGCCTGTGATTTCTGCCAATTGTGTCGGCGGAGTGGGATCAAATCGGACCCAGACCTGATTTTGGATGTCCAGAACTTCAACCCAGTCATGGGCTTCTTTCTCTCTGACTAACCAGCGGCGGCTAATCGGGTTCCAATCCATACTGCGCCAACCCGAAACCAGATGGGCGGGAATACCTTCGGCGCGTAACATTAAGACCATGCCTGAAGCAAACCAGGAGCACCAGGCCGGTCGCTGGTTCAAGAGAAAGTCCAGCGTGGGATCTTGTCCTAACGGTAGCTCCGGCATACTTAAACTATATAGAAACTTGCTGTGAAACCAGGCTTGGATTTCTTGTGCTTTGACCAGGGGAGCTGCGTTTGGGGTGATTAGTTCTCGATTGAGCTTTTGTAATTTACCCTGAATGGCCACAGGGACTTGCAAATTCTCGATCAGCATTTGCTGATCATAAAGCGCAGGAATCTTTGTTTGATTGCCAACTTTTAAGCTATATTGGTGGCTGTTTTGCTGGAGTTCTCGGCGCATCAAGCCATAGCGATTGCGATAGGCTATTGTGCCTGGTTCTAGCAATATTTGTTGACTTTCGGTTGGTAAAAACAAAATGCCATTATAATGGGCTTTCATATCGATTTGAAATAAACGCAGAGGCTCAACCTGATTGTTTGCTTTCAAATTATATAATTGTTGACCATCCAAAATCTGGTTGCTATAAGGTTGGTGTAGGGTTTCCTCAGGAAACCAATGCCCATCTTTGTAATGGGTCAAGATATTGCCGCGCCAATAATCTGGGGGGTTATCTCCCTGGATCGTAAAGGCAATTTGATTCGATAATTGAATACTTGCATTGCCTCGCAGGTGGGTATGACCACTAAATCCACTCCATTGCTGCTGGCGATTGAGTAAAAATTGAGTCAGGATATCATTAAATTGATTATCGACATATTCTGAAAAGCGAATACTTAAGAGGCCAGTCGTCAAAAATAAAAAAATCACCCCAGAAACTCGAAGATAAAATGAGATTAATACCCGATCCTTTAAATGCAGGTGGGGGTGATGGGTTTTAAAGCGTGGAAAGAGTCTCAGAATCAAGACGGTTCCTAAAAAGCTCAGGCAGATCCAAATGAAAACAGCTTTGGAATTGACCATCTTGTCGGAAACAGCACTCAAAAGTAAAAGCATTCCGATCGAGAACAAGAGCCAGTCAAAATCGCGCGTACGCCAACTCAACCATTGCAAGACGATCAAACCGATCAGACTCAGGCTCAGGGCATCAAATAAGTGACCTGAATAAATCGCCAAATAGGGGTCGGGGTGATTGGCATAGACCACATAATAATTAAATGCCAGACCCACCAGTGCGACCCCAGACCAAATGCCAATGCCTGGCTTAAATATAATTTCTTTGAAATAATAGGCGGCTGCAATCGTGCTGAGAGCAGTGACAGCGATCA
Organism: Candidatus Sericytochromatia bacterium; assembly: GCA_037968875.1. Classification (GTDB taxonomy): domain Bacteria; phylum Cyanobacteriota; class Sericytochromatia; order UBA7694; family UBA7694; genus JBBKWI01. Next base: position 14,090 of record JBBKWI010000162.1, on the reverse strand, counting down.
GCAGGCGTATAGGGCTCATAAAGCTCCAGGCGATTAAAGTCAGCGAAAATAAAAGTCCATAGACCCATGAGGGGCGTGTCTGAATGCTCATGAAAGGGCTTTCTTATGGGGCTTAGCCTCAGCAGTTTTTGAATCAGGGATTAAGTCGGCGCGATTTAAGAGACGGGCTTCGGCAGGCCACTGAGACGAGTCGGTTTGGCTTGTGATTAAAATATTGATTGGCTGTCCACGCTGGTTAATCTCTAGGTACAAAGCTTGCTGTAATGGACCCCACTCAGCAAAAATTAACAAGATTCCACTCAATGGACTGACCGTATTCAGGGCTTCTAAGACCTGATCGACTTGCCAGTCAGCGGGCTCAAGGGTAGCCAGAACTTCTAGAGCAGCTTGCTGGTGGACTCCCTGCCTAAAAGGAGTCAGTTGCGTGCCACAGCACAAGGCGACCAGAGCGTTTTGTGATTGTTGCAGCCATTGAAAAGAGTGCCAGGCAGCCGCTGAAATGGCTGTTTCGAAGCTAGCGCTGTCAAGACAGTGGGTGTCCACGAAAATGGCCAGGCGGTGCCCGCTGGGCTCTTGAAACTCACGCACATTGACCTGGCCAGTGCGGGCCAGGGTTGGCCAATGAATATAACGGGGGCTGTCACCAGGTTGCCAGGGCCGAATGCCATGAAACTCTAGCGAATCCGGGCGGAAACTAGCACGAGAATAAGCCTGCTGATTGTCATCGAGTGCACTGGGCTGGAAACTGAGATTAGTCGGTAAAAAATCAGGATAACTCCAGCCCTGATGAGACATTTTCTGGCTTTTACGCCAGTGCACCAGTCCCAGGGGGAAGACCGAAATCAATGAGATCTCTAAAATTTGGTAGGCTCCTCGGCGTCCGGGCGTCCAGGGCAATTTAAAATGTGTGCTCTTGCTGGCTTCTAGACAAAAAAGGGGAGATTCCGTGCGCAGGCATTCTTTGCCTGCGGGGCTCTGCAATTGAATCTCGAAAAGTAAATGAAACAGAGGGCGCTTGCCAGTATTGCGTACTTCGACATCAAATTCTCCCTGGCTGCGGACTTGTTTGGGGGGGGGAGGAGTGAAAATCAGTTCGAGATGGTGCGGGCGAGAGATAAATCCGATCACGAAGGTGCCAAACAATAAACCAAACATCAGGCAAAAGAGAATGTATAAGGAAACCTGTGTGCCGACCAATCCCAGCGAAAAACTGACTGTAAACAGCAACAATAGCGCTTTGCCGACCGCTGTCAGATGGCGATCATAATAGCGTTGCAAGATCGCAAAACCATTGTTTTTGCGTTGAAAGCGCCAGAACCGCTGCCAGAAATTCAAGGCGTGGGCACTTCTGCTAAGACTTGTTTGATTAAAAGGCTTTTGTCTGGCGCCCGCAGCCCACTCTGATTATTCACAATTAAGCGGTGAGATAAGACCGGGCCAGCCAACAAAAATATATCTTCGGCGACCACCTGCTCGCGTCCTTTGAGCAAGGCCCGGGCCTGTGCGGCCTGAAACAATGCCAGGCTGCCCCGTGGACTGACACCCAATTGAATACCATGATGACCATTGCGAGTCGCTTGCACAATCTTCATCAGGTAGATCGCCAGATCTTTATGCACCGTGATCTGGTTGCGCTGATTTTGCAGAAGTAGTAGATCTTCAGGGCTCAAAATGGGGTCGGGCCATTCTTTACGGTCGCTACGGGTCCGTTCATAGAGCATTTCAATCTCGCTCAAATTGTCGGGGTAGCCCAGCTCCAATGACATCATAAAACGATCTAGTTGGGCTTCTGGCAAGGGGTAAGTCCCGTGGTATTCAAGCGGGTTTTGGGTGGCTATAACCAAAAAAGGCCGGGGCAAAAAACGTTGCTGTCCTTCGGTGCTGACCTGGCGTTCAGCCATGGCTTCTAATAAGCTGGACTGGGTGCGGGGTGAGGCCCGGTTGATCTCGTCAGCCATCAATATTTGGGTGAAAACAGGCCCCTGTTGAAAATGGAATTGCTGATCTTTGGGGCTGTAGATCGAGGTGCCAATCACGTCTGATGGCAAGAGGTCTGGTGTGAATTGAATGCGGCGAAATTCACAGTCGAGGGTATGGGCAAAGGCTTTGGCGAGGGTGGTCTTGCCCAGGCCTGGAATGTCTTCGAGTAAAATATGGCCCTCGGCCAGTAAGGCCACCATCAATGATTCAATCACCGATCTTTTGCCGAGTATGACAGTATTCAAAGCCCGCTCGACCTCTAAGAGTCGCTGACGGGCGGCTTCTACTTGCTCGCTATGATGCTGAACAGGATTGGCTTGCATACTTAATAGGATACACGAGAACCTGGCTTCAAACCAGATCAGCAGTCTCTGACGTTTTTGAGGCTTAGATTGCCTGGTCAGGATCTGCTTGAGTCATCTAGGCCAGGCTAAACGATTAACCTGTAGGAAATTGTCGGCAGTATTCAAACATCACCATATTGGCTGCTGTAGATGCATTATAGGAGTGGGGCAGCCCCCAAACAGGAAGCTCGACAACATCGTCTAGCAGCGCCAGGACTTCTTCAGAAATCCCCAAACGTTCGTTACCGACGACCAGGACGGTGCGGCGCTGAAAAGCATACTGGTGAATATTTTTGGAATGGGAAGTTTGTTCAATGCCCACCAGGCGGTAGCCGTCGAGTTTTAATTTTTTAAGTACGGGTGCAATCGTGCGATGGATCGAAATCGTGAGTTCTGAAGTGGCGTCCCGAGCAATGTTTTTATCCAGAGACGCATTGCCTGTCAAGATCAGCTTTTCTACTGCAAAAGAAGAAGCGGCCCGGGCAATTTGAGAAATATTGACATTGCTCCGCATGGGGACACAGGCCATAATCAGCTCTCGGGGGCGTTCAAGTGAAGTCGCTGGCTGGTGTCGTTGGTGGACAAATTCAGAATTTTCGTTCGTCATGTGCTTGTTTCCTCATAGAATACTTGCTCCAGATACAAACCCGAAGCAGGAGCGGTGCCGGGAGCGGCTTGCCGGCTTTTCGCTGCGATGATTTCAGCCATGCGCTCCGGCGTGTAACGTCCTTCACCGGCCTTGACCACTGCCCGAATAATATTGCGTACCATTTTATAAAGAAAACCATCGGCCTCAATCGAAAAATAGAGCTCATGCTCTCTGCTCGTGAGCGTAAAGGCTTTGACCTCTCTCACGGCTGTGGCTCGCTTGTAATTGGGGACGGTCGCAAAAGAAGAAAAATCTATCTGACCGACAAACAGAGGCAACACGGCTTGCATCGCATCTAGATCCAAGGGTTCCGGAATATACCAGACCTTTCCTTTTTGCTCTTCAGGTAGGTCTGGATGATTCCAGATATGATACCCGTAACGTTTGCCCGTGCATGATTCACGGGCATGAAAACTGTCAGCAACGACTGCAACTCGCGTGATCTGAATATGCGGGGCCAGACGCTGATTGAGCTGCTGCTGTAAGTCAGCAGTATCAAGTCCTGCCGGGAGCTTAACAGAAGCGACCTGACCCAGAGCATGGGTTCCCCGGTCGGTGCGGCCGGATCCATCGATGGCGGTGTGCACATTCAGGCAATCTGTCAGGGCCTGTTCGATCTCACCTTGTACGGTCGGCTGATTTGCCAGGCGTTGCCAGCCGTAGAAGGGCTCACCGGCATAGCTCAGATCCAGGCGATAAGTCGCCGTATTTGCAGAGGGGTCTATTGGATTGTTCATAGCAAGTATTTTACTGGTTCTGGCCCTGTACCTGCCAGCCCTTTGTCCTGACCCGTAATGAAAGACGTGAGTCTACCCGATGGAGTTATTGTTGATAGGTTGTTCTCGATTTCCTTTCTCCTTAATGTAAGCCAATTCTCTGTGCTTATGACTCTCAGTTTTTGGGGGAAGCTCAGTATTCTGAAGAAAAACACGGGTGCTTGAGATTGTCAGGTATCGGGCATATTCGCATTCGTGGGAAGGCTAGAACACCGGGTGAACCAAAAACGCTAGATATTCTGTACAGGCAAGGTAAATGGTATGCCTCAGTGGTTTTTGAATGTACTCCTGAACGTGAAAAAAATACAAGAACAGGTGCCATCGGTCTTGATTGGGGCGTAGAGACTTTTGCGACACTGGCTCATGATGACGGTGAATACACCGCTATTCACAATGAGTGTCATCTGAGAAACGAACTAACCAAGCTTAAACGATTGCAGCGTGACTTATCCCGTAACAAGCGCGGCTCTCGCAACTGGCAAAAATCAAAAAAGAAATTAGCTGCTCTGCACAGTAAGATTACTCGAGCCTCAGTCGTAGGCGTAGGAACGAGCCATACGAATGAGGACAGCACCGCTAAACGACATGACTTCTTACACCAGACCAGTACTCGGATTGTCAAAGAGAACAGTATGATTGCCGTTGAAAAGCTGAACATCAAAGGGATGACAGCCAATGGGGGGAAGCGGAAAAAAGGGTTGAATAGAGAGGTGCTAAGAGCTCCAGTTGTAGGCGTAGGAACGAGCCGTACAAATGGGGACAGCATTGCTACAGCTCCAGCGGCATTTCATGGAATGTTGAAGTATTTATGCCCTCCGGGGTGCAAAGTGGAAGAGACTAGTACACGATACATAGAAGTGCCCACCCGCAAGCAGCGGCAGCCGTTAGTGGTTTACCACTTACGGATGGCGACAGCATCGCTAAAGCCAAGCCAAACCTGTAGTGTTTGTGGCAAGCAAGAAAAGAAGCCCTTGCAACAACGAAGCCTTGCTTGTTAGCGACGAAGGAGCTTTACAAACAAGGACAGCATTGCTACATGAATGCCCCTGTGGAGCACAGCTAAGCCCTGATGAAAACGCAGCTCGTGTGATTCTGAATTGGGCAATGGGTAGGGAACCTGCCCAGTGTGGAGATGAAGCGTTAGCTTCGCCTATGAAGCACGAAACTCCGGCTATGCTTTTGCGGCACCCAAGGGCAGAGCTCGACATCCGTAAGCCCTTCGGGCAACGGGTGCCGCAGCGTCAGCTTAGCGGGATGTAGTTCATTGGTGTGGTATTCAGGTAGCAACTAAGCCAATACCGCTTTCGCTAGAGCTCAGGAGCTGAATAGACAGACTGCTTAGCTTTCATTTCGTTTTGACTTTTTACAACGCTCCGTTGTTAGTGCTTGTCAGGCAAACTGTGCTGTCCAGATTGGCGATGGTCATTGTGCGAACTCGTAGGTCACGCTGGTGATGCGCCCGCGCCAGTAGGGTTTGGCCCCCTCTGGTAGCAGCCAGGCGACTTCACCTTCCATGGGCACGCGCATACCGTCTCGCAGCGCATAGTTCCAGAAGCGTCCTTGCCAGGGTGTGGGTACCACTGCAGTGCCAAGCATTCGGCCGCGTGACTCGGCGAGTACCGAATCGATCAGTCCGGCTTCATTGAAGCGAAACAATAGCGTCAGCGTGAGGCTGCCGTCTTTCAGTGTTGCACGGGAAGAGCTGTCGTCTACAGCATCCCAACGTACGCCCTGGCTTGGCAAAAGCGCAGTCGGGTACCAGGCTGCTTCGGCAAACCAGCGCATCAGTTCGCCCTGTGCCATTTCACTCGTTCCGCGTAGGTTGACCATCGTCACCAGTCCGAGCAAGGCCACATGCAAAATACCTTCACCTGCAACGTAAGCGTCATGCACGTTCACTGGCAAAAATGGCATCATCGCGATGCGCCCGTCCCAGTCAAATCCGGGGTGACGCGTGACCACGCGTTGGGTGGAGGTGAAGGGCTTCCACTGCTCAGTCGTCTCCCCGATGTTGAAGGTGCCTGTGTGCTTTACACTAACAGCCGCCACAATCGGCTGCCCCTCGCTCAATACCGCTTGAAAATAGCGTTGAACGGGTGCTGGTAGGTTTTTAAGCTCACGTTTGTTAAAGACCCTGGGCCCAATCGGGACTTTGGCGGCTTCGAGCCGACCGCGCAGTGCTCTCGTGCCGGATTCCCAATGGAATTTTCCGTAGAGGAAGGCCGTCGCCGAGAGAGCGGCCAGAGCCAAGAGTATGATAAAGATCACTTTCCACCACATAAGGGATTCCTTTGCCTAAAGCCGCAATCAAGCTGCGAACTGGTTATAAAGTAAGTAAAAAATTTAGATTTTTAAAGTGTAGTGCTTATTGAGTCAATAAAGCTATCCAAAAGGCCTCTAGATCGATGTGAACAGATTGCCAGGTGATTGATCTCAAAGCTGAAAATAATCCGATACTCGGAACTCATCTGACAAACCGGCAAGTAAAATGTGAATGTTCACATTAATTTACAATTGCGCAATAATTTCAAAATAATTTCTTGTCATGATAAAAGCACTAAGAAAAGCTTTTACAGTCACGAAAGGACTTTTAAAATGAATTACTGTTCAAAATGTCAACCGAAGTACAATTCTGAAATGTGGGATGAAGCAGACGTTTTCGATATTTGTCATCAATGCGGCAAGGCTTGTATCAACGGTAATTACATGTTAAAAGCAAATTATAAAGGAATAAGTATCTTTTTTTCTCACGCTATGTCGATTTTTCGAGCTGTTTAATAAATATAAGCTGAGAGTCAATATGTTTAATCAAGAAAAAACCTTGCCCTGGTACTTCCGGCAAGAGAATCAGATCAGTCAGATCCATTTAAATGAACGTTTTCAAATTGCACTCCGAGCGGCATATCAACGAATGATGCAATTGCCCTCGGGGGAGGAGCGAGAATAGCGCATTAGCCTGATTAGGATATTAAAAAGTCACCCGTTACTGGGTGACTTTTGGTTGTCAAGTAAAAATAAGGTCTCATTAAAAAGGGTAAGTATCAAAATATACGCATACACTGTCGCCCGCTCCTCTTCAATTGCCCAGTGCTAACTCAAAGAGGGGGCGGGCGATGAGCGCTGTTAATCTTGTCTGTTTAGCCGAACTTACTGCCAAGCAGGTTGAAAAAGGCTTCTAAAGCAGCTTTGCTCTCTGTATTTTTGTCTATAAAGCACGACTCCCAATCATGAGCATGGCCATTCAGATCCCCACTCGTATTAATATGATATGACCTTTATTCTCAATTTAAATGCGCGCTTTTTCTGGGTGCATTATTTGGGGGAATAAAGGTCACTATTCTATACTTGAACTTAACTGATGAGCGCGTGCTTTTAGCTCATCAAAAAGCGAGGATTTTTTTGACTCAGATCATGAACAAGCTCAGGGCGCTGATTCTTAAGTTTAAAAGCTTTCGCCGCATTCAAAAAGTGGTGCTATTGGCTTTTTTGCTGGCCCTGGCTTTTACAAGCGTACGGATTGTGCATACTGCCACAGATATGGTGTATTGGCATAAGCATCAAGATGAGCCCCTCAACAATTGGATGACACTTCACTACGTCGCCCATTCGTATCATATTCCCCCGCATGTCTTATATGAAACGTTGGAAATGCCTGACTGGCCACCCGACAGACGCTCATTAAAAGAGCTTTCTCAGGCCCTCGACATTCCCTTGGAAACCCTTAAATCAAAACTGCAACAAGCAATTGTTTATGCTCGCCCACCCTACCCACGCCCTGGCCCCCCACAGCGACACAATCGGGAGCGATCCAGGTGACCAGTCAAATATTGGAGTGGTTCGTCAGCTATGGCGTTACGGCATTGTTTTTTACGCTATTACTTGCGGCTATCGGTATTCCGTTGCCTTCTTCACTCCTGCTGATTGCGGCAGGTTCTTTTATTGAACAAGGTGAGTTGGTCCTCTGGCAAGTCTTGCTGTTTGGTTGCACGGGCGTTATCCTCGGTGATCAGGTCGGCTATGGCCTGGGACGTTGGGGTGGGCGGCGCTTACTGCAACGTTTTGCTGCACATTTGGGCGGCGAAGATAAACTCAAACAGTCAGAAGCCTTTAGTCTTCGCTGGGGAGGTTCCGGAATCTTCTTTAGTCGCTGGCTGGTTACTCCTTTAGGGCCGTGGTTAAATGTAAGCAGTGGTGTCACTGCCTACCCCTGGCTACATTTTCTCTTGTGGGACATTTTGGGCGAGATCGTTTGGGTCTTTTTATACCTGGCCCTGGGCTATCATTTTAGTGACCGGGTACAGTATTTTGCGAGTTTACTGGATAATTTAATGGGTGTAAGTATTGGGGCCGCAGTCACCGTCATTTTGGGATGGGTGGTCTTACATTATTTTAAATCCACGGATCCTGCTTAGATAAGCCTTGTGATCATTGACTAAAGCTCAAGTCATTCAATGATAGTAAGTGGCAGCTTTATGACCCTGCTATAGGCAAAGTTAATGTGACGGACACCAAAGAAGCCTGCCCAGCAGCTGCACGCCCTGACGTGGATGTGAAATATCAGAACCACTGTGTAAAATGTGAGCCCGATTATGTGGATAAAGAAGTGACTCTGAATAATGGTTATCACTACCATGCGACGACAGGTTGTGGCACAAAAATTGAACAAAACGATGCTCACTCTCCAATGATCGGCTATGCCATGGACAGCTACCCGATGCACGCGCGATTGAATGAAAAAGGGGAAGTTCCTGCGGATCTGGATAGCTGTTCAGGTCACCGGGATGAAGCGCGTGGTTATCACTACCATGTACAAGAAGCGGGTGCGAATCAGTTTCTGGGCTGTTTCACAGGAGAAAAAGGCTGCACATTTGAAGGAGACGGCGCAGGAGAAACCTGCGATGCGAGTTCTGCTTCTACTACCGGTGGCGCTCCACCAATTTCTCGGCAATCTCTTTCAACAAAAACGTCTCCCTTTCAATCGAAAGCCCTTTCTTGTCGCTATTCGCAATCACGGCTTCATTATGCGTGATGGCTGCATAAATGTTTATCCACAGTGGCGTCATGCCGTTGCTCACTTCATGTGACTCAAGGGCTGTCTTCCCCAGCTGATCATCAATATCACAGACATAACAATGTGAGATCATATGAATGATATCCGCATCGGATTTATACCAGGGGCGGTACTCATCGAATCGCGCAAAGGGTTTTATATTGCTTATTCCCTGTGCTCCGGTTTCTTCTTTTAGCTCACGTATAAGGCCTGCAATTATATCTTCGCCCTCGTCTATACCGCCACCAGGCAGACTATAGTCATGGTAGCGCTCTGTATATAGCAGTAATATATTCTCAGCCTTAACGACAATCGCTCGTGCTGCATGGCGCACAATGAGCGTTAGCTCACTTGCTGGAGAGATATCTATGGGCGATAGATCGGGGTGAAAAGCAGTTTTTAAAATTTGCATAAATTAAGACCAACAGGTAATGCCCTATTTCTTCGCTCTTTTTAGAGCCTAATGGGTTTGTCGAAACAATTTTTTAAAAAGACTGCAACGAACGACCGATTCAGCTTAGCTCAGATGTCATGTTAACAGTGATCTAGCGTCTCTTTGCTTTTTTTATAAGCAAGAAAACCACTAAAAATAGACCTGGAAGCCCCAAAGCCAATGCCATAATGATCAGAATGACTTTGCCATTGACTCGGATATCTGGAGACCCATCGGGTGTTTCACAGTAGAATTCAAACTCGGTTTCCCCCCCCGAAGTAGAGGACTCTACATATATTTCAGTTCCCTCTGGGCAAACAAAAGGCCCCACTTTTGCCGTAAACATCTGACATGAAGCTAATGAGAGTAAAAAGAAAATGAGTAGAGAAAACCGGACCAAAACGTGATTCATAGGTTCTCGTAAAATATTAAACTTAGCCAAGTTTATTCTTCTTTCAGTTTCTTTGATTATTCGATGAGCTGTTTCAGTCAGCCCCCCCTAATTATTTCACAAAGTCCTGGGTTCGCCAAATTGCGATGACGATCAAGCGCCTCGCATCAGCGGCGTCGCTTTGCTGCGTCCGGCTGCATGCGATTGTTAACTTTCTAGTACGCACCCTGTGAATAGGTCAATTCATAACTGTGTGAATAAACCTCAAAGATAAGACCGAATGGATCTTCGACGTAGCACATCCTGTAAGGCTTTTCTCCAGGGTAGTATTCTCGGATAGGCATCCTTTGTTTGCCGCCGTGTTCGACAATCTTTGCGACGAGCCCTTCAATGTCCGGGTCCTGAACGCAAAAGTGAAAGGTGCTCGTCTTCCAGTACTCAAAGTCTTTTGCATTTATCATTCATTTTAGTTAATATTTGTGATCAAATCTTCTCTGCTTTTTCTGATTTTTTTAAGATTCACTAGCCAATCCTTATCAGCATCTCTATATCCTAAAGGCAATAGAACACAACTTCGCAATCCTTTTGTTCTTAATCCTAATAATTCATCCAATGCAGATGGGTTAAACCCTTCTAAAGGAGTGGCATCGACTTGTTCAAATGCAGCTGCTGCTATTGCTTGTGAAAAAGCGATATATGCTTGTTTTGCCGCATGGTGGAAATTTTCCTCGGCATCTCTTTGAGGATAACTGTTTAAGAGCATTTGCCTATAATTTTCCCAACCTTCATTTTTAAAGCCTCTAACCGTATTTGTTAAATCAAACATTTTATTAATGCGTTCAGCAGTGTAAGTATCCCACGCTGCAAACACCAACAAATGTGAACAATCTGTTATTACGGATTGATTAAATGCAATGGGTTTTATTTTTTCTTTCACTTCTTGATTTGTAATTACAAATACTTCAAAAGGCTGTAGCCCGCTTGAAGTGGGAGCTAATGATATGGCTTCTATAATATGATCAATTTTTTCTTGAGGTACTTTTTTGCCATTCATTGATTTTGTTGCATAACGCCAATTGAGTTTATCTAATAATTCCATGTCTATCCCTCATCTAATGCTTTTAGTAATGTTTTAGCTGCAAGCTTTCCCAATTCATTGGATGCCAATGGACTTGCTCCAGTAATGAGTTTTCTATCTAGACAAACCGTTTTGTCAGATTTAGAGTTAACAATAAAAGCACCTAAGCTCTTCAGTTTCTCACTTAAAGCCCAGGGCATATGACCTGGTAAATATCCAATCATAGGTGTTTGCTTATCAACGGCGTCTGGAAATACAGCCATCTTATAGCCCTCAAAAATGAATTTATGGTTTTCAAGTGTGGTAGATAAAAAAGAACCGGGGCCGTGACAAAGGCTGACAATAAATAACCCGTTTTCATGGGCCCAGTTTAATATTTTCCCAACGTTTTTATCCTCTGGAATACCTAACATAGCCCCATGCCCACCAGGTACAAAAACAGCAGCATAGGAATCTAAGTCATTAAATGATTCATCTATAAATGCAGTCAATTTTTTTGGTTTTTCGAAACTGGATTTAAGTTCATTGTAGATAGCCTTAACGTGCTCATCCTTTTCTGGGAAAGCCCACATTTCAAAGACAACGGGTTTGCCCGTGGGTGTTGCAATCTCAAATTCAAAGCCTGCATTTTTAAGATGCAACATCGGGAGTAAAGCTTCTACGGGATGGTTCCCAGTAGAAAACAGCTTACCATTTTGCATTTTCATGTTTTTTTGCTCGGTAAATATGACCAAGATCTTTGTCTTGCTGCCCTTGTACTGTTCATATCTGATGTTTTCAAAATCTGTTTTATCAACAGTAGCAAGCTTTAAAGCAAGCTTCGATGGACGATATGAACCATCTGCCTCTAACTTTGGAGCCAGTCCAAATATTTTTCTCAACATTTTCTATTCCTTACTCAAGAAGCTTATTAAATGGAGCTTCTAATTGTATTCAATTTCTTTTGACTTATATGATTATATAACAATCAAACTGTAGAAATGAATACATATATCTCCGATTTAATTGCACAATCCTTCGGAAAAATAAAATACTGTATTTGCATAAGCCGAGTTTTGCTTTATTATTGAGAGTGGAATATAGTATCCAAATTGATACGATGAAAGCAGGGCCAAGAAAATGATGTATCAAAATAGTAAGTTCAATCAGTTTGTTGATCTCATAGCTCAATACGCTCCCGAAGATGGCTTGAACTTTTTCAATGGGCTTGAAAATTTTGGTACGCTCAAATCATCTCAAATCAAAAGCAGAAAGCCAACATGTGACGCACCCCTTATTTTAATTGTCGTACAGGGAAAAAAAGTCTGTTTCGCTGGTGACCAAAAATATGAATTTTCTGTCGGGGATGTGATGGTTATATTTTATCCTATGGTTATGGATACTGAAATTATTGAAGCCAGCCCTGACAAACCTTTTCTAGCAGCTGGTGTGGCTATGGATTTGAGTCGCATGGCTAATATTCTGATGCGGATTGAACAATTTGATGGTTCTGCGGCCAAACCTAACGCAGTGAATTCATCTAACATTTTTTCTATCCCACTCAGTGATAATTTGCTCGATCCCTTCTACCGACTTTTTAAATTGTTACCTCACCCCAGAGATACAGTTTTATTGTCAGATGCCATTATAGATGAGATTTACTATAGGCTTTTAGAAGGTAATAGAGGTAATGAATTGCAATTTCTTTTACAGCAAAGAGGTGCCATTCAACGTATATCAAAAGCGGTTGATTTTATACATCAGAATCTGGATAAAGCTATTTTTGTAGAGCGATTGGCTGATATGGTTCATATGGGGCAAACCACTTTTTACGAAAACTTTAAAAATGTAATGCATGTTTCCCCATTGCAGTATGCTAAATCTGTGAAACTAAATGAGGCTCAAAAACTCATCAAAGAAGGAAGAAACGTCAGCGAAGCGGGTAGTTTGGTCGGCTATAATAGTCAGGCTCAATTCAGCCGGGAGTATAAAAGGCACTTTGGTATTAATCCCTCAGCAACTTAAAGATAACTCACTTAACCTAGGGAGGCTAATGCATATAACCATCTCTTGACCTGCATTCAGTCAGGTCGCCACTTCTAGTTGTATAGCGAAAAACAGACAGTTTCGAGTACTTCTAAACCTCGAAATAAACCAAACACTCACCTGAACTAAATAGAGCTCAAATTTTCCAGGTCATTAACTCGACACCACAGACAAGTTGTACAACAACAATGTCTGTTTTTTTTGTCTATGAAACGCTTGCGCTTAACCTGCGACCTGGACACGCAGCGGCTGCGATTCAGGTTGAGCTGCGGGGTTGTAATGCTCTAAATATTTTTTATTTTGCAGCACTTAAATGTCCGTCAATCGTCAGGGTGTCCAGTTGATTGTCTGGTTATGCGCTATTTTGACATTACTAATTAAATTTAGTGAAACGTTTTTCTTATCTTCTAGAGAGCCACAAATTAATTTATTAAAATTATCAACGCCAATTACTGATGGCGCTAATCGAAACATGTCTGAATTTGCTGGGACAGGTTTTCTTTTTGAAATAAATACACCTGATAATATTTCCCACAAGCTTGTCGTTAAAATAAAGGTTAATTTGGTTTTGTTATTTGCTCCTTTAATTTTTTGCTCGACAGATACAAGCCAATTATAATTATTTTGTATGTCTTTTTTTGAAGGTGAGTAGTTGCTTTGCCATAAATCAATTAATTCAGGCAGTCTTTCTATTGAACCATCGTCAATGACTACCTCAACATATTCAAGTGTGTACCACCAGGACGGTTTATGTTGCCAATCTAAGATAGATTTAGTTACATGTAATTCAAAAATATCCTTACCTATATTAAATCTTTTAAAATTAACCTCATCAGATATTCCTATTAAATCATAATCGGAGAATTTATTTGAATCACCTCTTGCTCTTGAACCCACAATACCAAGAGACTTTAATTTTTCTTTTTGAGCTATTTTTTCAAGATCAATCATAGTATATTTAACCTTGTCACTTAACATATATTGTAGCACTCAAATTTTTATTCCGTTTAATTGATTGACTCCTTAGCTATTTATTCATTAAATTGGCGAAAATCAAGTTTGTATAGCGGAAAACAGATGATTTTTAGTTTTTTATAAGTACTTATCTGAACCCATTATACCTTAAATTTTCTAGGATTTCGACGCAACACCTCAGTCAAGTTGTACAAGAACAAAGTCTATGCAAACACTTGCCATTAATCTGAGACCTGGATTCGTAATGACCGCGAGTCAGGTCGAACTGCGGGGTTGGAGTGCAGGTAAAATATTAATCTTCATCACATATAATTTTTAAAGTCATCGAGCGGCTCGTCAAAGTCGACAGATATCTTGAATGTCCCTTTTAACGAACCATAAGAATTTCT